>CANGFE010000120.1 GCA_947453155.1 Beijerinckiaceae bacterium | reverse complement strand
GTTCCGGCTATCCCTGTCCTCGGTGCACCGGCCTCCGCGCGAGCCCGTCCACCCGTTCCGCCGCCCCTCTGGCAGCGCTCCCGAAATTTCCATGATCGCGCAAAGTGAGCGGTGGCCCAGGGCCCTAAATCCGCTGCGTTAGGCAAACCAACATATGACATTCGATGAACTCGGCCTGAGCGAGAAAGTTCTGCAAGCCGTTGTAGCTTCGGGCTACACCACCCCCACCCCCATTCAAGAACAAGCCATTCCCCATGCACTCGCCGGTCGCGATGTGTTGGGCATTGCGCAAACCGGTACCGGCAAGACGGCGGCCTTCACCTTGCCGATGCTGTCGCGTCTCGAAAGCGGGCGCGCCCGTGCCCGCATGCCGCGCACGCTCATTCTCGAGCCGACACGCGAACTCGCCGCACAGGTCGAAGAGAGCTTCGTTAAATATGGCGTGAACCACAAACTCAATGTCGCCTTGCTGATTGGGGGCGTGTCTTTCGCTGATCAAGAAGCCAAAATCATGCGCGGCGCTGATGTGCTGATTGCCACACCTGGTCGTCTGCTCGATTTTGCTGAGCGCGGCAAGCTGTTGCTCACCGGCATTGAAATTCTCGTCATTGACGAAGCCGACCGCATGCTCGACATGGGCTTCATTCCGGACATTGAAAAAATCTGCAAGCTCGTGCCCTTCACGCGCCAGACGCTTTTCTTCTCGGCCACCATGCCGCCGGAAATCACCCGTCTCACCGAGCAATTTCTGAGCAATCCTGCGCGCGTCGAAGTGGCTCGCGCCTCCTCAACTGCCACCACGATCACGCAGGGCCTTGTCGCCTCGCATGGCGGCGGCTTGAAGCGCGAAACTCTGCGTCGCCTCATCCGCGACGCGGTGGATCTCAAAAACGGCATCATCTTCTGCAATCGCAAACGCGATGTCGCCATTCTGCACAAGTCGCTGCAAAAGCATGGTTTTGCTGCCGGCGCTTTGCACGGCGATATGGATCAGCGTGCACGCATGGTCTCGCTCGATAATTTCAAGAATGGCGATATTACGCTCCTCGTCTGCTCAGACGTCGCCGCACGCGGTCTTGATATTCCCGACGTCAGCCATGTGTTTAACTTCGATGTGCCCAACCATGCTGAAGATTATGTGCACCGCATCGGCCGTACTGGTCGTGCTGGCCGCTTAGGCGTCGCCTACACGCTCATCACCCGCGCCGATCAGCGCTATCTCGACGAGATTGAAAAGCTGATCAACAAGAAGATCGATTGGGTTGGCCCCTCCATCAGCGAATTGCCGGAAACTGAAGGGGGCGAAGAAGAACGCCCGCGTGGCCGTGGCCGCAATGAACGAAATGAGCGCGGTGGTCGCGGACGCGAACGTGGCGAACGCCGTGAACGCCCGGCCCGCGAAGTCGCCATTCTGGAAGCTGCTGAGCAGCCGCAAGAAGAGCGCGCGCCGCGCCAAGAGGCCCGCAAAGAGCCCCGGAGAGAGCCGCGCCAAGAAGCCGCAAACGAACAGCCACGCGAAGTGCGTGAGCCACGTCGTGAGCGCACGGAACGTCCAGAACGCGCTGAGCCGCGCTTCGATCAACCGCGCCGCGAACGCTTCGACCGCAACGCCAACAACAACCGCAATGGCGAACGCCGCCGCTACCGTGATGAGGATGATGGTCCGCCGGTGGTTGGCCTAGGCGATCACGTGCCGAGCTTCTTGCTCCGCCCCGTGGTGATCAAGCCGCGCAAGCCGGAAGTCGAAGCCGAAGTTGAAGCGGCTCCCGCTGAAGCGCAGAGCGAATAAAAAAAGGCCGCCAATTGGCGGCCTTTTCTTTTACTTATTGCCGAAAGCAATCGCGGCTTTGGCTTTGTCCAACATGGACTGCGGCGTCGCATAAAGCTTGGCGATGATCTTCTGTAATTCCTCGCCGGGGATCGGATCAATATCCAGATTGATGCGCTTGGCTTCTGCCACCAAATCGGGATCTGTCATCGTCGCCATAAAGGCCTTGCGCATCATGGCCACACGCTCTTCCGGCACGCCGGGTGCGAGCACATAGGGGCGCCCAAAGGTCGTTTGCGAATAGATGAGTTCCAGAAGCTGCTTCTGCTCTTCCGTCTTTGCAAATTCACGCGCCAGCGGCACGCCCATTTTATCCAGCTGCGGATAGCCGACATTGCTTTCCTGCACGAGCGGCTTCACCAGATTGTCTTTGAACCATGTCGGATAGGTCGCCGCCACGCTGGACCATGTCTCGCCGCAAGCGCCCTGCACTTCGCCCTTTTCAAGCGCCAGATTGATCTCGCGCGTGCCGGGATAGCCAGCCACAATTTTGAACTTCGCGCCGAGCAGATTGCGCAGCAAGGCCGGGAAATCGCGGGTCGAGGCGCCTTCAGCAGACGCGCCCATGATCAGCTCTTTTTCAAATGCGTCAGCAAAAGTTTTTACCGGCGCATCCGTGCGCACAAGGCAGACATAAGCGTCCGAATTGGCATTGCCGATATAATTGAATTTCGACATGTCATGCGTCTGGCGCTTCACATCACCAAACAAAGGATCAACCACAGCGCCCATGAAAAGCGCGCCGATCACAGTGCCGTCTTTGGGTGCAACATTATAGACATGCGAGGCGGCAATGTTTGACGCAGCACCCGGCATGTTGGAGGCCACAATCGTCGGATTGCCGGGAATATGGCGATTGATGAATCGCGAGATCAACCGGCCATAAAGATCATAGCCGCCACCGGGCGACGAGCCGATGATGATCGAGACATTGCGCCCCTTGTAGAAAGAAGCGAGCGAATCTTGTGCGCCTGCTTGTGCTGAAAATCCGATCAGGGCGGCCAAAGCCAGCCCGGCATGTCGCAACATGCTGTTCCTCCCTCACTCCAAAAGCCCTTTTTTGGGTCTGGTCAAGAGTTTAGGCATGGGAGCGGCGCTTGCAAGGCCTCAGGTGGAAAGGATACATTCAAACTCTATCCAGCCCGGCCCAAGACACGATCAAGAACCGGGCAGCAAGAACGAGGAGACGGCCCAAAATGGCAAGCGATATCCATCTCACACTGGCCTGCGGCGATTATGAAATCGTGCGCGCGATCAAAGAGGGCGCGGTCAAGCCCGATGGCATTCAGCTCACCATGGTGACCAAGCAGGATTCATC
>CANGFE010000119.1 GCA_947453155.1 Beijerinckiaceae bacterium | reverse complement strand
GACGAGAATGGGGCCTTGGCCGGACAATTCGCGGTGAATGGTTTCGGCCATCCAGTCAAAATGGGTGGCGCGGTCCCAATCCTTGAATTCATTCATGTGGAAATTTTTGATGATCTGGGGAAGCGTCTGCCCCTCCGACATCATCACCCGCACTTTCTGGCGCGCGAGCAGAATGTAATCGACCATGACTTGCAGATCGGTGACTGTGCCCAGCGGCCCATGAGAGGGCACCACGACGCGCGGCTTCAAAGCCAGCAATGCCTCAAGCTGCTTCAACATGGTGATCGTCGTGCCATGGCTATAATCGGGGCGAATATCGGGATGGCGATCACGATAGGCGGCGAAAGAGCCATGCATGACGCCGACATCGGGCAGCCAGACGGCGACATCGCCCGTATTATAAGTGTCTTCGACATAGATGAGCTCGATGCGCTTGCCACCGAGATTGAGCGTCATGCGATCTGAAAAGCTCATCACCATGTCAATCGGCGCCAAACCTTCGAGAGCGGCTGTGCGTTCAGGGAAACGCTTGCGCCAGGATTTGATCTGGTAGGATTTCATCGCCGCAATTTCTTTGGCCACTTTGTCATGGACGATGACAGTGGCGTTGGGCATAAAGAAAGGCGAGCCGCCAAAATGATCGCCATGATATTGGCTGATCACGACATAGCGCACCGGCTGGTTGGTGACGGATTTGATCTTTTCAGCAATGTCGCGCGTGTCGGGCTGGCTGTTGCCTGTATCCACCAGGACAACGCCCTGGTTGGTGACAATCACCATGGCATTGGCGTCATTGCGCTTGCCGACATAGGCATAGACATCATCCGCCAGTTTGACGAATTGCGCCGTCTCACCCGTGATGGCGAGCGCGGAGCCCGCCCAAATCAGCCCTGCAACAAGGGCGAGGCTCTTGATCATTGCGCGCAACATGGCATGTCCTTTCTTTTACGACTTCTTCTTGGCCGTATTCTTTTCAATCCACTCCAAAATCCAATCAGCAACTTGGAGATTGTTCGTGTCCATCATCATCATATGCGTGTTGCCCCGCACACCTTTTTCATAAGTGGCCAGAAAAGCACTTTTCCCGCCAAGGGCCGCCACTTGCGCAACAGCTTTGCGGCATTCTTCTTCGCCATTCCAATTGTGATCACCGGCCACATTGAGCCAAGCCAGACGCGTCATCGTCTTGGCTTGCTCAGCAGACAGGCCACAACCTGAGCGGCCTTCAACGCTGATGAGCGCCTTCACAAGGTCAGGACGCGCCAGCGCCGTCTGCGTGCCATAAGTGCCCGATTGCGAATGGACCATGACCATGGACGGGCCGATCTTATCAAGCAGAGCCACCAGAGCCTGCACGGTTTTCTGCGGCGCTTTCAGCGTCACTTCCGTATTGGGAACGAGCTGGGCCATATATTGATCGAGATATTTTTGCGGGAATTTGGAATCTGCCCACCATTCATCGGGTTTCGGTCCAAAGCGGAAGACACCCCATGCGCGCTCATAGGTGAATTGAATAATGCCACCTTTGGGAAGCAGGCTCGCATCCCCCTTGGTCTGCGCCTGATTGATGACTTCTGGATTCCAACCCGAACGCGCGCGCCCTGCATGGTCGATCACATAGACGGTGTAACCTTTGCGCAGAAAATGCTGCTTCCAACCCTCGCGCCCATCGGGCGTTGTGTCATAGGTTTTGCCCGTATGGCCTGAGCCATGCACCAAAATCATCGGGAGCGCGCCAGCCTTCTGCTTTTTAGGCACGGCATATTCGACATACATTTGATTGACGATGACGCGACCGGCTGGCGCATCGCCGCCGGGATTTTCCGAGCGCACCACTTCGCCATTGATGAAGAAGCTGCCTTGGTCTTTCAGAGCCGGCGGCTCAAGGGCCAAGGCCTGCGACATGAGCGAAACCGTTGCCGCGCAAAAAGACAGCATGCGGCTGTGAGACACTTTGGGCCACATCAGAACCCCTCCCCTTTGATTTTTCTCAACAGGCGGATTGGCTGCGCCTGCGTTTTTTTTCATCCCGCGAGGTTAGCGTGCCCACGGCCCGCCACAAGAGCCGCGCCCTATGACTTTGGTTCATAAGTGGGGCTACCCCGTCTTTTTGCCGCGGCTCATGCCCAAAGCATTGGCAAAACAACAGCCAAGGCCCGATGCCTGAACAGGATTTCTCTTGGTCCCGGCCCGCCCCCACTTGCCAAGCCCGATTTAGCCGCTGATACTTCTGGCAAAAGAAGAATGAGAGCACAGAGCTAAAAAAGCTCGGCTCCGCTGGGAGGCAAAATGTACGAAGACGGCATTGCGCGCGATGGAATGCGCCCGGGCGACCACATTGTCATTACCGGGGGCGGCGGCGGGTTTGGCCGCGCCTTCTGCAAACGTCTGGCGCGCATGGGCGCGCGCATTTCCCTCTGGGACATCAATGAAGCCTCGGGCCGCGAGACCGAAGCTCAAGTCCGCGCCGCCGGTGGCGAGGCCACTTTCTTCAAAGTCGATCTGGCTTCGGGTGCCGCCATTGATGAGGCTGTCGCCGCCAGCGTGAAGGCCTATGGCACGCCCTATGGCATTATCAACAATGCCAGCATCTATCCGCGCGCCAGCGTCGTGGATATGGCGCCGGACACCTTTGCCCGCACCTTGCAAATCAATATTACCGCGCCCTTCCACATCATCCATGCTTTCGGGCCGGGCATGATCACCAATAAGCGGGGCGTCATTATCAACATTGCGTCAGGTCGCGCGCTGGAAGGCGCCGTCAATGGCGCCAATTATGCCTGCTCGAAGGCCGCCATTGTGTCGCTGACCAAGACGGTTTCGCTCGAATGGGCCAAGCACAATGTCCGCTGCAATACGATCATCCCCGGCGTCTCGATGACCGCGCAACCTCTTGAAAACACAACGCCTGAGGAATTGATCGCGCGCGGCCAGAAGAATATCCCGCTCGGCCGCATCGGCTATCCGGAAGATATGGCGGGGCTCGCCGCCTTCCTCTTCAGCTCGGATGCCTCTTACATGACGGGCCAAGCGGTCGCCATGAATGGCGGCGTGATTATGGTTCCCCAATAATCACCCCGTCTTGCCGGACGCCCGGGAAACATCCAAACTCAACCCATTGATGTTGAACCAAAGAAAGCAAAGAAGATGCGCGCTTGGTACTTCACGGAAATGCCCTACCCCAATCTGCCGCCGATGGATTCGCTGAGCAGCATTCGCGTCAATCTGTCGAACAAGCATTTTGACCCGAAGATCGGCGCTGATCTCTACAACCGCTATCTCGACGAACATGTGATCGCCGATGAAGCAGGCCTCGACCTGATGGTGAATGAACATCACCAGACCGCAACCTGCATCGACACTTGCGCGCCTTTGTCTCTCGCCATTCTTGCGCGCCAGACCAAAAATGCGCAGCTCTGCATTCT
>CANGFE010000118.1 GCA_947453155.1 Beijerinckiaceae bacterium | reverse complement strand
CTAAATCCTGATAGTCTGAATCATCCTAAAATAAGTGATTCACCTCATGCCCGTCCGTCGCCTCGATCCCATTCTGGTTGACCGCATTGCGGCGGGCGAGGTCGTGGAGCGTCCGGCTTCGGCCGTAAAAGAGCTCATCGAAAATGCGCTGGATGCTGGCGCGCGCCGCATTGAAGTGGTTTTGCAAGAAGGTGGTCGCCGCCTCATTCGCGTGGTGGATGATGGCGAGGGCATGACGCCGGATGATCTGGCGCTTGCCGTTGATCGTCATGCGACATCGAAACTGCCGGATGGTGATCTCTCCAATATTGCGACGCTCGGTTTTCGTGGGGAGGCTTTGCCGTCCATCGGTTCCGTCGCGCGGCTTGATATTACGACGCGGCGCGCGGGTGCTGATCATGCCTCGCATCTGCGCGTGGACTTCGGCCAGAAGGCTGCTGTTGCGCCCATCGCTGGTGCGCAAGGCACAAAGGTCGAAGTGGGCGATCTGTTTCTGGCAACGCCCGCGCGATTAAAATTTCTGAAAACCGATCGCTCGGAAGCGCAAGCTGTGGCCGACGTGGTGAAGCGTCTGGCCATGGCGCATCCGCGTGTGCGCTTTGCCTTGTCGGGCGACAATCTGTCGGGCTTTGATTATGTCGATTGCGGCGCTGGCGATGAGGGGCGTCTCGCGCGTATCGCGCAAGTTTTGGGGCAGGATTTTTCGCCCAATGCTTTGTCGGTGAATGCCGAGCGTGAAGGTTTCCGGCTGAATGGTTTTGCTGGTCTGCCGACATTTCATCGCGCCAATGCGCTGGCGCAATATCTTTATGTGAATGGCCGCCCTGTGCGCGACAAAGTGCTGAGCGGTGCCGTGCGCGCCGCTTACATGGATTATCTGCCCTCAGATCGTCATCCGGCGCTCGCGCTATTCCTCACCTGCGATCCGCATTTTGTGGATGTGAATGTGCATCCGGCCAAGGCAGAAGTGCGCTTCCGTGATCCGGGTCTGGTCCGTGGCTTGATCATTGGTGCGCTGAAACAGGCATTGAGCGAGGCCATGCATCGCGCCAGTACAACAGGCGGCGCGCGTACCATTGAGACCATGGCGCGCAATTGGCAGCGCCCTGCGCCGCAAAATGCGCAATGGGATTGGCGCGCGTCTCCGGCTGCACCCATGTCTGGTTTTGGTGAGGCGGCGCAAGCCTCTTTTGTGTCGGATGTCGCCCCGCCACAAGCCGATATGCGCGCGCATGAGATGGTGCCGCAAGCCGAAGCGCTCGATGCGCCGCTGGGCGCTGCGCGTGCGCAAGTGCATGACACTTACATCATCGCCCAGACGCGTGATGGTGTGGTGATTGTTGATCAGCATGCAGCCCACGAGCGGCTCGTTTATGAAAAGCTGAAAAAGCAGCGCGAAGAAAAAGGCATTGCGCGGCAAATGTTGCTGATCCCCGCCATTGTCGACATGGACGAGGGCGATGTGGATCGTCTGCTCGCCCATGCTGGCGAACTCGAGAAATCCGGCCTGTCGGTCGAGAGCTTTGGTCCGGGTGCAGTTGCGGTGCGCGAAGTGCCAGCCATTCTCGCCAAGGCTGATCCGCAACGCCTTGTGCGCGATGTGGCGGATACTTTGGCCGAACATGGTTCGGCGACATCACTCGCCAAGGGTCTTGATCATGTGCTGGCGACCATGGCGTGCCATCATTCGGTGCGCGCGGGTCGTCGTCTCAACGGCGAGGAAATGAATGCGCTCTTGCGCGAGATGGAAGCCACACCGGGTTCGGGCCAATGCAATCACGGTCGCCCGACCTATGTGGAATTGAAACTCGCGGATGTTGAGAAGCTCTTCGGGCGGCGGTGACTTTTTTTGTCATTGCGAGCGAAGCGAAGCAAACGAGAAGACTCACGTGTGGCTCTGGGTTGCTTCGCCTTCGGCTCGCAATGACGGCCTTAGGCTGAGAAACGCGCAAACACCACTTGTGTGTCGCCGGTTTCGCGTTTGTCGAGCATGGTGAAGCCGCGCGGAAGTTCCACTTGTGCGTCGGCTTCTTCTTCGATCACACAAAGTGTGCCGTCAGAGAGCCAAGCGCCTTCTTTGAGGGACACAAGCGCACGCGGAGCGAGATCGCGCCCGTAAGGCGGATCGAGAAAAACCAGATTGAAAGGCTCTTGCGGCGGCATGGGGCCGAGTTTGGTCGCATCGCGGCGCATGATGCGGGTGATGCCGCCCAGCCCCAAAGCTTCCGTATTGGCGCGCAACAAAGCGCGGCCTTCATTGGAATCATCAACAAAGAGCGCGAGCGAGGCGCCGCGCGACAAAGCCTCAATGCCGAGCGCGCCTGTGCCTGCAAAAAGATCAATGACGCGCGCACCTTCGCAGGCATCTTCATAGGCGTGTGCCAAAATGTTGAAGACCGTCTCGCGCAAACGGTCGGAGGTCGGCCGCACGATAGAAGACGAGGGCGTCTTCAGCCCACGTCCTTTGAATTTGCCACCAACGATGCGCATGGCCGATCAGTCGCGCGGTTTGCGCGGGCCCTTGCTCGGGCCTTTGCTGCCACCCTTGAAGGGAGGTTTGCCACCAGACCGTTGCGGACGATCGCCGCGCTTGAAATCGCGCTCAGGCTTATTGCCCGTAGGACCCGGATCATTGCCCCAAGGTTTGAACTCGCGCGGCTCGGACACGGTGTCTTCACGGCGCGGGCGCATGCCGCGGCGATCTAGATCGCGCGGCGCTTCCTTGGCATTGCGGCCTGTGCGCGGACGCTCGCCCGCGGTCGCGTCACGGCGTGTGCGCGGATCCGTGCCGCCGTCGGCAAAGCGGCGGCCATTGCGTGTTTCGAGATTTGTTTTGCCCGGCCGCGTCACGCGTTCGACCTTCACGGCCCGACCCTTACGGTCGGCAGTTTCGGCGCGCTCGATGCGGCGACGTTCTTGCTTTGGTTCTTCACGCGCAGCGCGCAGCACGGAAACATGCTTGCGTGTGCGTGGTGCCGGACGATCCTTGCGGGGCCCGAGTTCTTCATCGGGCACAATCAATTTTCCGCGCGGGGCTGCGCGCATCGGGCGGATTGCGTCCGTCACTTCGCGGCCCGAGCGGTCGATGATGGGCGAGTTGAAATCACAGCCCGCTTCTTCCGAAAGGACGGGGCCAATTTGTTCCATCAGCACGCGTGTGCGCACTTCATCAATCGCGCCATCTTCCAGATCGCCGAGCTGGAAAGGCCCGTAGGAGAGACGGATCAGGCGGTTCACCGCCAGACCCAAATGTTCGAGCACGCGTTTGATTTCGCGGTTCTTGCCTTCGCGTAGACCCATCGACAGCCAGACGTTGGCGCCTTGCACACGGTCAAGGGTCGCTTCAATGCCGGCATATTCGATGCCTTCGATCACAATGCCTTTGCGCAATTCATCGAGCTTGGCTTGATCAGTCGAGCCATTGGCGCGCACGCGATAGCGGCGCAGCCAGCCGGTT
>CANGFE010000117.1 GCA_947453155.1 Beijerinckiaceae bacterium | reverse complement strand
CTTCATTGATGCCTTCGAGCAGCATGCGCGCGGCATCGGTCATGCGCGCTTCGGTGTAGCGATAGGCGGCCGCACTATCGCCATCGATATTGCCGAAATTGCCCTGCCCCTCGATCATCGGATAGCGCGACGAGAAATCCTGCGCGAGGCGCACCAGCGCATCATAGATCGCTTGGTCGCCGTGGGGATGGAACGAACCCATCACATCGCCGACAATCTTCGCGCATTTTTTGAAGGCCGTGCCCGGATCCAATTTCAAAATATGCATGCCGTAGAGAATGCGGCGATGCACGGGCTTCAAACCGTCGCGCGCATCCGGCAAAGCGCGCCCCATAATGGTCGATAAAGCATAGGCGAGGTAACGCTCTTCGAGCGCCTCACGCAGATTGATCGGATCGGGGGCAGCCGGCGGGGCTGGCGGGGTGTGAGCTTTGGCCATGGGTCAGGGGGTTAGCGGATGCAGCGAGTCCTCGCAAGTTCCCTTTTTGTTTCCTTTTCGCCCGCCCCCAGAAAAGGGCCTTCAGAGGCAGGCAATAAAGGATGCCCTCGCATCGGGCATGGTGAGGCCACGCGGCCCAAAAATATCGCGCTCCAGAAAATAGCCGGTCATGCGGAACGCTTCACAGACATGGGCGCGCGCGACTTCCATCGTGATCAGCTCTTGCGTCAGAAAGTCGGGCAAAGGCAAAAGTCGCTCCGCATAAGGTGCGCCCGCTTCACGTGACACGGCGCGGCCAGATTTGGGCGAGACATAAATCAATTGCTCCCGCGTGCCGGTGGCAGCACATTCAGAGAGATCGAGCCCAAAGCCCAGCGCCACAAGTAAAGCCAGCTCAAAACGCACGATCAAAGCGGGCACTGTGTCGCGCGCCTGCATATGATCCATAATGAGCGAGGCCATTTCATAGAGGTTTTCATGCGGCTCGCGTTCGGGCAAAAGCCGCAACAGCGCGCTGATATGGCCAACCCCGTGCAGAGCTAGGGAAGAGGCCATCAGCTCGGCCGTGCGCAGACGCGAAGGCTCAATGACATATTGGCCCAGATGCTCTTCAATGCGCGCGCGCCAATGGGCTTCAACATGATTGCCCGCTTGCAGCACGGGCTGCATAGAGCGCGAGCGGCCCGAACGCACAAGACCCATGTGGCGGCCATGCGCACGCGTCATCAATTCGGCAATGACGCTGCTTTCGCCGTGCCGACGCACACCAATGACCAGTCCTTCATCATGCCAATCCATGCGTGCCGCGTTTCAAAGCTCGCCGAGCTTCACATCAGGGCTATATTCAACGCCCTCGACATCTTTGGTGATGGCCTGACCGCAAATGACGCGTCCCTGCACGGGATCAAAGGTGAGCGTGGGCGGGCCATAAAGCGACCAGCCATTGTTGATGGCTTGCGTGACGCGATGACAGAATGAGGCGTCATCGGGTCCGGTGAGATAGCGATAGGCGGTAAAATGATCACGCAAATTGAGAGGCGAGGACGGCATGCTTCGCTCCATCAGTTTTTGGGAAAATCCAAACCCATATTGCGGTAACGCTCGGGGTCATCGCCCCAGTTTTCGCGCACCTTCACAAAGAGGAAGAGGTGGATCTTGGTCTCCGCCGCTTCCATAATATCTTTTCGCGCAGCCGAGCCGATCGATTTGATGGTACGACCACCTTCACCAATGACAATTTTCTTGTGGCCTTCACGCGTCACAAAAATCGTCTGCTCGACACGCGCCGACCCATCGGGCTGCTCTTTCCAGAGCTCGGTCTCGACATGGGACTCGTAGGGCAATTCATCATGCAGACGCTCGAATAATTTCTCGCGCGTGATTTCAGCCGCCAGCGCCCGCAAAGGCGCGTCCGACACTTGATCTTCCGGATAAAGCCAAGGGCCCGGCGCCATCATGCCAGCCAACTTGCTGCGCAGAAGATCAAGGCCCCGCTGCTTCAAAGCGGAGATCATAAAGGTCTCTTTGAAGGGGTATTTTTCATTCAGATCCGCCGCGAGTTTTAACAGGCGCGGCGGATCAATCGCATCGGTCTTATTGAGGATGAGAACTTTGGGTGCACGGGCGTCCGGCAACTTAGCGAGAATGGCCTCGACCTCTTCGGTGATGCCTTTACGCACATCGACAAGCAGAGCGATCACATCGGCATCGCCTGCCCCACCCCAAGCGGATGTCACCATGGCGCGGTCCAGACGGCGCTTGGGTGCAAAAATGCCGGGCGTGTCGACAAAGATGATTTGCGCATCGCCTTCAATGGCAATGCCACGCACGAGCGCGCGTGTTGTCTGCACTTTGCGCGAGACAATCGTCACTTTCGCACCGACCAATGCATTCATCAGCGTTGATTTGCCCGCATTGGGGGCGCCGATCAAAGCGACAAAGCCGCAGCGTGTTGTTTCACTCTCACTCATGCTTGAGCCTTTTGCCAGACGCCTTCACGCTCAAGAAAAACTTGCGCGGCCGATTGTTCTGCGATGCGTTTGGACGAGCCAGACGCTTCGGCTGGTCCAAAATCTTCAACTTCCGCGGCAATCACAAAGACCGGCGCGTGGGGTGGGCCCGAACGAGAGACTTCGCGATAGACGGGCGTGGGCTTGCCACGCGCTTGCGCCCATTCTTGCAAAGCCGTTTTCGGGTCACGCAAGGGACGACGCGGCGCATGCATGCGCGCGGTCCAGGCTTTGACAACGACATCACGGGCTTGCTCGAAACCGGCATCCAGAAATGCCGCACCAATCAGAGCTTCGCAAACATCGCCCAAGATCGCGACTTTTTTGCGCCCACCCGTCTGTGCTTCACCTTCGCCCAGTTTCAAATGCGGACCGACGCCCCATTCAACGGCAACTTCAGCGCAGCTTTCCTTGCGCACAAGATCAGCCAAACGACGCGACAGCTCGCCTTCAGCGGCCTCCGGAAACGCTGCGCAGAGCATGTCCGACACAGCCAGCCCCAAAACACGGTCGCCTAGAAATTCGAGCCGTTGATAGGTTTCGCTACGCGCAGCATCTGAGGCGACAGCACTCACATGAGTGAGTGCGCGGCTCAACAGGTCACGGTTTTTGAAAACATGCCCCATTGCATTTTCAAGATCAGCAATGGGTGGTTTGACGAGACGGGCCATCAGTTTTAGCGCACCGGCTGAAAGAGACGGCTCCAGCGCACGCTCCATGGCCATTTCCAAAATTGCCAGGCGGCATCGCCTTCCTCAACCGAGAAGAAAATCACTTCCGCGCGGCCGACGAAATTTTCGAGCGGCACCGGGCCAACCCCGCCCTCGTCTTTGCCCACGCGCGAGTCTGTCGAATTGTCGCGATTGTCACCCATCATGAAGTAATGACCGGCGGGCACGACATGCTCTTTTGTATTGTCGTAATAGCCGGTATCGCCATCGCGCTCGATGATGAGATGCGAGACACCACCGGGCAATGTTTCCTTATAGGTCGGCACTTCGACTTCGCGACCAAAAGCATCGCGCGTG
>CANGFE010000116.1 GCA_947453155.1 Beijerinckiaceae bacterium | reverse complement strand
GCCATGATGTCGTCGATTTCCTGCGGGCTTGCCCAACCGAAAGCGGTGATGTGTTCTTCCGACACCATCGGATCGTTGAGCGCATCATTCTTGTAATAGAATTCGATGATCGAACGCGGCAGCTGCGTGCCTTCTTCGATCCCGAGACGCTGCGACAGCGAACCGGCGGCGACATTGCGCACCACCACTTCGAGCGGCACGATTTCCACTTCGCGAATGAGCTGCTCACGCATGTTCAAACGACGAATGAAATGAGTCGGCACGCCGATGTCATTCAGATGCTGAAAGACGAATTCAGAGATGCGGTTGTTCAACACACCCTTGCCGTCGATCACTTCATGCTTTTTGGCATTGAAGGCGGTGGCATCATCCTTGAAGTGCTGTATGAGGGTTCCAGGCTCCGGGCCTTCATAGAGGACCTTGGCCTTGCCTTCGTAAATGCGACGGCGGCGATTCATGGGGGTCAACCGTAGCTTGAGGGAATCAATTTGCGGCCAAAGCTCCAGTTCCGAGCCCTGCCACGACAGGGCGCAAACTATCCCCTTTGACAGGCAGGCACAATGCAAGGGCCCCTTCTGAGCCCTTTCAAGGTTGACGCAGCTGTGAATAGCGCGCGCCATAAGCCTGCCACGCCTTTGATGTAGCTCATGGGAGGCCGGCCAATTGGCGCCTATATCTACGCTAAGTGGCTAAACAGGCTTCTTTTTTGGAGGAAAGAATGAGCTCATTCGACAAGCGCGGCGAATCTTTTGAGAACAAATTCGCCCATGACGAAGCGCTGCAGTTCAAGGCAAATGCCCGGCGCAATAAGTTGCTCGGCCTTTGGGCCGCCGAAAAGCTCGGCAAGAGCGCTGCCGAGGCCGACGCCTATGCCCGCACAATCGTCAGCGCCGACCTCGAAGAGGCGGGCGAGGATGATGTGTTCCGGAAAATCCGCACCGATCTCGATGCTGCGAAAGTGGCTCAATCCGACCACCAGATCCGCCGGACCATGGATGAAATGATGGCCAAAGCCATCGAAGAGGTAAAAGCCGGCCGCTAGAAAGACTTTCTTCAGCTCAAGGGGAGAGGATGCGCCCATGGCAAAACCCCTCTCCGACAGCTCCGAGCTCAATCTCGCCTTTCCACAGGCTGGGGCGGAGCTGGCACGTGAGGCGCAGGCCTGGATCCGCCATCTGGCCGCCCAGCGGCGGGCCTCGCCGCTAACGGTTGAGGCCTATACCCGTGACCTCACACAATTTCTGTCTTTCCTGACCGAACATTTGGGCGAAAAGCCCGATCTGGCCGCCTTTGCCGAGCTGAAACCTGCTGATTTGAGGGCGTTTATGGCCAAGCGCCGGGGTGCGGGCATTGAAAGCCGCTCGCTCATGCGGGCGCTGGCTGCGCTGCGATCCTTCGCCCGCCATCTGGAGCGCGAGGGCAAGGGGAAGGCGGCAGCCTTTATTGCGGTCCGTAGCCCCAAAATTGCCCGCAGCCTGCCAAAACCCATTTCCGCCCGCTCGGCCATGGACATGATGGATGTGGCGACCCGAGCGGGGGAGACACGCGAGCCGTGGATTCTCGCCCGTGATGCAGCCGTCATCGGCCTGCTCTATGGGGCGGGCCTGCGTATTTCCGAAGCCTTGGGCCTGCAGCGACGCGATGCGGCCAAGGGTTTTGATTCGCTGACCGTGATCGGCAAAGGCTCCAAGACCCGCTCTGTGCCCGTCATCCGCCCCGTGGCAGAGGGGATTGAAGCCTATCTGCAGCTCTGCCCCTATACGCTCAAACCCGAGGGACCCTTGTTTGTTGGTGCCAAGGGCGGACCTTTGTCGCCGCGCATCATCCAGCAGGCGGTCGAGCATTTGCGCGGCGCGCTGGGCCTGCCCGACACGGCGACACCCCACGCCTTGCGCCATTCCTTCGCCACGCATCTTTTGGCGGGCGGTGGTGATCTGCGTGCCATTCAAGAACTTCTGGGCCATGCCTCGCTTTCGACGACGCAGGTTTATACCGCGGTCGATGGCGCCCGCTTGATGGACGCTTGGCGCAGCGCACATCCCCGCGCGCGCGGCTGATCACAGTCTCAAAAACCGCCTGTCATTGTTCTGCGTAAAATGTTGGCTTAGATGACGGCCGCCGATGATTCGGCCGCAGAAAAAACGGGGGGATTCATGTCCGGTCACGGTCACGAGCCTGATACAAATAATAAGGGCGTTGCCCTGCTGATCGCTGTTCTCGCGCTGATGCTCGCCTTCTCAGAAATGGGCGGCAATAATGCCGAGCGCGAAGCGCAGGCTTTTAATCTCGAAGCATCCAATCTTTGGGCTTTCTTCCAAGCCAAAACCATTCGCCGCACAACCGTGCAAGTGGCGGCTGAACAGATTGAAGCGCAGCTTGTCACCATCACCGACGCTGCACAGCGCGAAGTCATGCAAAAGCGCGTGTCGGACTGGAAGCGCACAGCTGACCGCTATGAGACGGAACCCGAAACACAGGAAGGCCGCAAGGAACTTGCGGCGCGCGCAAAGTTGGCTGAAGAAAAACGTGACACATATAAAGCGCGCAATGAAGTGTTCGAATTGTCATCCGCCGTTTTGCAGATCGCCATCGTGCTCTGCTCGGCCATGATCATCACCGGCATTGCAGCGCTCGTCTGGGTGGCCGCTGGACTCGGCGTCTTATCCGTTGGGCTCATGAGCATTGCCATGTTCGCACCCGGAATTGTTCATTTTCTCTTCTAAATAAAAAGGGCCGGAAAATTTCCGGCCCTTCTTTTTGATCACATATGGATCTGGCGCTTATCAACTGCCATGGCCGCTTCTTTGACGGCCTCCGACACTGTCGGATGCGCATGACACGTGCGGGCCAGATCTTCAGCTGAACCGCCGAACTCCATCAGCACCGCGCATTCGGCGATCAATTCGCCAGCGCCGATCCCGATGATATGCACGCCGAGCACGCGGTCTGTCGTTGCATCCGCCAACACTTTCACAAAACCATCGGTGTGGCGCATCGCGCGTGCACGGCCATTCGCGGTGAAGGGGAATTTTCCGGACTTGTAGGCAATGCCTGCAGCCTTCAATTCTTCTTCGGTCTTGCCGATGGCTGCGATTTCCGGCTGCGTATACACAACACCCGGAATGACATCGTAATTCACGTGGCCATGCTGGCCTGCGAGAATTTCAGCAACCGCCACACCTTCATCTTCCGCCTTATGCGCGAGCATTGGGCCACGCACGACATCGCCGATGGCATAAATGCCAGCGACATTGGTCGCGAAATGATTGTCGATGACAACGCGGCCGCGATCCATTGCAACGCCTGCTGCTTCCAGACCGAGATTGTCGGTGTAAGGACGACGACCCGTCGCCACCAGCACGATATCAGCTTCAAGCGTGACAGCTGCACCACCCGCAACCGGCTCGAATGTGACAGCGCCGCCCTTGCCCTTCTTCTCGACCTTGGTGACCTTGGACGAGAGATTGAAAGCAAAGCCCTGCTTTTCAAGAATGCGCTGGAACTGCTTGGCGACTTCATTGTCCATGCCCGGCAGAATGCGATCGAGAT
>CANGFE010000115.1 GCA_947453155.1 Beijerinckiaceae bacterium | reverse complement strand
AGCATATAGGAGCGCAGGCCCTGGTCGTACTCGACGGTGCCGGCCCGGGCTACGCCAGAGCCCCAAGGGAGCGAAGCGTTGCGGTCGAAGTCGGACATGGTTTCCTCTCAAGTTTAGCGCAGACGCACCTGCCGGAACCCGGTCAGTCCTCTGCCTGTGGATAATATGGATTGGGTCTCTTCGTCCTACAAGGTGGTTCTGCGGTCTTGTTGGTCAAATCCACGCTTAGGACCCCGTCACAGCCGAAAGCGCTGATCACAAATCAGAGAGCCCGCAAGTGAGCCGCGGGTTTTTGCCCCAAAACCCGCCAGGTCCCGAGAAGCCCCAGCCCAACTGTGACAATCAGGGCGAGCCCAACAGCCCCCAAAGCGGATCCCCAGAGCCAAGTGAAGCTTTCAAGCTTCATAACCCGGATCAGCACGAACCAAGCAGCCAGTCCGCCTGCCACAAGGCCGAAGACCGCCGTGGCTAGACCCAGGAGGGCATATTCGATGACAAAGGCTTTCAGGAGACGCCGCCTAGTGGCCCCCAATGTCTTCAAAACGACCGCATCGTAAATGCGTCCTCGCTGTCCAGCGGCCAGCGCTCCCGCCAAAACGAGAATGGAGGAGACAAGCGCAATGCCGGATGCGCCACGAATTGCAAAGGCCAGCTGGTCCATTGCGCCAGAAATCGCATCTAGCGCATCTTTCACCCGCAGGCTTGTGATTGTGGGGAAACGGTTGGCCACATCTTTCAAAATCGCCAATTCACGCTCGCTCGCTGAGCCGCTTGGGAAAGCGGCGGTTGCGAGAAATGAATGGGGCGCGCCGGCGAATGTGTTGGGCGAAAAGACAAAGACGAAATTGATGCCAAGTGAGCGCCAATTCACCGTGCGCAGATTTGCAATGCGTGCAGTGAGATTGCGACCAGAGACATTGATCGTCACGCTATCACCAGTCTTAAGACCAAGACCGCGCGCGACCTCTGCTTCCATCGAGACAAGCAGCGGCCCTTTATAATCAGCAGGCCACCATTCGCCGTCCAGAAGCGTCGATCCATCTGGCAGGTTTTCCGAATAAGTAATACCGCGGTCGCCTTCGAGAACCCAGGCTGCATTTTCAGCGGCTTTCACTTCCGATGCGAGTGTGCCGTTGAGGCGCACCACACGTCCACGCATCATCGGCACGCGTTCGATTTTGGCGTCCGGCGCGGCGCGTTCTAGAAACGCTCCAAATTCATCAAGTTGGGAATTCTGAATATCCATGAAGAAGAAACTTGGCGTGCGTCCGGGCAGACCACGCGTCAATTGCTCACGGATATTGCCGTCAATCAGCGATAGAGCGACCAGCAAAGTCAAACCAAGGCCAAGCGACAACACAACGGAAGACGTCAACGCACCGGGTCGGTGAATATTGCCGATGGCCAACCGCCATTCGGTTGACTTTGGGCGTGGTGCGCGGCGCGCCAGAGCCGTAATGCCGGAGGCCACGCCACGCAAAATGACAAAAGCAACCACAGTTGCTCCACCATAAATGGCAGCGAGTTTTTGGTCCGTGGCGAGTACGGCGACCGTACCGATTAAAAGCGCAGCAGCAAGTGCGGTAAAAATCATATAGCGCAAACGCGGGCGGCGCTCATCTCCGTCCACCTGATCCCGGAAGAGACCCGAGACCGGCACATCATGTGCCCGCCCAATCGGCAGTAGCGAAAAGGCGAGTGCGGTGAGCAAGCCATAAAGTAGCCCTGCCAGAATTTGATCAGGATAAATATCCGGCGTGAAGGGAAAGGGAATGATTGAGCCCAGAGCGCTCGCCAAAATGAAGGGCAGAGACAGGCCAATCATCAAACCAATGGCAATGCCAATCAGTGCCACCATGACCACTTGCACCAATGCAACTTGAAACACATAGGAGCCTGTGGCGCCGAGTGATTTCAACGTTGCGAGATCAGGCTTTTTACGCTCAATGAAAGCATGCACTGCACTGGCAACGCCGACACCGCCGACAATCAACGCCGTCAAACCAACCAGCGTCAGAAATTGGGTAAAGCGATCAAGATTTTTTTCAAATTGTGGTGAAACGTTTGAACGCCCACGAATTTGCCAACCGGCTTCCGGAAAAGCTTTTTCTGCAGCCATCACGAATTGATCGACAGCCGTATCATCGACCGGTACGTCTGCACGCGCTGATTTCATTAAGATACGATGACTCCAGCGCACAAGGGAGCCGGGCTGTACCAGACCGCTGGCTTGCAGTGCTTCTTGCGAGAGAATGACGCGTGGGCCAAAGCCGACGCCGCCTGCAAGCTTGTCGGGTTCTGAGCGCAGCAAAGCACGCAAGATGAAAGCTTGTTCGCCGATAAAGAGGCGATCACCAATCTTGATATCCAAGGTTGCTGCCAGCGCCGGATCAGCAATCAATCCGAAAGCATCACCATCTTTTGCCAAGGCTTGAGAACTGGGCAGTGGAGGCTCAATCACCAATTTCCCGAGCGAGGGATAGGCTTGATCAATGGCTTTGGCTTCGACGAGCGAGGCACGTCCATCCATGCGGCGCGCCATGGCGCGCAAATTGCCGGTTGTAGAAATACTGCCATAGCGTTGCAGAAAGGCACGCTCTTCATCGGTCAATTGGCGATGGATCAGAGAGAAGGACACGTCCCCGCCCAGAATTGTGCGGCTTTCGCGTGCAAGCCCATCGGACAGGCCATCTGAGACAGAACCCACGCCCGTGATCGCGGCCACGCCCAATGCGATGCAAGCGAGAAAAATACGAAAGCCTTTCAAGCCGCCGCGCAGGTCGCGCCAGGCAAGGCGCAGCATCAACGGCATGCTGCTTTGCGATGTCTTTGGCGTCATTGCGCGGGCTCCAGCGCGTGCGGCGTGTCGATCACGCCCGAGCGCAGGCGCACCTGTCGATCACAGAGCGAGGCAAGGCCCGGATCATGCGTGACCAGCACAAGCGTCGAGCCACGTTCTCGCTTCAAGCGGAACATCAAATCAATGATGCTTTGCCCTGTTTGCTCGTCGAGATTTCCCGTGGGTTCATCTGCGACAAGAATGGCCGGATCGGTCGCCACCGCGCGTGCCAGCGCGACGCGTTGCTGTTCGCCGCCCGAGAGTTGCGCGGGATAATGGTCGAGCCGATCACCAAGACCCACGAGTTTCAGCTCGTCACGCGCGCGCCCAAATGGATCCGGCGCGTCGGCCAGCTCCAGCGGCACAGCCACATTTTCAAGCGCGGTCATGGTCGGGATCAGGTGGAAGGATTGAAAGACAATGCCAATGCGCGCGCCCCGAAAACGGGCCAGAGCATCTTCATCCAGAGGCCCCAAATCTTCGCCGTCGATTTGAACGGTTCCCGAATCAGGCCGTTCCAATCCCGCCATGGTCATCAGCAAGGTTGATTTGCCTGAGCCGGACGGTCCTACAAGGCCAACGGCCTCGCCTTTGGCAATATCGAGTGAAATTCCCTTGAGGATGTGGACACGGGCCGCCCCGCGCCCCAGACTAAGATGCACATCCCTCAAAGCAATCGCAGGTACTGACATTCCGATGAACCTTCTTTGCGCACGCTCCCTCCAATATGGGGGCTCATGGGCGATAAGTCAGTTCCCCGAGATCACAAAGCGGTTGCGGCTTCT
>CANGFE010000114.1 GCA_947453155.1 Beijerinckiaceae bacterium | reverse complement strand
GAAAAGCCTCGTCAAATTCGCCCATCAACACGACAGGCCATTCAACAAGACCGGCCACTTCATTGAGCAGGCCTTCGTCTTCGACAAGTTCCATGCCTTGCGCGAAAGCGAGATCCTTCGCATCTGCCAGAATGATTTCTTTGCGACGTGCGGGATCGAGAACGACTTTCGCCTTCTCCAACGCGCTCACATAATCATCAAAGCGGCGCACTTTGATCGGGCCCGGTGCCAGAAAGCGATGGCCATAGGTGATGTCGCCTGACGTGATGCCGTCAATTTCAAATGGTACGACATCGGGATCTTCCGTCTCGGGGCCGAAGGTAGCGACGATGGAATGCATCGGGCGGACCCAGCGCAGGCTTTCGGGCTTGGAAGATGACACGCCCCAACGCATCGATTTCGGCCACGGAAAATTCTTCAAAACAGATGGGAGCACTTCGGCCAGCACATCGATGGTGGCGCCGCCCTTTTTCTCGACAATGGCGACATAGAACTCACCCTTTTTCGGGTCGCTTTCAATCGTCGCTTGATCGAGCGAGGTGAGGCCTGCGCTTTTCAAAAAGCCCTGCACGGCGGCATCCGGCGCGCCGACGCGCGGGCCTTTCTTTTCTTCGCGCACATCGGGCTGCTGCACAGGCAGGCCCGCAATGTGGAGTGCGAGACGGCGCGGTGTGGCAAAAGACGCCGCGCCTTCATAGGTGAGCCCGCGATCGACAAGCGCCTGCGTGACGAGTTTCCGCAAATCTTCGGCCGCCTGCGCTTGCATGCGCGCCGGGATTTCTTCGGAAAAAACTTCGAACAAAAGATCAGGCATTGGTGCTCATCGCTCGCGAGAGAATCTCGGGGTCTTTTAGATTTTGCCGTGGGTGCCGTCGCAAAGCGCGCCGTTCACAGAATGTTTGCAGCCGCAGAAATGGGCGGTGCGATCTTTGGGGGCCTTCCACTCAACAGGACGGAAATCCGTGCCCTTATGCGAGCCATCGCAGAATGGCTGGCTGGCTGACTTGCCGCACGAGCACCACCAATAGGATTCGCCCGCCTTCACTTCGACCGAATAAGGCGCTTTTTGCGCAATCACGGGTTCAGACATGTTGTTCTCCTTGCATCAACCGGCGGCGCCGGCTTCTGTTTTCAACCAAGCGGCGCCGCAGGCTTTCGCCAATTCGCGCACACGCAAAATATAGCTCTGGCGTTCCGTCACCGAGATCACGCCGCGCGCATCGAGCAAGTTAAAGCGATGCGAGGCTTTGATGCATTGATCATAAGCGGGCAGCACCATCAGATGACGGTCGCCAGCGTCACCCTTTTCAAGCAGCGCTTTGCATTCGGCTTCCGCATCTTTGAACTGCTGGAACAGCAGAGCTGTGTCGGCATGTTCGAAATTATGGCGCGAATATTCTTGCTCGGCTTGCAAGAAAACATCGCCGTAGGTGACTTTGTCCGTGCCTTCGAGGCCGTTGAAGTTCAGGTCGTAAACATTCTCGACGCCCTGCACATACATAGCGAGGCGCTCAAGACCGTAAGTGAGTTCGCCGGAGACGGGCGAGCATTCAATGCCGGCGACCTGCTGGAAGTAAGTGAATTGCGAGACTTCCATGCCATCGCACCAACATTCCCAGCCAAGACCCCAAGCGCCCAGTGTCGGGCTTTCCCAATCGTCTTCGACAAAGCGGATGTCATGCAGCCTGGCGTCGACGCCAATGGCTTCGAGCGAGCGCAGATAGAGATCCTGCAAATCGGGCGGGGACGGCTTCAGAATGACTTGAAACTGATAGTAATGCTGCAAGCGGTTTGGGTTCTCGCCATAACGGCCATCCTTTGGGCGGCGCGAGGGCTGAACATAAGCGGCTTTCCAAGGCTTGGAGCCCAGCGAGCGCAAAGTTGTCGCTGGGTGAAACGTGCCTGCGCCCACTTCCATGTCATAGGGCTGCAAAATCACGCAGCCCTGCTCCGCCCAGAATTTCTGCAGCGTGAGAATGAGCCCTTGGAAGGAGCGCGCAGGATCGAGCGCGGCAGTCGACATGAGGCAAGCCTTGAATGGTTGGAGGCGCGATTGGTGGCGCAACCTAAAGTTCAGGTGGCAGGCGGTCAATTCCCGGCTGAACCACGGATGAACGAGCCCCTCAGGCCTTATTCAGCCGCCGCGCGTTACTCCTTGCGATAACGCCTCAGGACAGGCGTACCATCGGAGGAGAAAGCATCATGACCTTCGCAAAACTCGGCACCGCTGCGGCCCTCATCATCGGCCTGACAGGTGCGGCTAGCGCCATGCCCCTCATGGCACCAGAGCGCCCCGCGGCAAAGGTGGAAAATATCCAGTGGGGCGGGCACGGCTATGGAAGGGGCTATGACCGGGGCCACCACAATGGCTGGCGCAACCATGGCCCCCGCTGCTGGACAGAGCGCGTCGTCCATCGCACCCCCTGGGGGCCGCGTGTGGATTACCGCCGCATTTGCCGTTGAGGTGAAGAGATAGCGGGAGAGATGCATAGACCCCCACCCCAGCCTTCCCCACAAGGGGGAGGCTTTAGGGGTGGGGGTCGCGCGCTCTTTCAGGACAGTCATTGCGAGCGAAGCGAAGCAATGACGACTGAAATCACCAGTTTATGCACCCTTCCCCTCGGTGGATGACCTCCACCGCGGGGGTGAAACGCCCATCTGCCTCATGCAAAACCAAGGGCGGGCGCAGCTGGAAAGGCGCGCGGCTGCCTTTTTTGGCGCGGATCAACACGCGGCTCGCTTCCTCACCCGCATGCGGATGCACAGGGATCACACGCACCCCGCCCGTGCGGCCTTTGAGGGCCTCCAACAGCTCAGGTAGGCGGTCCGCCCGATGGATGAGAATGATCTCGGCCTGCGCAGAGCCAATCGCCACACAGGCGCGGATCCAGCTTTCGATCCCGTCGGGCGCGTCAAAGACATGGGCGCGAGCCCGCAGGCTATCAGGAGACGCCCGCCCCTCGCCCGGATCGAGAAAGGGCGGGTTGGAGATGACGAGATCAGCCACCCCATCTTCCAGACCGGCCGCGCGGCGGCTTTTGGCCTCCAGCAGATCGCAGGTCATCACCCGCCCTTTGAGGCCATTGCGAGCCAAATTGGCCTCGGCCAGCGCTGCCAGCTCCGGCTCGCGCTCAATCAGCAAGAGGTCGAGACCCGGCCGCACAAGCCCCGCGACAAGCCCGGCTGTGCCCACACCCGCCCCCGCATCGGCCAACGGGCCCCCCACATCGAGGGGCACGGCAGCTGCCAGCAGAATCGCATCCGTCCCCGCCCGATGGCCGCGAAGCGGCTGTTCGAGCTTCAGCCGCCCGCCAAGCAGAAGGTCGGTTGCTGTCTCAACCATGGGTGAAATCACACTCAAAACCTGCCCCGCTTATCAGCTCACGGGCGCGCGCCGCCTGATGGGCCTCGACCATGAAGCGGCGGGGCAAAAAGCCCAGCGACCCTTCCATGGCGCTCATATGCTGATCGGCCACAGAGAAAGACACCCCGGCGGAGGTCAAAAAAGCCTCGATGGCCGAGATCAGGACGAGGTCATTGGTGCGGAACAATTCGACCATGCGACCACGGTTGAGGGAGCAAGATGCGGGAAAGATAAGCGCCTCCAAGGCTCTTAGGCTTTTGGGCTCTTGCCGAGCCCCTGCGATCTCCCTAGTTTGCCGCGTCTGAAGAGTAAACAGAAGGGCCTCCCCGTGGGCGTCG
>CANGFE010000113.1 GCA_947453155.1 Beijerinckiaceae bacterium | reverse complement strand
GGAAGGACAAAGCCCTTCGACAGACGCGCACCGCGCAAGAACTCATCCGCCTTCATCGGCGCTTTGCCGGCGCGCTGCACATCCATGATCTGCAATGCGCCCTGCCCGCAAGCAATGGTCAAAGCATCATCCAGCAATGTGCCGGGCGCGCCCTGCCCGCTCGCCACTTTCGAGCGCAAGACTTTGATGCGCTCAGGGCCTTTGCCGAAATCCACTTCAAAGAAAGCGCCCGGAAAAGGCGAAAGACCACGCACATGATTGTGCAGCTCTTGCGAGGAGCGTCGCCAATCGATGCGCGCTTCTGCTTTTTCGATCTTATGCGCGTAAGTTACGCCTTCTTCGGACTGCGGTGTGAAATGCAGCGAGTCGCGCGAGAAAGCCGCCAACGCACGGACCATCAAATCCGCACCAATCATCGACAGGCGATCATGCAGATCGGAGGCTGTCATGTCGGGCGCAATCGCGACGCGCTCGACCATGCCAACGGGGCCTGTATCCAGCCCCTCTTCCATCTTCATCACCATGACGCCGGTTTCAGCATCGCCCGCCATAATGGCGCGCTGGATGGGCGCGGCACCCCGCCAGCGCGGCAAGAGAGAGGCGTGCAGATTGAGGCAACCCAGACGCGGCGCATCGAGCACAGCTTTGGGCAGGATCAGGCCGTAAGCGACAACAACCGCCACATCGGCCTCATGCGCGGCAAAGCGCGCGATCTCTTCGTCATTGCGCAAAGTCTTGGGCGTGAAAACCGGAATGCCGAATTTCTCGGCCAGTGCATGCACGGGCGAGAGGCGCAAATCCATGCCGCGACCCGCAGGCTTGGGCGCGCGCGTATAGACGGCGACGATCTCGTGGCCTTGGCCCAAAATTTCCGTCATCACGGGGACGGAAAAATCGGGTGTCCCCATGAAGACGACGCGCATCGTGCTTACTCGTCGTCGCCGCGCAGACGCGCAGCTTTCACGAATTTCTTGGTGACGCGCTCGCGCTTCAAACGCGACAGATGATCAATGAAGAGCACGCCATTCAGATGATCGATCTCGTGCTGGAAGCAAGTGGAGAGCAGGCCATCAGCTTCGATCTCTTGCACCTTGCCATCACGATCCAGATAACGCACGCGCACTTTTTCGGGGCGCTCGACATCTTCGTAATATTCGGGGATCGACAGGCAGCCTTCCTGATAGACGTTCTTTTCCTCAGACGACCAGACGATTTCCGGATTGGCGACGCATAGCGGGCGCGGCTCTTCCTCTTCCTTGGCAACGTCAATCACCAGCACGCGCTTAGCGACAGCCACCTGAATGGCGGCCAAGCCGATGCCGGGCGCGTCATACATGGTCTCCAGCATGTCATCCATGAGCTTGCGCACCTCCGCGTCAACTTCTGACACGGGTTGCGAGACAAGCCGCAGACGCGGATCGGGCAGTTCAATAATGGGCAGAATGGCCATGGCGCGAGACTTCCGGAAAATGATGGATTGGATGTAGTCAGGAAGCGTCACAGGGTCAATGACGTTCATCTTCTGTTCGCTTGGCTACCCGAATCGCGCTAGGCTTTGCCTATGGATACGACCCTCATCATTCTCGGTCTCGCCTTTGCGGGCGTGACCCTCGCCCTTGTTTTCGTCATGAGCCGCTCGCAAAACCAAGCGCAGCGAGCGCAGGAGATCGCCTCGGCGACGTCAGCCGAGCGTGAACGAGAACTCGACGACAAAGTGGGCGAACTCAACCGCATCAATGCGCAGCTTGCAGGCCAGATGCTGCAATTGCAGCAGCAGCTCAATGAGCGCCATTCGGAACTCACGCGCACGCTCTCGGAACGCCTCGACAATGTGAGCAAGCGCGTTGGCGATTCCATGGAAGCCACCACCAATTCGACAGCTGAGCGCCTGACGGCCTTGGGCGAGCGTCTCGCCGTGATTGATTCAGCCCAAGCCAAAATCACTGGGCTCACGCAGGAAGTCGTGTCGCTCAAAGATATTCTGGCCAATAAGCAAAGCCGCGGCGCCTTTGGCCAGACGCGCATGGAAGCCATTATCCGCGATGCCATGCCCGTGGGCTCTTATGAGTTTCAAGCGACCCTGACGAATGGCAAAAGACCCGATTGCGTCTTGCATCTGCCCGGCGACAAGCGGCCTCTGGTGATCGACAGCAAATTCCCGCTGGAATCCTTCACCGCTTTTCGTGACGCCAAAGATGATGTGACGCGCAAACAGGCCGAGGCGCGCGTGCGCACGGATATTTCCAAACATATTACCGATGTGCGTGAAAAATATTTCATTCCCGAAGAGACGCAGCCCATGGCGCTGATCTTCGTGCCATCCGAATCCATTTATGCGGATCTCGTCGAATTTTTCGATGATCTCATCCAGAAAGGCTATCGCGAGAATATCAGCATCATCTCGCCCTCGCTTCTGATGATGGCCGTGCAAGTCACGCAAGCTTTGGTGCGCGACGCCAAAATGCGCGAACAGGCGCATGTCATCCAGAAAGAAGTGCATGTTTTGATGCAGGATGTCGGGCGCTTGTCTGATCGAGTCGGAAAACTCAAGTCGCATTTCAATCAGGCCGTTGCCGACATTGACGCGATTGACGTCTCCACGAATAAAATTGTCTCGCGCGGCAAGAGAATTGAGAAGGTGGAGGTCGGCGACGGCGACGACAAGCCCTTGCTAACTGCCGAATAATGACGTCCGTCCTTGCGAGCGCAGCGAAGCAATCCATCGCACTCATCTGACGAGGTTGGTGCTATGGATTGCCACGTCGGCCTACGGCCTCCTCGCAATGACGGGCTGAGAGGTTTCGCGAGCGCGACTTTAAAGCCGCTTTAAAAATCCGTGCGGCTTCTGATCGCCGCTGCCAGCGTGCCATCATCAAGATAATCCAACTCACCGCCTACCGGCACGCCATGCGCGAGGCGCGTCACGCGGATGTTCTGCGCGCTCAGCAAATCCGTCACGTAATGCGCAGTTGTCTGCCCATCGACCGTGGCATTGACTGCGAGAATGACTTCGCGCGTGCCTTCCTTCTGAACGCGGTCTACCAGCGTTGTGAGATTCAAATCTTTCGGGCCAATGCCATCGAGCGGCGACAAAGTGCCGCCCAGCACATGGTAGCGCGCACGCAAGGCAGCCGCGCGTTCCAGCGCCCAAAGGTCTGCCACTGTTTCCACCACGACGATCACTGAAGGATCACGCCGCTCATCACAGCAGATTGTGCAAGGATCAATCGTATCGACATTGCCGCAAGCCGTGCAGGTGATGATGCGCTCGCGCGCGACTTGCATCGCATCCGCGAGCGGCCCGAGCAATTCATCTTTCTTGCGGATGAGGTGGAGTGCCGCACGACGAGCAGAACGTGGACCCAGACCCGGCAAACGCGCGAGCAATTGAATCAGACGCTGGATTTCAGGACCCGCAACGCGCTCAGCCAATGTGTGCCTCGATCAGAACGGCAGCTTCATGCCGGGCGGCAGCGGAAGACCCGCCGTAATCGCCTGCATCTTTTCGGCAACCAGCGCCTCGCCCTTGCGGCGCGCGTCTTCATGCGCGGTGACGATGAGATCTTCGACAATCTCTTTCTCGTCTTCTTTCATCAGTGAAGCATCAATCGCCACGCCGCGCATCGCGCCTTTGGCTGTCATGGTGACACGCACCATGCCAGCACCGGCCTGCCCTTCAACCGTGACGTTTTCCAACTCGGCCTGCAAATCAGCCATTTTCTGCTGCATGGCTTGCGCCTGCTTCATCAGTCCGAACATGTCTTTCATGGCAGAAAATCCTC
>CANGFE010000112.1 GCA_947453155.1 Beijerinckiaceae bacterium | reverse complement strand
CCCCAGACTAAGATGCACATCCCTCAAAGCAATCGCAGGTACTGACATTCCGATGAACCTTCTTTGCGCACGCTCCCTCCAATATGGGGGCTCATGGGCGATAAGTCAGTTCCCCGAGATCACAAAGCGGTTGCGGCTTCTTTTCGCAGCCATGGCGCTTTGCGCCTTCAGCGTCCCCGCGTCGGCTGCTGGCCCGATTCAAATGGTCGTTTTGGGCGACAGTCTCTCGGCAGGCTATCTGCTGCCGCAAGATGCGGCCTTTCCCGCGGTTCTGGAGCGGGCGCTCAAGGCTGAAGGGCTTTCCGTCGAGATCGCCAATGCGGGCGTGTCGGGCGACACTTCACGGGGCGGGCTGGAGCGGCTCGATTGGGCCGTGCCAGAAGGCACGCAGGCGGTTTTGCTGGAGCTTGGCGCTAATGACATGTTGCGCGGTATTGATCCGGTCCAGACTAAAAATGCGCTGGATCAGATCATCACACGGCTGAAGGCACGCGGCATCCGCGTTTTTCTGGCCGGCATGATGGCCTCGCCTTCGCTGGGCAAAGAATATGGTGAGCGCTTCAACGCCATTTATCCAGAGCTCGCCAAGAAACACGCCATTCCACTCTACCCTTTTTTCCTCGCAGGCATTGCGGGGGATCGCGCGCTCAATCTGGATGATGGCATGCATCCCAATCGCAAAGGCGTGGAGGTCATGGTTCAATCTATTTTGCCTTCGGTGAAAACATTTCTATCTGGAATGTGAATAATGCCGCGTCTGTTTACCGGGTTTGAAATTCCCGAAAGCCTCGGTTTTGAATTGTCACTGAAGCGCGGCGGCCTATCAGGTGCGCGATGGATTGAGCCATCCGATTATCATGTTACCTTGCGTTTTATTGGCGATATTGATCACGCCATGGCGCGCGATATTGATAGCCTGTTGATGGGGGTTCGCTCCGCGCCCGTAGAAATTACGCTTGATGGATTGATGAGTTTTGGTGGTGATAAGCCGCGTATTTTGGCCGCTCGCGTTAAGCCGACATCAGCGTTGTTAGAATTGCAGGCCGAGCAAGAAAGATTGATGCGCCGTATCGGTCTTGTACCGGAGTTGCGCAAATATACGCCCCATATCACGCTTGCGCGTTTGCGTGGGACAACATCAGCGGAACTGGCGCGCTATATGGAGTTGAGCGGACTTTTTGCGACGCGCAGTTTTATGGCGCGGCGCTTCGCGATTTATTCCTCAAAAGATTCTGTCGGCGGCGGACCTTACGTGGTGGAAGCCACTTATCCGTTTTTGTGATCAGACAGCCAGCCACGGGCGCGGCGTGAAAACTCCGTGTCGCGCGCCGCAATCAGCCAGAAAATCGTTCCAGCAAAAGCGCCTGTGAGAAAAAGAATGATGGTCAGATGCGCCTCCGCCGAGGATGGCTGGAAAGCGCGCTCGCCAATGCGGCTGCTGCGCAAAATCCATGGGATCGCTGCCGCCAATACGCCTGTGGCGCCGGCATAAAAAGCAAATGTCCGCACGCGAGCGCCAGCCCCAAGCAGAGCCGTTACTGTGACGGGAAGTATGCAGACCAGCACGCCAATGGTCCATAAAAGCTGGAACAGAGTGGTGAATGTGTCTTCTGGATTTTCCTCTGAGAAAAGATCCCAGAGAATATCGAGCCAATGGTCTGCAGGCACTTGGCTTGCGACCTGCTGCACCAGCGGATCAAAAATGACGGCCAAAGGCAAAAACACAAGCGCAGCTGCGCTTGCGCATGCAAGGCCTATTGTGGTGAGGGCGAGGCGCGAAAACATGCCCATAGTTTATGGGCTGTTTGCAAAGCGGCAAGGGCCGCGTGATCACGGTTCGAGGACTGAGTCCCAATAAAGGTAGTCGATCCAGCTTTCGTGAAGATAATTGGGCGGGAACAGACGTCCGTTTTGATGCAGATCGTTCACGGATGGTTGATAGGGCCGATGCGCAGGCCACATGTGAACTTCGTCTGGAAGCCTATCACTTTTGCGCAAATTGCAGGGGGAGCAGGCCGCAACCACATTCTCCCAAGTCGTCAAACCACCTTTGGAGCGGGGAATCACATGATCAAAGGTCAGATCTTCATGTGAGGAACAATATTGGCAGGTGAAGCGGTCGCGCAGAAAAACATTGAAGCGCGTGAAGGCAGGTTGTCGAGACGGCTTCACATAGGTTTTCAAAGACACGACAGAGGGTAGGCGCATTTCGAAGTTTGGACTTCGCACCGACTTGTCGTAATGCGAGACGATGTTCACGCGGTCGAGAAAAACCGCTTTGATCGTATCCTGCCAAGACCAGAGCGAGAGCGGGTAATAGCTCAGCGGACGAAAATCCGCATTGAGCACCAAGGCCGGGCAAGCCTCCGGCGAGACATTCGATTGGAAGTGAACCGTCAAATCGGACACCCCTCGCGCGTTGCGGTCGGCACAGGCCGAACCAAATCATCCACGTTAGGTAAAGTGTATTCTCGGAATGACAGGCTTGTGAAGGTTTAAAACGATATCAGGCCAGCGAGGCGAAGCGTCGCAGGCCATTTTTCCACGTCGATCAACGCGTTGGGACGGGAGTTCCGCTGCGATAGTCGTAGAAACCGCGCTGCGACTTGCGGCCAAGCCAGCCCGCTTCGACATATTTCACGAGCAGAGGGCAGGGGCGGTATTTCGAATCAGCCAGACCTTCATGCAGCACTTGCATCACGGAGAGGCAGGTATCGAGGCCAATGAAATCGGCGAGCTGCAGCGGACCCATCGGGTGGTTGGCGCCCAGGCGCATCGCCGTGTCGATGGCTTCCACCGAACCGACGCCTTCATAGAGCGTGTAAATGGCTTCATTGATCATCGGCAGCAGGATGCGGTTGACGATGAAAGCCGGGAAATCTTCTGAGACAGTCGATGTCTTGCCCAGCTTGGCAATGAAACGGCGCGAGGATTCAAAGGTTGAATCTTCGGTCGCAATACCGCGGATCAGCTCAACAAGCTGCATGCGCGGTACGGGATTCATGAAGTGGATGCCGATGAAACGCTCAGGACGGTCCGTGACCGACGCCAGACGTGTGATGGAGATCGACGACGTATTGGAGGCGAGCATCGCCTCTGGCTTCAGAACGGGGCACAGGCGCATGAAAATCTTGCGCTTGACCTCTTCATTCTCGGAGGCCGCCTCGATGATAAGGTCGCAATCGGCGAAAGCTTCAAATTCCGCTGCAGGCAGGATCAGGTTCATCGCTTTTTGGCGATCGGCTTCGCTCAATTGCTCTTTGGCCTGCAAGCGCTGCAGATTGCCATTGATGGTCGCCAGCCCGGCATTGATGCGGTCAACGGACACATCATTGATCAGGACGTCCATACCCGCCTGGGCACAGACCTGAGCAATACCGCTGCCCATTTGGCCTGCACCAATCACGCCGATCTTGCGAATTTCGAAGCTCATTTTGGCTCGTCCCCGAATTTTAAGCGCATATCATAGGCGAAGCAGGCCCCGCGTCCAGACCAAGACTTACGACTTGGCTAATTCTTCCGTCAGTGCCGGCAGTGCGGTGAAGAGATCCGCAACCAAGCCGTAATCCGCCACTTGGAAAATAGGCGCGTCTTCATCCTTGTTGATCGCCACGATCACTTTGGAATCTTTCATGCCCGCCAAATGTTGGATGGCGCCAGAAATGCCGACCGCAATATAGAGCTCGGGAGCCACCACTTTGCCCGTCTGGCCCACTTGCCAATCATTGGGGGCATAGCCCGCATCGACCGCAGCGCGTGACGCACCCATGGCGGCGCCCAGCTTGTCGGCAATGGGT
>CANGFE010000111.1 GCA_947453155.1 Beijerinckiaceae bacterium | reverse complement strand
CCTTCGATTTCAACGCGGAATTGTCCGGTTTTGGTGGCGAGGTGACCCATGCTCTCTTGCTCCTGTTGCACGCGGGCTTTAACACCAAAGGTGACGGGGCGCGGCAAAAGCGCATAAACCGGCGGGGGCTTGAGTGCAACCGGCGGCGGCCAGCAAGGCCGGCAGAGCGCCCAAGACAAAACTTGGAGGAGACAGCATCATGGCGATGACGATGACCGGGGAAGTGGCACTTCCCGCGAACCGCGAGACGGTCTGGGCCAAGCTCAATGACCCGGCCGTGCTGAAATCCTGCATCCCCGGCTGCGAAACGCTGGACAAAACCAGCGACACAGGCTTTTCCGCCGTCGTGAAGCTCAAGATTGGCCCGGTCTCGGCGACGTTCAAAGGCTCCGTTGAGCTGACCGATCTCGACCCGCCCAATGGCTACCGCATTTCGGGCCAGGGCGAGGGCGGCGTGGCCGGCTTTGCCAAGGGTGGCGCCACGGTTCGCCTCTTGCCTCCGGCTGAAGGGGAAGAGGGCTGCATTCTGGCCTATGACGTCGAAGCCAATGTCGGGGGCAAAATTGCCCAGCTCGGCGCGCGGCTTATCGATGGCGTGGCGAAGAAAACCGCTGACCAGTTTTTCAACAATTTTGCCGAAGCGGTGAAAGCGGGCTGAGCGCCTGCGCTGACCTGCATGCGTCGCGGCGCCTTACGCCTTTATGTGAGGCGCTGCGGACTTGACCGCTCGCGGGCGGTCGGCTCAACTTGGGTCATTCCGGGCGCGAGATGCGCGCCTGCATCCGGCGCAAAGACCGGGTTTCTTGGAGGAAGAGGCGTATGGCCAGCGTAACCCTGACGGTGAATGGCAAGTCTGTGACGCGCGATGTTGATCCGCGCACGCTTCTGGTCGAATTTTTGCGCGAACAATTGCGCATGACGGGCACGCATGTGGGTTGCGACACCACGCAATGCGGTTGCTGCACCGTGCATGTGAATGGCGAAGCGATGAAAAGCTGCACGCTGCTCGCAGTGGCCGTCGATGGCGCCACCATCACAACGATTGAAGGTCTGGCGAAGGGTGAAGATTTGCATCCGATGCAGGCGGCTTTCCGTGAGCATCATGGTTTGCAATGCGGCTTCTGCACGCCGGGCATGATTATGAGCGCGGTTGATATGGTGCGTCGCAAGGGCAATGATCTTGACGACAAGACCATCCGCGAAGAGCTCGAGGGCAATATCTGCCGCTGCACGGGCTACCATAATATTGTGAAAGCCATTCACTATGGCGCTGAAGCCATGGGCAAGGCTGGCACGGCGGCTGAATAAAAGCCGCATCGCATTCTCTGTCAAAAGCAAGAGCAAGAGCCGGGCGCATTTTTTAGCGGAACCGGTCATTCTCTGGAGGAAGCAGATGAGTGAATCCGGCATTGGCGCGCGCGTTTTGCGCAAAGAAGATTTCCGTTTCATCACTGGCAAGGGCCAGTATACGGATGATGTGAACCGCTATGGCCAAGCCCATGCGGTGTTCCTTCGCTCTCCCCATGCGCATGCCGAAATTCGCAGCATCAAACTCGATGCTGCGCGCGCTATGCCCGGCGTGGTTGATATTTTCACCGGTGATGATCTGGCGGCTGACAAAATCGGCGGGCTCATTTGCGGCTGGATGATTCATTCCAAAGATGGTTCGCCGATGAAAGCGGGCGCCCATCCCGCTCTTGCGCAAGGCAAGGTGCGTTATGTGGGTGATCATGTCGCGGTGGTGATTGCGGAGACGCAGGCGCAAGCGCGTGACGCGATTGAAAAGATCGAGGTTGATTACAAGGTTTTGTCGCCTGTTGTGGCTATGGCCGATGCAGTGAAGGCGGGCGCGCCCGTCATTCACGATGTGGCGCCCGATAATACGGTCTATAATTGGCATCTGGGCGATGAAGCCGCCACGCAGGCCGCTTTCGCCAAAGCCGCGCATGTGACCAAGCTTGATATTGTCAACAATCGCCTCGTGCCAAACCCAATGGAGCCGCGCGCGGCTGTTGGTGATTATGATTCCGGCAGTGGTGGTTTCACGCTTTATACGACGAGCCAGAACCCGCATGTCGCGCGACTGGTTCTCTCGGCTTTCATCGGCATTGCGCCCGAACATAAGTTGCGCGTGATTGCGCCGGATGTCGGCGGTGGTTTCGGCTCGAAGATTTTCATCTATGCGGAAGAAACCGTCTGTGTTTGGGCGGCCAAGAAAGTCGGCCGTCCGGTGAAATGGGTGGCTGACCGCACCGAAGCCTTTTTGTCGGATGCGCATGGCCGTGACCATGTCACCCATGCTGAAATGGCGCTCGATGCATCGGGCAAAATCCTCGGGTTGCGTGTGAAGACGCAAGCCAATCTCGGTGCTTATCTCTCGACCTTCTCGAGCTGCGTGCCGACCTATCTCTATGCGCCGCTGCTCTCGGGCCAATATGATATTCCAGCCATCTATGTCGAAGTTGATGGCGTCTATACCAACACGGCACCTGTCGATGCTTATCGCGGTGCAGGTCGCCCCGAAGCGACTTTTGTGATTGAGCGCATGGTCGAAGTCGCGGCGCGCGAATTGAAGCAGGATCCGGCAGAGTTTCGGCGCAAAAACTTTGTGCGCCAATTCCCGCATCAGACGCCTGTTATCATGTGCTATGACGCGGGCGATTATGATGCGTCTATGACCAAAGCGCTGGAAATGGCCGATTATAAAAACATCGGCAAGCGCAAAGCGGAATCGGCGAAAAAGGGTCTGCTGCGCGGCATTGGTTTCTCCGCTTACATTGAAGCTTGCGGCATTGCGCCGTCAGCCGCTGTGGGTTCGCTGGGTGCAGGCGTGGGTCTTTGGGAATCTGCCGAAGTGCGCGTGAACCCGATTGGCACGGTGGAAATTCTCACCGGTTCCCATTCGCACGGGCAGGGACACGAGACGACTTTCGCGCAGCTTGTCTCTGAGCGCCTCGGCATTCCGATTGATAATGTCGCGATCATTCATGGCGACACTGACAAAGTGCAGATGGGCATGGGCACTTATGGCTCGCGCTCGGGTGCGGTCGGCATGTCGGCCATTTTCAAAGCGCTCGACAAGATCGAGGCGAAAGCGAAAAAGGTTGCAGGCTTTGTGTTAGAGGCCTCGCCTGATGATATTGAATTCAAGGATGGCAAGTTTTCGGTGCGTGGCACCGACAAGGAGATCGATTTCGGCTCGGTTGCTTTGCAAGCCTACATCGCACACAAGTTCAACGGTCAGGAATTGGAACCGGGCCTGAAGGAAAGCGCCTTCTGGGATCCGACCAATTTCACCTTCCCCGCAGGCGTGCATATTTGCGAGCTGGAGATTGATCCTGCCACCGGTGTGACGCGCATCGATCGTTGGACCGCGGTGGACGACTTCGGCAATGTCATCAATCCGATGATTGTCGAAGGTCAGGTGCACGGCGGCATTGCGCAGGGCGTCGGCCAGGCTTTGCTGGAAGGCGCGGTTTATGACGCTAGTGGCCAGCTCGTGACCGCGAGCTATATGGACTATTCCATGCCGCGCGCGGGCGACTTGCCCTCCTATGATGTGGGCATGACGCAGACGGCTTGCCCGTCCAATCCGCTCGGCATCAAGGGCTGTGGCGAGGCGGGAGCCATTGCGGCACCTCCGGCTGTGATGAATGCCATTACGGATGCCATCGGCCATGAGGGGATTGCCATGCCGGCAACCCCGCTCGCCGTCTGGCGGGTCGTGCAAAAGGCGGCCCCGCGGGCTGCTGCCGAATGATGGGTCTGGCGGGGCGCGCGCGCTCCCGCTAAAAGGGTTTTAAAGATCGCGTGGCGCTGGCCGCGCCGAGGGAGAAGAAAATGTATCCGTTCAACTATCATCGCCCAAGCTCGCTGGCAGATG
>CANGFE010000110.1 GCA_947453155.1 Beijerinckiaceae bacterium | reverse complement strand
TATTCGATGATCTCCGGCTCGATTCCGGCATCCTTGATCATGCCCAGAACGGTGCGGGAGGTGCCGCAGGCGGGATTATGGTAAATGCGCATCGAACCTCACGATATTTCATAGACTTGCCGCAAGGGCAGGGATCTGGGGCGTGTTTTTTGGGGCAGTTTGGCAGCGGGTGCCGGGAAAGGCCCCGCTTGACACTGCGGCCCCTCTCACGCCTCTTCGCGCAAACGGATCTTCGAGGCAAGGTGCGATGGCACGCAAATATTTCGGCACGGACGGCATTCGCGGTAAGGCCAATGGCCTGATCACGCCCGAACTCGCCATGAAAGTGGGTCAGGCGACGGGCTTGGCTTTCGTGCGCGGCGACCATCGCCATCGGGTCGTCATCGGCAAGGATACGCGCCTCTCCGGCTATATGATCGAATACGGACTGGTCAGCGGCTTTACCTCGGTGGGCATGGATGTGCTGTTGCTGGGGCCTGTGCCCACACCGGCTGTGGCCATGCTGACGCGCTCCATGCGCGCCGATCTGGGCGTGATGATTTCCGCCTCGCATAATCCTTTTGCGGATAATGGCATCAAGCTTTTCGGCCCCGATGGCTACAAACTCTCCGACGAACTGGAAGCCGAGATTGAAACTCTGATTGATGCCGATCTGGGTCCGCGCCTCGCAGCCTCGCGCGATCTTGGCCGCGCCAAGCGTGTCGATGACGTGCGCGCCCGCTATGTTGAATTTGCCAAGCGCACTTTGCCGCGCAATCTCTCGCTGGAGGGCTTACGCATTGTGATCGATTGCGCCAATGGCGCGGGTTACAAGGCTGCTCCCGAAGCTCTCTGGGAATTGGGCGCCGAAGTTTTTGCGATTGGCGTTGAGCCCGATGGTTTCAATATCAATCACGAAGTGGGCTCAACCGCGCCCGAGCGCCTGATTGAAAAAGTCCGCGAAGTGCGGGCAGATATTGGCATTGCGCTGGATGGCGATGCAGACCGTGTGCTGGTTGTCGATGAGCGCGGACAATTGGTTGATGGCGATCAGCTCATGTCCGTGATTGCCGAAAGCTGGCATCAGGACGGGCTGTTGTCGAAGCCCGGCATCGTTGCCACGATCATGTCGAATCTGGGTCTCGAGCGCCACCTCGAGCGTCTGGGTCTGTCTCTCATCCGCACAGCAGTGGGCGATCGCTATGTGCTCGAGCGCATGCGTGAAGATGGCTATAATGTTGGCGGTGAGCAATCGGGCCATATCATTCTCTCCGACTATGCCACGACCGGCGATGGACTGGTTGCCGCTTTGCAATTGCTCGCAGTGGTGAAGCGCCAGGAGCGCCCGGTGAGCGAAATCTGCCATCGCTTCGATCCCTATCCGCAGATTTTGAAGAATGTGCGTTTCTCGGGCGGCAAGCCGTTGGACAATGAAAGTGTGAAAGCCGTCATCAAGGCGGCGGAAGAGTCGCTGGGCAAAAACGGCCGTCTCGTCATTCGCCCGTCTGGCACCGAGCCGCTCATCCGCGTCATGGGTGAGGCCAATGATCATGACAAGGTCGAAAAGGCCGTCGACATGGTCTGCGACGCTTTGCGCCGTGTGACGACCGCCGCCGCTGCGGAGTAAGCCGCCAGACGGCTTGACCTTGTGTCCCCGCGCGCCTAGCACGGCCACATCAAGTCTTTTCTGGTGAGCGATATGGCAGCGATCGAAAAGCCGTCCGTGCGGACAGCCAATCCGAATTTCTCCTCCGGCCCCTGCGCCAAGCGTCCGGGCTGGACGCCCATGGCGCTGGCTGGCGTGCCCGCCGGTCGCTCGCATCGCGCGCCTGTCGGCAAAGTGAAGCTCAAAGAAGCCATTGATCTCACCCGCGAGATTCTCGGTGTGCCGGCGGATTATCGCATTGGCATTGTGCCGGCCTCCGACACGGGCGCGGTGGAAATGGCCATGTGGTCGCTGCTGGGCGCACGCGGCGTCGATATGGTCGCGTGGGAAAGTTTTGGCGAGACTTGGGTCGCTGACGTTTTGAAGCAGCTCAAGATCAAAGATACGCGCGTCATCAACGCGCCCTATGGCGAATTGCCCGATCTTTCCAAGATCGATTTTGATCGTGATGTGGTCTTCACATGGAACGGCACAACGTCTGGCGTGCGCGTGCCCAATGGTGATTTCATTCCGGCTGATCGCAAAGGCCTCACGCTTTGCGATGCAACCTCTGCTGCTTTCGCGCAGCGCCTTGATTGGCCCAAGCTCGATGTCGTGACGTTTTCTTGGCAGAAAGTGCTCGGCGGCGAAGGCGCGCATGGCATGCTGATCTTGTCGCCGCGCGCGGTTGAGCGGCTCGAAACCTATACGCCGCCATGGCCCATGCCGAAGATTTTCCGCCTCACCAATGGCGGCAAGATTATTGAAGGTATTTTTGTCGGCGACACGATCAATACGCCCTCCATGCTCTGCAATGAGGATTATCTGGACGCGTTGAAATGGTCGAAATCGATTGGCGGGCTGGAAGGCTTGATCGGCCGCGCGGATGCCAATCTGAAAGCCATTGCTGATTGGGTGGCGAAAACCGATTGGGTTGATTTTCTCGCGCGCGTTCCTGAAACGCGCTCGAATACGAGCGTGTGCTTGCGCATTGTCGATCCGGCAGTGACGTCTTTGTCGGAAGACAAGCAAGCGGCGGTCGCAAAGAAGATTGCGGCTTTGCTTGATCAAGAAGCTATTGCCTACGACATCGATTCTTATCGCGATGCGCCGTCAGGCTTGCGCATCTGGTGCGGGGCGACGGTGGAGACGAGTGACGTCAAAGCGCTCACCCATTGGCTCGATTGGGCCTTTGCGACGGCGAAAGCTGAGATTTAAGGCACACGCACTTTCAGGGACGGACTGTCAGTCTGTCACTTCTTCACGCCGAAAAATTCTGCAATCGCGACGCCGCCCAGTGACAGCGCAAGGCCGACGCCGTGATAGACTGCGAAGGGCTCGCCTAGCATGGTCACAGCCATAATAGCGCCCAGCACCGGCACGAGATTGTAAAACAAGCTCGCACGCCCTGGCCCAATCGCGGCCACGCCGCGGATGAAGAAAATCTGCGCCAAGAGAGAAGGAAAGATCACAATATAACCAATCACCACCCAGCCGCGTAGCGTCGGCCATTGCGCGGCATGATCGGCCATCTCCCAAGCCAGCAGCGGCAGGGATGCAATGGTCGCGAAAATCGACAAAGCGGTGAAGAAAGCAAAAGCAGAAATCGCCGGGCGATTGCGCAGAGCGACCGTGTAGCCCGCATAAAAGACCGATGCGCCGAGCATAGCGATATCGCCGACGTTCAAATCCATGTCGAACAATTGCAAGGGCTCGCCATGGGTCGCGACTGTCGCCACACCCAGCATGGTCAGCACAAGACCGAGACCACGCACAATGCCGATTGGCGTGCCGTAAAAAATGCGCGCACCGGCAAAGATGAAAGCCGGCGCCACGCCTTGCAGAATCGCCAGATGCATCCCGCTCGTATATTGCGCGGCGGTGAAATAAAACGCCTGATAGCCGGTGAAGCCGAAGGTCGCCATCAGCGCGATCCGGCGCCAATGTTGGCGGATCATCGGCCATTCCGCGATGAGCGATTTCCAGGCGAAGCTCAGCATGACGAGGGTCACTGTGCCCCAGCGAATCGTCACAAGCACCATGGGGGATAATTCGCCCACCGCATTGCGTGAGGCGACCACATTTCCCGCCCAGAAGAGGGCTGTCAGCAGGAGCATGATCCAGGCGCTGACAGGTGCGCGGCTTGTCTCGGCGATTCTCTGGTCCAAGGGCGTGGGTCCTTTATTGCCTCCCGGAGTGCCGGAAGGGCGCCCGATATGCAAGCCCTTGGGCTGAAAACGGCTGCTGTGGCGTAGCCTTGGCACACAGCTTCGGTGACGGTTTGCCTTGCCTCTTGGCGGGGTTTTGGGTAATCCATTCCCGCAATGAGCCCCGGCCTTTGTGCCGGGGTTTTGCGTGTGGGAGACCCCACACGAGGCTCACATTTTCGAAGAGCGAAAAATCATCATGGCGAATGTGGTTGTCGTCGGCGCCCAATGGGGCGATGAGGGTAAAGGCAAGATTGTCGACTGGCTTTCTGTCGAGGCGGATGTGGTTGTCCGTTTCCAGGG
>CANGFE010000109.1 GCA_947453155.1 Beijerinckiaceae bacterium | reverse complement strand
GGGCGAAGCTTACAAAACCGTGCGGCATGAATTGGAAGCCTATGAACATGGTATTTCCGATAAGGCCGAGATTGTTGCGCTCTCGAAATGCGACACGGTTGATGAAGAGACATTGAAAAAGCAGATGGAGCGCTTGAAGCGCGCAATCCGCACGGCGGGCCCGCCGCTGGCTGAAGGCGAGAAGCGCAAGAGTCCCGTGATCCTGTCTGCGGCCACGCGCTTGGGCGTGACAGATACTTTGCGCGATCTCGTGCGCATCATTGATGCGGCGCGCGAAGCTGATGCACCCAAAGTGCACGACACCTGGCATCCGTGAGGACTGCGACGTGACGACCCTGCCTTCCCTCAAAAACTTCCGCCGCATCGTTGTAAAGGTCGGCTCGTCCTTGCTCGTCGATCACGCGCAGGGCGCGTTGAAGCGCGACTGGCTGGAAGCTTTGGCAGAAGATATTGCAGGCCTGCATCGTGATGGCTGTGATGTGTTGGTGGTCTCCTCAGGCTCGATTGCGCTCGGCCGCACGGTTTTGAAATTGCCGAAAGGCTCGCTGCGTCTGGAAGAAAGTCAGGCGGCCGCTGCTGTCGGCCAGATTTCTTTGGCGCGCACGTGGTCGGAAGTTTTGGGCGCACGTGGCATGACGGCGGGACAAATTCTCGTCACGCTGAATGATACGGAAGAGCGCCAGCGCTATCTCAATGCGCGCGAGACAATCGGCAAATTGCTCGAATTGCGCGCAGTGCCTGTAATCAATGAAAATGACACAGTCGCCACAACCGAAATTCGCTATGGCGACAATGATCGCTTGGCGGCGCGCGTTGCGACCATGGCGAGTGCCGATTTGCTCGTCCTGCTCTCGGATATCGACGGTCTCTATACGGCGCCCCCGCATGAAGATCCCAAAGCGGAATTGATCCCCGTGGTGCCGCGCATCTCGGCTGAGATCGAAGGCATGGCGGGTGGAGCTGCCAGCGAAATGTCGCGTGGTGGCATGCGCACCAAGATTGAAGCGGCAAAGATTGCGACAACCGGCGGCACACATATGGTGATTGCTGATGGTCGCGTGATCAATCCGGTCAAGCGCATTGCCGATGGCGGTCGCTGTACTTGGTTCTTGACGCCTTCCAATCCGGTCACAGCGCGCAAGAAATGGATTGCAGGTTCCTTGGAGCCGCGCGGCACGGTGCATATTGATGCAGGTGCGGCGAAAGCTTTGCTCGCAGGCGCAAGCCTTTTGCCGGCAGGCGTGGTGAAGCTCGAAGGCGCTTTTGCGCGTGGCGATTGCATCGTCATTCGTGATGCGCGTGGTGCTGAAATCGGTCGTGGTCTCGTTGCTTATGATGCGGCGGAAGCCGCGCGCATTGCTGGCCATAATTCGCGCGAGATCGAAGAGATTTTGGGCGTTCCGGGTCAGGCTGAAATGATCCATCGCGATGATATGGCACTCGGGAGCGAGTGAGAGATATGACCACGTCTGTTGATCATAACAATGTCCCCGCTTTGATGGCCGCTCTGGGCCGCGATGCGCGCCAGGCTGCGCGTGCGGCAGCGCTGAGCTCACGTGAGATGAAAGACAAAGCTTTGCGCGCAGCGGCTTCTGCCATGCGTGCGCGCACGGCTGATATTATCGCGGCGAATGAAATAGACATGCAGGCAGCTGAAGCTGCCGGCGCAACCAAAGCTATGCTTGACCGCTTGCTGCTGGATGCTGCTCGCATCGAAGCTATGGCCAAAGGTGTCGAGGCGATTGCCGATCTGCCCGATCCGGTTGGCAAAGTGCTGGAAGTTTTCGAGCGACCCAATGGCCTCAAGATCGAGCGCGTCTCAACGCCGCTCGGCGTCATTGGCGTGATCTACGAAAGCCGCCCCAATGTGACGGCAGATGCGGGCGCTTTGTGCCTGAAGGCCGGCAATGCCTGCATTTTGCGCGGCGGTTCGGACTCGCTCCATTCATCAGCGCTCATTCATGAATGTCTCGTGCAAGGTCTGCGTGAGGCCGGTCTGCCGGAAGCGGCCATTTCGCGCGTGCCTGTCAAGGATCGCGCGGCGGTGGGTGAAATGCTCAAAGGCCTCGGCGGCACGCTGGATGTGATTGTGCCGCGCGGGGGCAAGAGCCTGGTCGCTCGTGTGCAGGATGAAGCGCGTGTGCCGGTCTTCGCCCATCTCGAGGGCATTGTGCATGTCTATATTCATGCCGCTGCCGATCTCGAAAAATCCAAGACCATTTTGCGCAATGCCAAATTGCGCCGCACCGGCATTTGCGGGGCCGCTGAAACGCTGCTCGTCGACAAGGCTGTGGTGGCGACGCATCTCGCACCGCTTGTCAAAATGCTGCTCGATGAAAAATGCGAAGTGCGCGGTGATGCTGTGACGCTCACAGCTGACGCGCGCGTCGTGCCAGCCAGCGAAGAAGATTGGAAACTCGAATATCTCGATTCCATCATCGCCTGCCGCGTTGTCGATGGGTTGGATGAGGCTATCGATCACATCGAGATGCATGGCTCGCATCATACCGATTGCATCGTCACAGAAGACAAGGCTGCGGCCGAACGTTTCTTGAGCGAAGTCGACTCGGCCATTGTCATGCACAATGCCTCAACGCAATTTGCCGATGGCGGTGAATTTGGGTTTGGCGCTGAAATTGGCATTGCCACGGGTCGCATGCATGCGCGCGGGCCTGTGGGTCTGGCGCAATTATGCTCGTTCAAATACCGCGTGCGCGGCAACGGTCAGACACGTCCGTGACCATCGACACGCCGCGACCGGCGCTCCGCCCTGCGAAGCCGCCGCGTTTTATCGCGGCGCAGGGAGCCCCGCGTTTGCCCGCCCATTTGCCCCCGCACGGCCAAGGCATGCGCATCGGTTTGTTCGGCGGCTCGTTCAATCCCCCGCATGATGGGCATTTGCTGGTGAGCCAAATCGCGCTCTCCAAACTGCGTCTTGATCGGGTCTGGTGGATTGTTACACCCGGCAATCCGTTGAAAGAAAATGCAGGCCTGCCCTCTCTTGCAACGCGCATGGAAGCGGCGCGCCGCATGGGGGATCATCCGCAGATCGACATCACGGGTTTTGAAGCCGAGATCGGCACGCGCTACACCTATGATACGATCTCCTATCTGACGCGCCGTTGTCCGGGCGTGGATTTCGTCTGGCTGATGGGTGCGGATAATCTCGCGCAATTCCATCGCTGGCAGCATTGGCAAGACATTGCCAATCTTGTGCCGGTGGCGGTGATTGATCGTCCGGGTTCCACACTCAAGGCTGTTCACAGCCGCGCTGGGCAATTTCTGGCGCGTTATCGCTATGGCGAGAATGAGGCGCGGCTTTTGGCCCGCGCGCGAACTCCCGCCTTTATCTTTTTGCATGGTCGCCGGTCGGAAACATCTTCCACCAAATTGCGTCGGGCAGGTGTGGGTCTATCCACCACCGCGCCTGCGTCGATTGGCCAATCTGTCCTCTGAAGAGAAGAGTTGAATAAAATGGCGAAGTCGCCCACATTACCAGTGCGCCGCGCGTCGCGCGGCACCAAGGAGAAACAGGCTCTGACATCCACGGTCCAAGCCGGAGCAGGCGAAACTTTGCTCCAACCGGTTCGTGTTCAGGCTGAACCCGATACCGGCTTACTCGTGCGGAACATCTTGAACAGCCTCGATGATGCGAAGGCTGAAGATGTTCTCTCCATTGACCTCCACGGCAAAACGTCGATCGCCGATGCGATGATTATCGCAACCGGCCGTTCGACGACCCATGTGAATGCGATTGCTGATCGCGTTTCCAAGGGTTGCAAGGAAGGTGGCTTTCAGTTGCCGCGCATTGAAGGCCTGCCGCATTGCGATTGGGTGCTGGTCGATGCGGGCGATGTGATCGTCCATCTTTTCCGTCCCGAAGTTCGCCAGTTCTACAATCTGGAGAAAATGTGGGGCGGAGATCGTCCTGCCGAGCAGAAGGCTGATCGTCGCGCCTGATCGCGCGACGGTTCGTTCTGCTTGCGCATCCATCTCGCAGCCATCGGGCGGTTAAAGGCCGGCCCGGAGAGAGAAATTTGCGCGCGTTATCTTGAGCGTGCGCACGGCTCTGCGCGCAGCGTCGGCTTGACCGGGGTGGAGATGCGCGAGGCCGATGAATCGCGCGCGCGCCGCCCAGAAGACCGCAAGGCCGAAGAAGCGCGGCTTCTCACCGCCAATATTCCGGCCGGCGCCCGCCTCATTGTGCTGGACGAGCGCGGCAAGACCATGGGCAGCGAAGCCTTTGCCGC
>CANGFE010000108.1 GCA_947453155.1 Beijerinckiaceae bacterium | reverse complement strand
GCGTGGATCTGCGACTTGACGACCCAAAGCGGGCCACCGAGTTCTTTGGCAGCAGCTTCGGCTTCGCTAGCGTTCAACACGGCAACGCCGCGTGACACCGGAACGCCGAAGGTCTTCAGAATGGCCTTGGCCTGATATTCATGAATGTTCATCGGAAGGGCTCACATCCCCAGAGACGTGGCGTCGGCGGTTGATGACCGCCGACGGGTGAATTTAAACTCTCGCTTACTTGGCGAAAGCAGGATTGATGGTCTTGCATGCATCGACGAGGCCCTTCACGGCGTCGACCGATGTTGCAAACATCTTCTTTTCTTCGTCATTGAATTCGATCTCGACGATCTTTTCGACGCCGTTGGCACCGATCAGAACCGGCACGCCGACGTACATGTCTTTCACGCCGTACTGACCGTTGAGATAAGCGGCGCAAGGAAGAATGCGCTTCATATCCTTGAGGTAAGATTCAGCCATCGAAATGGCGGAAGCTGCCGGTGCATAGAAGGCCGAGCCGGTCTTCAACAGAGCGACGATTTCACCGCCGCCGCCGCGCGTGCGCTTAACGATTGAATCGAGCTTCTCTTGGCTGAGCCAGCCCATCTTGACGAGTTCGGGCAGCGGCACGCCGCCAACGGTCGAATGACGGATCAGTGGGACCATGTCATCGCCATGGCCGCCGAGTGTCATGGCATGCACGTCCTTCACCGACACGCCGAGTTCTTCAGCGAGGAAGAAGCGGAAGCGAGCCGAGTCGAGAACGCCAGCCATGCCCACGACCTTATTGGCCGGGAGGCCAGAAGCCTTCTGGAGAGCCCAGACCATCGCATCAAGCGGGTTGGTGATGCAGATCACGAAAGCATTCGGAGCATGCTGCTTGATGCCAGCGCCGACCGATTCCATGACTTTCAGATTGATGCCGAGCAGATCGTCGCGGCTCATGCCAGGCTTGCGCGGCACGCCAGCGGTCACGATGACAACGTCAGCGCCTGCAATGTCCTTATAGTCATTGGCGCCAGAAAGCTTCGCGTCGAAACCATCGACCGGAGCTGATTCAGCGAGGTCGAGAGCCTTGCCCTGCGGGGTGCCTTCGGCAATGTCGAAGAGGACAATATCGCCGAGCTCTTTCAGAGCGGCGAGATGAGCGAGGGTGCCGCCGATCTGGCCAGCTCCGATCAATGCAATCTTTTTACGCGCCATGGTTGCGTCCTTGTCAGGGTTGCCAAGCGTGGCCGAGCGGGCCCGCTGTTCGAGAACCGGCGCCTCTTTGACTCGAGCCTTTGACGGTTGCAAGACAGCCTGATGGCTAAGATCCAAGCACCCCTGTGAATGAACCGTAAAAGGCACTGCGGGTGAAGGCTAATATTTTCTTTTAAATCAGTTACTTATGGCGTAATCGTCAGAGCTGACGCAGCGTTTTCTTTAAGGCCTAAAAAGGCGTAACAAATAACAAAAAATGTTATTTGTTATCGGAATGGGGTCAGATTTTTCCGCTGCTCAGGATGCGCAAACATAGCCTGACGCAACGGTCGCAGCGCCCGTCCATCTGGGCGCGGGGCACGTCTTTATCGAGCCGGATGGAGATCGGGCTCATAAAACGATAGGCCGCATCGAAGACCAAAGCCAAAGCGCGGCGCTGGTCGGCCACCTCGAACATGCCCCCGCTGGTGCCCTCATCCAGCACGCGCTGGATTTCGCCCTGCAGCTTGGTGCGATGTTTACGCGCCACGCTGCGACCCTCTTCGACCGATTGGCAGAAAAGATCGAAAATCTTCGGATCCGCTTCGAGCTTGTCGCGATAAGAGCGATGCACCGAGACAATGATGCGCTCAAGCTTGTCGAAAGCGGGATCGGGCGCATCGGCGATCATGCGACATGCCGCCTCAACCGGCTTCAACCATTGCTCCGTCACCGCATCAAAGAGCGCTTCTTTGGATGGGAAGTAGCGATAGACATTGCCATGCGTCATCCCCGCATCTTGCGCGACAGCGACAATGCGCAGACGCGCGGCGCCGAAACGACGCACATGATCGGCCGCGAAATCAAGGATGCGCGCATCCTGTGATTCGGGAAGAGGCGTTGGGCTGCTGGCTGTCGGCATCACGCTCACGTCTCAACAAGGCCGCTGGCATTGCCCGAACCTTCCGACGTGGAGGCCCCATGTGGCAAGGCCAGATATTCCGTTGAGCGCATTTCAATGAGCCGCGACACCGTACGGTCAAACTGGAAAGCCTCGTGGCCGCTTCTGGCGAGATAAAGACCTGTCGGTTCAGCCGCAGCTGATGCCACCAGCTTCACATGCCGATCATAAAGCGCATCAATCAGATTGATGAATCGCTTGGCTTCATTGCGCTTGGATTCATCCATGATCGGAATATCGTCGATGATGAGTGTGTGAAACTCGCGCGCAATTTCGAGATAATCGGTCGCGCCCAAAGGCAATTCGCACAAATCCGCAAAACGAAAACGCGCCACGCCATGCGCGCGCTCAGGCACATTTACTTTGCGCCCCAAAACTTCGACAACGCCGGGACGGCCGCGCTCAAGACCTGTGAGCGTCTTGAAGGCGCGATCCAAAGCGCGCTTGGCCGTCGCATCATTGGGGACTTGATAAACAGGCTCATTCGACAATTTCTCAAGACGGAAATCCGTGCGCGACACCAGTTCGATCACCTCCATCCGCTCTTGCAGCAAATGAATGAAGGGAACGAAAAGCGCGCGGTTCAAACCGTTTTCGTAAAGCCGATCAGGTACGACATTGGATGTCGCAACCACAACAACGCCCAGCTCAAACAGCGCGGTGAACAGGCGCCCGAGGATCATCGCATCGGCAATATCGGTGACTGCGAATTCGTCGAAGCAAAGCAAGGCCGATTTCTTGGCGAGGTCTCGCGCGACTGGTGCGATGGGATCTTCGCCCTTCACTTTGCCGGCTTTCAAATCCTGCCGATATTGGTGGATGCGCGCATGCACATCGGCCATGAAACCATGGAAATGGATGCGGCGCTTGCGTGAGAGCGGCACCGGCACGGCCTCAAAGAAGAGATCCATGATCATGGTCTTGCCGCGCCCGACCGCACCCCAAATGTAGAGGCCTTTAATAGGCGCAGGTTTCTTGGCGCCAAAGATGCGCTTCAGCGCATGGGCTTTGCTTGGCAGTTTGTAATCATGCAAACGATTGGCGAGTGAGGCCAGCTGCTCCAACGCCTCTTCCTGTGCCTCGTCACGCTCCAGCGAGCCCGAGGCGACCAGGTCGTAATAGAGATCAAGGACGGATGGAGCAGACAAAAGCGGTTTCCCATTGGATCAGTCAAAAAAAGAGCCGGCAGTTTTTGAAGCTGCCGGCTCTTTTGCAATCAGCAAAACATGCGATCAGCTCTGGCGAGAGATCATCATATTCTTGATTTCAGCAATCGCCTTGGCGGGGTTGAGGCCCTTCGGGCACGCCTTGGCGCAATTCATGATCGTGTGGCAGCGATAAAGACGGAAGGGATCTTCCAGATTATCGAGACGCGCGCCGGTTGCTTCATCGCGTGAGTCGATGAGCCAGCGATAGGCCTGCAACAAAGCGGCAGGACCAAGATAACGGTCGCCATTCCACCAATAACTCGGGCACGAGGTCGAGCAGCAAGCACACAGAATGCACTCGTAGAGACCATCGAGCTTGTAGCGATCTTCAGGCGACTGCTTCCATTCAGCTTCCGGCTGCGGCGTGTCTGTCTGGAGCCAAGGCTCAATCGAGGCATGCTGCGCGTAGAAGCGTGTGAGGTCAGGCACAAGATCCTTCACCACTGGCATATGCGGCAGCGGATAGATCTTCACCGGACCCGAAATGTCTTTCATGTCCTTGGTGCAGGCCAGCGTATTCGTGCCATCGATATTCATCGCGCACGAACCGCAAATGCCTTCGCGGCATGAGCGACGGAAAGTCAGCGTCGGGTCGATCTTGTTTTTGATGTAGAGGACAGCGTCCAGAACCATCGGGCCGCAATCGTCCATATCGACGTAATAAGTGTCGATGCGCGGATTGGCACCATCATCGGGGTTCCAACGATAGATGCGGAATTCACGGCAATTGGTCGCACCCTGTGGCTTAGGCCAGGTCTTGCCGACCGTGGGCTGCGAATTTTTTGGAAGAGCCAGTTCAACCATTGATTCTCTCTCGGTGCTTGGAAAGCGCGCTTAGTAAACGCGCGCCTTCGGCTCGATGTATGGAACTTCGTTGCTCATCGTATAGGTGTGCACGGGGCGATAATCGATG
>CANGFE010000107.1 GCA_947453155.1 Beijerinckiaceae bacterium | reverse complement strand
ACAATCTTCTTGCGGTCAGCGAGATCCTTGAACCGCTTGAACGCATCTTCCAGCGCATTGTCGCCGAGCGTATAGCCCAAGTCTTTCAGCTTTTCCTTGAAAGCATGGCGGCCCGAATGTTTGCCCATGACGAGCGAAGTCTTCTGCACGCCAACACTTTCGGGCGTCATGATTTCGTAAGTCTGCGCATTTTTCAGCATGCCATCTTGGTGGATGCCGCTTTCATGCGCAAAAGCATTCCGGCCAACAATGGCCTTGTTATATTGCACGGGGAATGAGGTGACAGCCGAGACGAGTTTTGAGGCTCGCATCAACATGGTCGTCTCAATCTGGTTGCTGTAGGGCAGCACATCAGAGCGTGTGCGCAAAGCCATCACGACTTCTTCCAGCGCCGCATTGCCGGCGCGCTCGCCAATGCCGTTGATCGTACATTCAATCTGGCGCGCACCCCCGCGCACACCTGCCAGCGTATTGGCCACTGCCAGACCCAGATCATTATGGCAATGAACCGAGAAGATCGCCTTGTCGCTGTTGGGCACGCGTTCAATCACCGAGCGGAAAATATGCTCATATTCGTCCGGGACGGTGTAGCCGACTGTGTCAGGAATATTGATCGTCGTGGCGCCCGCTTTGATCGCAGCTTCGACGCAACGGCAGAGGAAATCCATTTCCGTGCGCGTGCCATCTTCGGCTGACCATTCGACATTTTCGACATGATTGCGCGCGCGCAGCACCTGAGATGTGACCAGTGCCAACACCTCTTCCGGCTCTTTCTGCAATTTATATTTCATATGCAGAGGCGAGGTGGAGATGAATGTGTGAATGCGCGGGTTCACCGCGCCCTTCAAGGCTTCACCAGCGCGATCAATATCTTTATTGGCCGCACGTGCGAGGCCCGCCACAGAGGCGTTCTTCACGATTTTGGCGATGGCTGAGACGGATTCAAAATCGCCTTCCGAGGCAATCGGGAAACCGGCTTCGATAATATCAACGCCCATTTCATCGAGCAGCTGCGCCACTTCGAGCTTTTCATCCAGCGTCATCGAAGCGCCGGGGGATTGTTCACCGTCGCGCAACGTCGTGTCGAAAATCACAACACGGTCGCGGCTGTTGTCATTCGGGTTGATCGGGCTGGCCATTTTATCTGTCCTGAATCTGTCGCGCCGGATACGGCGGCTTCGCTGATCTTCGTTGCGTCAATCCCCTAAGCACCCAGGCACAAGCCCGGACGGCGCTCAGGGGCGGCTAAGAAGAAGCAGCTTCAGCGTGGGCAGCGTTGTGCGACCGCAGGCAGCAGAAGCCGCCACGTCCATCACAATCTTGCTGGTGGCAGATGTCGCCACAACGTCCTCGCTGGTCACAAATGGCCCCACTGGCCTGCCCCGCTGTCATAGCCGATGCACCCCGACCCCCGCAAGATGCCAAGCCCCACGGCTGCGCTTGACCCGCCCTCGGCCGCGCGAAATGGTTAAGCCCGATGTTTTTCGAGGATTCGGCCAAGCCATGAGCTCTCTGCGCCCCGCCCTGCTTCTGCTCGCTCTGCCCCTGCTTGCGGCCTGCAACGAGGCCCGCGGGCCGCAGGCAGCCGTGCCCGCCCCGCAGCCCGGCGCTTATGCGGCGACAGATTTTCCGGTCGTAGTCCTGCCGAAGGGCGATGGCTGCGCGGCGGTGATCGGGCGCTATGACGCCGTGCTCAAAGCCGATTGGGAAAGCGGCAATGTGGCCGAGCGCGTCTACAACCAGATCCAGAAAGAGCTGGAGCCTGTGCGTGCGGCCTGCAATGCGGGCCGCGATGGGGAAGCACGCGGCATGGTCGCGGCCAATAAATCCCGCCACGGCTATCCGACGAATAATTAGCGGAAGCTGAAATCCAGAAAAGGCTGCATGAAGCTGGGCATGGTGAGGCCATGCGCATCTTCGGGCGCGCGCACAATATGGAGCCGCGAAAACTCCGGCGCATCCTCTTGCGCCAGATTGGCTTCGATCTTCCGCTTGGCGCTTTGCGCATCCATGGACAAGCGCAGATCGCGCATGAAGGCGATCTGACCCTTGGTGATCACGGCCGTCCAGGTGTCGCGCAAATCCAGATCACTGAGCGCCAGTCCCGTTTCTTCCAGACACTCGCGCGTGACCGATGCCGCCAGATCGACATACGTACCCGTCACATCCGCGGGCTCGGGTGTGCCAGCGGGAAAATAGCTTTGTCCTGCATTGGCAGTATGGGGACCCATTTCGCCCAAGAGAAACCCATCGTCTTGTGCGCGCAATGCCGCCATGCCGAAAAAATTTGTCACGCGCGTATCCGCAAAGCCAAGCTGCTTCCATGTCATGAAGGCGCTGTAGGACGTCTCAAATGCTTCGCCGCGGAAATGCGGGCCCTGCCAGTCCTGCTGATGAAGCAGCAAAACACGCCCGTCAAAGACATGGGGTTTGTTGGCACTCAGCTCACGCCAAAAGGCATCAATCTCGGCACGGGCTTGGTGCAAGAAAGGCCAGTCATAAGGCGTGACACGGATATCGATGGACGTAACAGGAAAAATCTCAGCGCAGCTCACAGATGAAGCGTCCCTTCCTGCACCAGAACGGCAGATCCGCCGATGGAAGCTTCCATCAATTGCCCATCCACCACATCAAGGCCCAAAGTGATCAGGCTCGGGCGGCCCATGTCATAGCCTTGTTCAATAGCAAACATATGCGCGCCGTCAGCGAGCTTGTCTTGTGCCATCAACACGCCTGCAAAAGCCGCCACCGCTGAGCCGGTCGCCGGATCTTCCGCAATACCAAGTCCGGGCGCAAACATGCGCGCGTGAAAATGATGGTCCGGCGCCACACATTCGCGCGTGTAGAGATAACAAGCGCCACGCTCCATATGCCCGAAAGCCGCTGGCCACAGAGCCGCATCTGGCTTGGCGCGCGACATGGCTGCGCGTGTGGCAATTGGCACAAAGCAGAAGGGATTGCCCGCTGAAAAAATGCTCGGGCTGTGCGCGCCAAAACCAATGTCGCTTTCCTCAAGCCCCAAAGCTTGCGCGATGAACAGGCTTTGGCTTGCTTGTCCGGCGGGTACCGGCAATTTCGGTAAAGTGAAAGAGGCGCGCGCAATGCCGCTTCTATCATAGCCGACGGTGCAAGAGATCACGCCGACCTCTTCTTCCAAGGCGATCAGAATATCCTGCCCTCGCATCAGACCTTGCGCTTCGGTCAAGCCAATGAGAATAGCAGCGCCAATTGTCGGATGACCCGCAAAAGGCAATTCGCGAGTGGGCGTAAAAATGCGCGCGCGCGCCGTATTCACGGGATCGCGCGGCGACAGCAGAAAAACTGTCTCCGACAGATTGAATTCGCGCGCGATGCATTGCATGGCGGCCTCATCAAGCCCATCGCAATCGCGCACCACGGCCAGCGGATTGCCCGCCAGCGGTGTGGTGGTGAAAACATCGAGCGTATTGAAACGGCGCGCCATAGCCTCTCCTGTCGTGCAAGCAAACTAGGCGAGGCGCGCGCGAGAGGAAAGCGTGACGGTCAGTCTTGAGCTGGCCCGGCCATAGCAAAAGCCGGCATATCAGGCATCCAGCCTGCGAGATAAGAGGCCGTTGCCGTGTCGATAAAATCGGCCCATTCAATGACAAGACCATCAGCAAAGCGGAAATGACTGAAGCCGCGGATCAAAGCGGAATCGCGTGTGCCGCGATTTATCCAGCGCGTCTGCCAGCGCACAGCCGCGCTCGCCGTCTCGGACAAGACCTGCCCGATTTCGAACTGGCACATTTCAAATTCCACATCGAGCGCTTGAAAGGCAACGCAAGTGTCTGTGCGGCCATGGAACGTACCCGCATAGGGCATGAGGCGGCGATCACCCGCCAGCTGATAATGAACGCGCGGACCCAAAACATCCTGAAGGCGCTCAAATTGACGATCGGCCCGCAAGCCCAAAACGTGATCGGCTAAAGCCGCTGAAAGTGCGCGTCCCGACATTTTTCGAAAAATCCATGTCTGAAAAAGACTGATCAAAAAGACAATTGTAGAACCCGCTAGACACAACCAAACGGTTGAAGTTTCTACTTTTAAAATAACAGTTTCATATTACGTTACAGTGACAGTGCGGCTTTGCCAATACGACAAAGGCCGGAGCTTACGCTCCGGCCTCAGTTTTCCAGACCTTTCGGCTTGGAAAGATCAATTGCGGGTCGTGTCGACCATCTTGTTCTTGCCGATCCAGGGCATCATCGAACGCAGGCGAGCGCCGACTTCTTCGATCTGGTGGGCATCATTGCGGGCGCGGGTGGCCTTGAACGAGGTCTGGGCGACCTTGTTTTCGAGCATCCAGTCGCGTGTGAACTTGCCCGACTGAATGTCGTCGAGAACACGCTTCATCTCAGCCTTGGTAGCCGGCGTGATGATGCGCGGGCCGGTGACATATTCGCCGTATTCGGCCGTGTTCGAGATCGAGTAGTTCATGTTGGCGATGCCGCCTTCATAAATCAGGTCGACGATCAGCTTCACTTCATGCAGGCATTCGAAATAGGCCATTTCAGGCGCATAGCCCGCTTCGACCAGCGTTTCGAAACCAGCGCGGATGAGTTCAACGAGACCGCCGCAGAGGACAACCTGCTCACCGAACAAATCGGTTTCGCATTCTTCCTTGAAGGTGGTTTCGATGATGCCAGCGCGGCCACCGCCCACGGCGGATGCGTAAGAAAGGCCCAGATCATGGGCATTGCCGGAGGCATCCTGATGGATGGCGATCAGGCAAGGCACGCCCCCGCCCTTGTTGTACTCGCCGCGCACCGTGTGGCCGGGGCCCTTCGGGGCGACCATGAGAACATCGAGATCCTTGCGCGGCTCGATGAGGTTGAAGTGCACATTGAGACCATGCGCGAAGAGCAGAGCGGCGCCCTGCTTCATGTTGGGCGCGAGGTCCTTGTAATAAATGTCAGCCTGCAATTCGTCGGGCGTCAGCATCATGACGACGTCAGCCCATTTGGCGGCTTCGGCGACTTCCATCACCTTCAGGCCTTCGCCTTCCGCCTTCTTCACCGTGGGCGAGCCCTTGCGCAGGCCGACCACAACGTCCTTCACGCCGGAATCGCGCATGTTGAGGACATGGGCATGGCCCTGCGAGCCATAGCCGATGACGGCTACTTTCTTGCCCTTGATGAGGTTGATGTCGGCATCACGATCATAATAGACGCGCATAGGGTCGTTTCCCGGGTTT
>CANGFE010000106.1 GCA_947453155.1 Beijerinckiaceae bacterium | reverse complement strand
TCACCGCTTTGAAATCCACCATCACAAACTTGCCGCTTTCATCTTCGGGATCGGGATAATGCTCCTTGATCACTTCGACGATGCCGACAATCTCTTTGCCTTCATTCGAATGATAGAAAAAAGCGTGATCGCCTTTCTTCATCGCCATGAGATGGTTTTTTGCCAGATGATTGCGCACGCCATTCCAATGCGTGCCTTTGGCGCCCGCTTTCACCTGATCATCCCATGACCATTTGAACGGTTCGCTCTTGACCAGCCAATGCGCCATCACGTGCCCCTATTGTAAAAATCAGCCTTCCGCTTTTTGCGGACGGGCCAGCAAAATACCAATCGCCTGATCTACGGTGAGACGCCCGCTCAAGATCTCTGCGACCGCGCGAGCAATCGGCATATCCACACCGCTCGTCTGCGCCATATCGAGCAGAACAGGCGCCGTGGCTGCCCCTTCCGCCAATTTCTCTGGCAGATTGTCGCCGCGGCCCAGCGCAAAACCATAAGAAAAATTGCGCGATTGCGCCGACGAACAGGTGAGCACGAGATCACCCAATCCTGACAAGCCCATCAATGTTTCGGGCCGCGCACCGCGGGACGCGGCAAAGCGCGACAATTCCGCAAAGCCGCGTGCGATCAGCGCGGCACCAGCACTCGCACCAAGGCCGCGCCCCGCTGCAATGCCACAAGCAATGGCGAGAACATTTTTGGTGGCGCCGCCAATCTCGACACCAAGCACATCGGTGGAATGATAAAGCCGCAATGTCGGCGTGCCGAGCGCGGATGCCAAAGCGCGCGCCAGCGCTTCATCTTTGGCGGCAACCGTCACAGCGGTGGGCAAACCACGCGCCACATCATCAGCAAAACTCGGGCCTGACAGAATGGCGGTCGGTTGTCCCGGCAAGATTTGACTCACAACATCGGTGAGCAAAAGATTGGTGCCGCGCTCAATGCCCTTGGCGCAAATGACGAGCGGCGCATCGGCGCGGATGACGCCTTTCAACTGCTCGGCCATGCTGCGCAAAGCCTGCGCGGGCACAACACAAAGCACAATGTCAGCATCGGAAATGGTTGCAAGTTCGGCCTGCGGCGCAACGCCTTCCGACAATGTCACGCCCGGCAACCGACGCTTGTTTTCGCGCGCAGCCAACAATTCAGCCACATGCTGGCGATCACGCGCCCACAAAACAATCTCGCGTCCGGGCCGCGCAGCAGCATTGGCCAAAGCCGTGCCCCAAGCACCTGCCCCCAAAACAGCAATTTTGCGAATCTCTGCGCGCATCTGACTCAAGCCTTGCCGTTGTTGACGCGCTCTGCGTCGAGATCGAGCGGCCAGCGTGGGCGCGCGGCAAAATCCAATCCATCCGTCATGCCACGACGCAAACGCTCCAAGCCCGCCCACGCAATCATGGCGCCATTGTCGGTGCAAAGAGCGGGTGGCGGCAAGACCAGCGGCAGACCACCTTCACCACAAAAGCGCGTCAATGCGCGGCGAATGGCGCCATTGGCAGCCACACCACCCGCAACAACAAGGGCCGACGGATCGCCATTTTCAGTACGAAAAGCGCGCAAAGCATGGCGGATGCGATCAATGATCACATCGACAACCGCCGCTTGGAATGAGGCGCAGAGATCAGGAATATCGCTGGGGCGCAGGGGCGCAATGCGCTCGGCTTCCAGACGCACAGCTGTCTTCAAACCGGAGAGCGAAAAATCTGCGCCCGGACGGCGCAACATCGGACGGGGAAATTCGAAGCGCTGCGGATCGCCATCCATGGCGGCTTTTTCAACTTGCGGGCCGCCGGGATATGGAAGCCCCAGCATTTTTGCGACTTTGTCGAAGGCCTCGCCAATCGCATCATCAATCGTGGTGCCGAGTCGCTTGTAATCACCGACACCGCGCACGGCGATGAGCTGCGTATGCCCGCCGGACACCAAGAGCAGCAAATAGGGGAATTCGATTCCATCCGTCAGCCGCGCGGTCAGCGCATGGGCTTCGAGATGATTGACGGCGATGAAGGGCTTGTCGGCGGCCAGCGCCAAAGCCTTGCCGAAGGTGAGGCCCACAATGACCCCGCCAATCAGGCCGGGGCCCGCCGCGGCGGCCACGCCATCAATCTCATTCATCGTGCAGCCGGCGCCAGCCAAAGCGCGCTCGACCAGACGGTCCAGCACGTCCACATGGGCGCGCGCGGCAATTTCGGGCACGACGCCGCCATAGGCGGCATGTTCGGCGATCTGGCTCATCACTTCGTTGGAGAGAATATCGCCATTGCCCCTGCTGGAGAGGCTGACGACCGCCGCGGCGGTCTCGTCACAGGTGGTTTCAATTCCAAGAACGCGCATCGGCCCATTGATTCTGTTGGGGCCACTCTTTCGTCGCCCCGCGCGACACCCTATAGTCCGCGCCAAACGAGTTGCAACTGTCTGGGGACACTAAATGGCGCAAGCCTGGATGAAGATTGGCACGCGGGGCTCTCCGCTCGCATTGGCCCAGGCGCATGAAACGCGCCACCTTTTAGCCGCCGCCCATGGCATTCCCGAAGACCGGATCGAGATCGTCGTCATCAAGGTCTCGGGCGATCAGATTCTCGACCGCCCGCTTTCGGAAGCCGGCGGCAAGGGCCTCTTCACCAAAGAGATCGATATCGCCCAGCTCGAAGGTTCGGTCGATATTGCCGTCCATTCTTCCAAAGACCTGCCGACAGTCCTCCCCGACGGGCTCGAAGTCGGCGGCTTCCTGCCGCGCGAAGATGTGCGCGATGCCTTCATTTCTCTGCGGGCCAAAAGCCTGATGGATTTGCCGGCCGGCGCTTTGGTCGGCACAGCCTCTCTGCGCCGCCAAGCTCTGGTGCGCAAATTGCGCCCTGATCTGCGGGTCGGCCTGTTGCGCGGCAATGTGCAGACGCGTCTATCGAAACTGCAAAGCGGCGAATGTGATGCGACCTTGCTGGCGCTCGCTGGTTTGAAGCGTTTGAACCTGACGCAGCACGTCACTGAAATTCTGGACGATGAAAAGTTTCTGCCCGCCGTCGGGCAAGGCGCAATCGGCATTACTGTGCGCAGCGATGACCATGAAACGCGCGTGAAGCTTGGCGCCATTCTGCATCCGGACACCGGCTATGCGCTGACTTTGGAGCGCGCTTTCTTGCGCGTGCTCGATGGCTCATGCCGCACGCCGATTGCGGGGCTTGCGCGTGTGAAAGACAATCACATCAGCTTCCGCGGTCTCATTCTGCGCACTGATGGTTCGGAATATTACGAGACGCAAACGCAAGGCGATATTGCGGATGCGCAGCGTCTGGGCGTGCAAGCGGGACAAGATCTTCTTGCGCGTGCACCGGCTGATATTCTGACCCACTAAGCCATGCGCATCCTCCTCACGCGACCCGAGGCGGATGCGCGCAAAAGCGCGCAAGCGCTTGGCGCAGAGGGTTTTGACGCACTCATCGCGCCTTTGTTCGAGATTGGTGCAACAGACGCCTCAAAACCCGAAGGTAATTTCACCGCGCTGATCGCCACCAGCGCTCATGCATTTGACGCACTGATGAGTAATGTCTCATCCCTGCCTATGCATGTTGTGGGTGAGCGCACAGCAGAAGCAGCGCAGCGCAAAGGTTTTCACGTCACGCAGATTGCAGCTGATGGCGAAAATCTTGCACGCATGATTGGTGAAGGCGCGCAACATTTTCTCTATCTCGCAGGGCGCGAAAGACGCCCCGAGCTCGAAGCGCAGCTCACACAACAAGGCCACCACGTCACGCCGTGGATTGTCTATGAAACAAAGAGCGCGCAGCAATTTCCGGCTCAGGCAAAAGCCGCTCTTGCCGCAGGCGAGATTGATGCGGTGCTGCATTTTTCAACCCGCAGCGCCGCGCTTTATCGTGAGCTGGCGCAAGCAGCTGGAATTGAGCCCCAAGCCCTCGCGCCTGCGCAAATTGCGATTTCGGCCCGTGCCGCCCGCGAGCTCGCTGGCGCAAAGCGCATCACCATTGCGCCAACGCCCGATTTGGCGGGCCTGATTTCCGCGCTCAAGGCCTTGTCGTCCTGACCCGTTTGCTCCTATCGTGGGGCTATAAAAAATAACGGGAGGAATAACATGCTGCTGTCATGGGCGCGCCTTGCAGGCGCAGCGGCTCTGATTGTTGCCATCGGCACGAGCGCGCAGGCGCAAACGCCAGAAGCGGAAGCCGCTTTCTTTAAAGGCAAGACGGTGCGCATGACCGTGGGCTATGGCCCCGGTGGCGGCTATGACGTCTATGCCCGCATGATTGGCCCACATATCAGCAAACATCTTGGCGCCAATATTATCGTCGAAAACCAGCCGGGTGCGGGTGGTGTCACGGCGCTGAACGCGACCAGTGTCGCGCCGCCGGATGGCTTGCACACGATGATCGTCAATGGCGCAGGCGCTGCGCTCTCACAAATCATGAATTCGCCCGGCGTGCGCTATGATCTCGCCAAGCTCGGCCATTTGGGCACAGTCTCGGCCTCGCCCTGGGTCTGGCTTGTCTCGCCGAAATCCCCGATCAAAACGCCGCAAGATGCTCTGGCCATGAACCGCGAGATCATGTGGTCGGCAACTGGCCCGATTGACGGCCTCGCCGATGGCGCCGCCTTCACCTGCGAAGCCTTGAAGATGAAATGCAAAGTCGTCATGGGCTATGGCGGCTCCAATCAAGCAGCCCTTGCTGTGACCAAGGACGAGATGGATTCCATCTACGTCTCCGACACATCAGCGAACAATTATGTGAAGTCGGGCCAGAACCGCGCGGTCGCGTCGATGGCGCGCAAGCGTTCGCGCTTCTTCCCCGATACGCCGACGATTTTTGAAGCGGCCAAATTGGATGCCGAACAGGCCTGGCTCTTCGACTTCCGCGCCAATATCGAAGATTTGGGACGCATTCTTGTCGTGCCGCCAAACATGAGCGCGTCACGTCTGAAATTCATGCAAGAGGCCGTGCGCAAGGCCCTCACCGATCCGGAAGTCATTGCCGAAGGCGAACGCACGCAGCGCTATATCGACTTTGAAGATGCCGAAAAGACACGCAAGCGCGCGCTGGCGGTGGTGGCTGACGTGACGCCAGCCCAATTGGCGAAGGTGAATCAGATCCTCAGCCTCAAGTAATCCTCGCCGCCGCAGGGTTTTTTCTGCTAATTCTGCGGCGATGACGGACGCTGGACACAAAGGGGCGTCGGTCGCCGACGTCCTGACACCCGTCGCGGTCGATACAGCCTATTCCTACAAAATTCCCGCCGGGCTCG
>CANGFE010000105.1 GCA_947453155.1 Beijerinckiaceae bacterium | reverse complement strand
TTTTCGATCTGGTCGACAACGAGCATCAAACGCGAGGTGCGCACTTCACCGGTGCGCGGATTGATCTCGACGCGGATTTCAGTTTCCTGACCGTAGCGCGAGCGCGCTGCTTTCTGCAGCGCATCTTCCATCGACGCGAGAACAATGTCGCGCGAAATGGATTTTTCGCGGGCCACTGCATCGGCAATCTGCAAAAGTTCAAGCCTGTTGGCGCTAACGGCCATGGTCGTGTCTCCTCAAAGGGACCTGAAGTCGTTTATCTCTTGGGACGTGCGGACTGCGCGTTGCGACGTGCAGCCAGTGCGCCTGGCGAAATGGGTTTGGGCTTGGCAAAACGTCCAGGACCAGGACGCACGGGTGCGGCCTCTTCCTCTTCACTTTGCGGTTCTTCCAATGCGGCCTTGCCGGCACGCAAAGATTCACGGATCAGCGCTTCGGTCAGCACCAGACGCGCTTCGGAAATATCATTGATCGGCAGTTTAACATCCGCCTCTTCATCCGCGCGCGAATCCATCCGGCGCAGCAGAATGAGCGCGTCACGCCCTTCGCCTTCCGTGCCTTCAATCCAGCCACGGAAGCGCTTGCGGCCATCAAGGCCGAAATTCAATTCAACGCGCGCTTCATGCGAAACAGCGCGCTGGAAATCGGTAAGACGCACCAAGGGGCGATCAATGCCGGGTGAGGAGATTTCCAGACGGTAGACTTGCGAGATCGGATCTTCGAGATCGAGAACCGGCGACAAGGCGACGCTCACCTTCTCGCAATCATCGACATTCATCGTGCCATCCGGCCGCTCGGCCATGATCTGCAACGTCGTGCCCTGATTGGACGTAATCTTCACCCGCACCAGACGGAAGCCGAGATCAAGAAGGACCGGGGCCGCGATGGTCGCGACGCGCGCAGCCAACCCCGTCTCAGCAATGAGACGTGGCTCGTCGAGCAGTTCTGGCACTTGGACTTGCGCCTGATTGCCCTCGATTGGCTCCAAAAGGACCTCCTCAGACCGCACATGGCGGTAGGTGAAACAAAAAAGAGCGGGTCCCGAGGTGGGCCCCACTCTCTACAATTGACCATGAAGCATGGTCACACTGCGAAGATGTGAATGAGGGTCTTATACACTCCCACCCCCCGAGAGGCAAGGATCACAAGGGCAGACGAGCCATGCGCCGGTGGCCATGGACAATCCCCGCGGCTTCGCCCTATCTGCCCTAAAGCTCGGGCGGCTCTTTTGGTCGCCCCTTTCCGGACAGGCCCATGCATCTGAAGCCCGACACGCTGGCCATGACCGTCATGCTCGCTTTCATGACAGCGCTTGGGCCCTTGGCGACCGATCTCTACCTGCCCTCGCTCCCCCATATTGGGGCAGCTCTGGGCGCAAGCCCGGCGAAGGTCCAGCTCACGCTTTCGGCCTATCTCATTGGTTTTTCAGTGGGTCAGATCGTTTACGGGCCAATATCTGACGCGCTGGGCCGCAAACCCATTCTGGTGGCGGCCTTCGGCCTCTTCATCGTCGCGACGCTCGCCTGCGCGGCGGCGACCAATGTCGAAATGCTGATTTTCGCCCGCGCCCTGCAAGCTTTTGGCGCGGCTGGCCCCATCATCCTCGCCAGAACAATCGTCCGCGACCTCTATCATGGGCCGCGCGCGGGCCGGGAAATGTCCATGATGGGCACGATTATGGGGATCACACCCATCGTCGCCCCTATTCTCGGTGGGGTCTTGCAAGTGGCCTTTGGCTGGCGGTCCATCTTTCTGGCCATGGCGGCAGGCGGCATTGTCTTGGCCCTGATCGCTTGGCTGCGTGTGCCCGAGACCAACCAGTTCCGCAACCGCGACCATCTCTCGCTGGCAGCTATCCTCGAATCCTACAAAATCGTTCTGCGCAACAAAGCCTATCGTACCTATGCCGCGCTTTTGTCGCTGAGCTATGCGGGCCTGTTTGCTTTCATCTCCGCCTCCTCCTTTGTCTTTCAAGGCGTCTATGGGCTCGATGAAATCATGTTCGGCATCACCTTTGGCATTTGCTCCGTAAGCTTTGTCGCCGGCACGATGATCGGCACGCGCAGCGTGACCAAACATGGTTTTGATCACACGATTGGTGTGGGCGTGGCTTGTCTCGCAGTCGGTGGTGTCGGGCAGTGGATCGGCGCGCTGATCTGGCCTGAAGCGCTTCTTGCCATCGTTCTGCCAGAGATGATTTTCTTCATCGGCATCGGCATGGTTTTGCCGCAAGCCATGGCTGCCGCCATGACGCCCTTTCCCGAGCGTGCAGGCGCCGCCTCTTCATTGGTCGGCTTCATGCAAATGGTTTTTGCATCCATAGCAGGCGCGATTGTGGGCCTCTTCGTGGGCGGGAGCGCCTTGCCGCTTGTCACAGCATCCGCGCTGTCAGGCACGCTCGCTTTCGCGCTGTTTATGATGACGCGTAATCTGCGCGCCGCGCAGAAACATTAAGCAATATTGGCCACAGCCGCGATGAGAGCGGCAATATCTTCATCGCGCGACAGACGATGATCACCGTCTTTGATCAATGACAAAGTCACGCAATCACCCGCCAAATGCTCGACCAATGTCATGGCATGTTGCCACGGAACATCGGGATCTTGCATGCCTTGCAAAATATGCACGGGTGCATGAGCATCAATCGCGCCATCGAACATCAGATTGCGACGACCGTCTTCAATCAGCGCGCGTGTGATCGGCGTCGGCTCGGGTGAATAAGCGCTTTCGCGCAACCAAACGCCCTTGCTTTCGATCTCTTTGCGAATGGCCGCTGGCATCTGCGCCCACATCAACTTCTCGGTGAAATCAACCGCTGGTGCGATCAGCACAAGACCAGCAAGACGTTGCACCGCTTCTTGTGCCCCCAAAGCGCGCGCAGCCAGAAGCGCAATCCACCCACCCATGGATGAGCCGATCAGAATTTGCGGGCCTTGCGTCTGTGCGCGGATCATCGCCAGACTTTCCTGCAGCCAAAGCGAGATCGTGCCGTCCTCAAAACGACCTTCCGACTCGCCATGGCCGGAATAATCAAAGCGCAGGCAGCTACGACCTTCAGCCGCGGCAAAGCTGTCGAGCGCCAGCGCCTTCGTGGACATCATGTCGGATTTGAAACCACCCAGCCAAACAAGGCCGGGCTTCGCCTGCCCTACTGGCTTGGCCGCGCGGTAGCGAAAGGCCAAACGGCAATGGCCGACATTCTGAAAAGCGACGGGGAGATCGACTTGTGTCGCATCAACAGACATTTGCGGTTCCGTTCGGCTCGCGGCTAATGTGAAGGCACATGATTCGTCAGCACTTTGTAGCTGGCGCACGAACTTATAACGGCCGGGCGGGCAATGCGACAGATCGCGAGGAGTGCTTTCGAGACAGGCGGGAGAAGTTTTCTCGCGGGTCGTACGATCTTGCAGATCATCCCGCGCCTCGATGCGGGTGGCGCCGAGCGCACAACCATCGACATTGCCGCTGCTTTGTCAGAAGCGGGCGCACGCGCGCTTGTTGCCACCGAAGGCGGTCGCTTGGTCAGCGAATTGCAGGCCAATGGCGGCATCTGGATTCCTTTTCCAGCTGCAACAAAAAATCCGCTGCTGATGTGGCTCAATGCGCGCCGACTCGCCAAAATTATCCAGCGCGAAAATGTCGACATTGTTCATGCACGCTCGCGCGCGCCCGCATGGGTGGCGCTGGGTGCCGCGCAGCGCACGAAAACGTCTTTCGTCACCACTTATCACGGCTCTTATTCGGGACAATCATCCCTCAAGCAGCTCTATAATTCTGTGATGGCACGCGGTGATGTTGTGATTGCCAATAGCACCTATACGGCGGGCTTGATTGGCAATGCCTATCCATTTGCGAATGAGCATACAGCTATCATCCACCGCGGCACGGATCTGCGCCGCTTCGCGCGCACGGCTGTTGATACAGCGCGCGTGCAACGCATGCGCAAGAGCTGGAATGTCGGCCCCGAAGATCGGGTGATTTTGCTGGCGGCCCGCCTCACCGCCTGGAAAGGCCAGAAAGTCCTGATCGAGGCTGCCCGCCTGCTCGCTGAGCGGGGCATTTCGGATGTGCGCTATATTCTCGCCGGCGATGATCAGGGGCGCGCTCATTATGTGCGCGAGCTTGATGCGGCGATCGAGAAAGCTGGCCTCACCGGCATTGTGACGCGCGTCGGCCACGTTACCGACATGCCAGCCGCACTTGCCGCTTCGGCCGTGCTGGCTGTGACCTCAACCGAGCCGGAAGCTTTCGGGCGCTCAGCCGTCGAGGCGCAAGCCATGGGCACACCCGTTGTCGTCACCGATCTTGGCGCAGTCGCCGAGACGGTCCTCACGCCCCCACGCGTCACCCGCGAAAATCGGACGGGCTGGACCATCCCGCCCAATGATCCGGAAGCTCTGGCGACTGTTTTGGAGAGCATTTTGGGCATGGGTGCGGCCGCACGCGACGCTCTAGCTGAACGCGCACGCAATCATGTCGAGAAATCTTTCGGCCTTGAAAAAATGTGCTCCCAGACGCTCGAAATCTATGCGCGGCTGATCGAACACAGCGGGCGCTGGTAAAAAGAACTCACAAAAAGCACGAATGGCCGCCCTCGGGCCGGAAGTTCTGTTGACTTCGGCAGGCACTCAACCGATCTTCTGCGCGGGTCCGAACCCCTCCAGCCATGAAGTGCTGACGGGATCGGGTCCGGCTTATGCACCAGAAGGAGAGATTGCCATTCGTCGTCCCATGAAAGCCCCGCCCACGCCGCAGAAAGACGGGCAACGCATCAACCGCGACATTCGCGTGCCAGACGTTCAATTGATTGACCAAGACGGTCAAAATCGCGGCGTCGTCGCAAGTCTTGAGGCCCTCCAGATGGCTGAAGAAGCCGGCCTCGACCTCGTCGAAATCGTCCCCAATGCCAATCCGCCGGTTTGCAAGATCCTCGATTACGGCAAGTTCCGCTTTACGGAACAGAAGAAAGCCGCCGAGGCCCGCAAAAAGCAGAAAGTCGTTGAAGTTAAAGAGATTAAGCTGCGTCCCGGCATTGATGACCACGATTATGAGGTCAAGATGCGGGCCATGCGTCGCTTCTTCGAGGAAGGTGACAAGGTCAAGGTGACCCTGCGCTTCCGTGGCCGCGAAATGGCCCATCAGGACCTCGGCTACCGCCTGCTGACGCGGGTGAAGGAAGAGACCACAACTTTTGCCAAGGTCGAGCTGGAGCCCTCCATGGAAGGCCGCCAGATGATCATGGTCCTGTCGCCCCGCTAAATTACTGGCGGGAATCAGGTTTGGGGCTTGCCAGCCAAGCCCCGCCTCCTCTATAAGCCC
>CANGFE010000104.1 GCA_947453155.1 Beijerinckiaceae bacterium | reverse complement strand
GCTCACGCGTTTACTGTGCGCGAGACCAATCGGCGGGCCCATGAGTCGGGGCTGGCGCCGCAATCGTTTTAGGAGAGCCTCATGTCAGGCAGCGTGAATAAGGTCATTCTCATCGGCAATGTCGGGCGCGACCCGGAAGTGCGCCGCACCGCCAATGGCGACCCCATCGTGTCCTTCTCGGTGGCGACGACAGAATCCTGGCGTGACAAGGCGACCGGTGAGCGCAAGGACCGCACCGAATGGCACAATGTGACCATTTTCAACGAGCAGCTCGGCAAGGTTGCTGAGCAATACGTGAAAAAGGGTACGAAGGTTTATCTCGAAGGCTCGCTCCAGACCCGTGAATATACGGATAAGGATGGCAACCAGCGCAAGGCGACCGACGTGGTGCTGCAGCGCTATCGCGGCGAGCTGACGCTGCTCGACAGCCGTGGCAGCGGTCGTGAAGGCGGCGAGAGCTTTGGTGGTGGCGGCGAGCGCCCCAGCATGGGCCGCTCCAGCGGTGGTGATACGCGTCCGGCTCCCGCTGGCGCAGGGCGCACTTCAGCAGCGATCGACGATGACATTCCGTTCTGATCCAAAGCCGGCCGATTTCCGGCCCTTATTCCACGCGCGGGGCCGTATGAATGCGGCCCTGCGGCGTGTGCGCGCGCAAAGCGTGGGCTATTTGCGCCCAGGCTTTCCGCGCATTCTGGATGATTATGCTTTCCTCTTTCCACCCGCCGAGGTCGTGGATCTCGCCAGCGTGCGCGCCGCGCGCGAGGGCAGGGTGGTGGCACCTCGTGCTGAGGTTGCCTTGGCTGCAGAAACATCTGCTTCCACCACACATATGGTCGGGCTTCTGACCCGTTTGCTGCGCAGCCTAAAGGGCTGAAAAGACAGGCTTGAGGGCTTGCGCAGGCGGGCTTTCTGCGCGGTCCCATCGGATGCTCATAAATTACTGAATCAAAAGGGCTTTGGCCGGATAAGTCGGGGTCTGTAAAACTGGCTTCGTGAGACGGAATCGGATAGATAAAGTCACGATTCTTTTTAACCCTCGGGGATCAGTTTTTTGGCTGACGATAAAGACGATTCCGCAGGCGCATCGGGTTCCGATATTCGCCCTGTTTCCATCACCGATGAGATGAAGCGCTCTTATCTCGATTACGCCATGAGCGTGATCGTGAGCCGCGCTTTGCCCGACGTGCGCGACGGTTTGAAGCCCGTGCATCGCCGTATTCTCTATTCGATGTATGAAAACGGCCAGACGCCGGACAAGCCCTATGTGAAGTCAGCGCGTATCGTCGGCGATGTGATGGGTCGTTACCATCCCCATGGCGACAGCGCGATTTATGACTCGCTTGTGCGTATGGCGCAGCCCTTCTCTTTGCGCGTGCCGCTGGTCGATGGTCAGGGCAATTTCGGTTCGGTTGACGGCGATCCGGCTGCGGCCATGCGTTACACGGAATCGCGCCTCACCAAAGCAGCTCTGCCTTTGCTCGAAGATATCGAGGAAGACACGGTTGATTTCCATCCCAATTACGATGGCAAAGAGAGCGAGCCGAGTGTTCTGCCCGCGCGCTATCCCAATCTGCTCGTCAATGGCGCGGGTGGCATTGCGGTTGGCATGGCCACCAATATTCCGCCGCATAATCTGGGCGAAGTGATCGATGGCGTGCTCGCCATGATGGAGCGCCCGGAAATTTCCGTCGAAGATTTGATGGCGATTATTCCGGGCCCTGATTATCCCACCGGCGGGATCATACTGGGCCGCAGCGGTATTCGCTCTGCTTATCTCACGGGCCGTGGTTCGGTGGTGACGCGCGCACGCGCGCAGATCGAACAGATCCGCAAGGATCGTGAGGCGATCATCGTCACGGAAATCCCGTATCAGGTGAATAAGTCGACGCTGATTGAGCGTATGGCTGAACTGGTGCGCGACAAGAAAGTCGAAGGCATTTCTGATCTGCGCGATGAATCCGATCGCGACGGTATGCGCATCGTCATCGAATTGAAGCGCGATGCTGTGGCTGATGTTGTGCTCAACCAGCTCTATCGTTTCACTGCCATGCAATCGTCTTTCGGCTGCAACATGATTGCACTGAATGGTGGTCGTCCGCAGATGCTCAATCTGCGTGACTTCCTGACGGCTTTCATCGACTTCCGCGAAGAAGTCGTCACGCGTCGCACGAAATATTTGCTCATGAAAGCGCGTGATGGCGCGCATGTGCAGGTGGGTCTGGCCATTGCTGTTGCCAATATTGACGAAGTCATCCGTCTGATCCGCACGTCACCCGATGCGTCAGCCGCACGTGAAGCTTTGATGGGTCGTGATTGGCCCGCACGTGATATGGCGCCTTTGATCGCGCTCATTGCCGATCCCAAGCACAAGCTGAATGATGATGGTTCCTACCGTCTGTCTGAAGCACAAGCGCGTGCTATTCTTGATCTGCGTCTGCAGCGCCTCACCGCGCTTGGTCGTGACGAAATTGCGGACGCCTTGAATCGCTTGGCGGCCGAGATTGCCGATTATCTCGACATTCTGCGCTCGCGTGCGCGCGTGTTCACGATCATCCGCGACGAGCTCACGGCTGTTCGCGATGCATTCGCAACACCGCGTCGCACTGAAATTGGCGAGAGCGATGCTGACTTTGACGATGAAGATCTGATCCAGCGCGAAGACATGGTCGTGACCGTGTCGCATGCGGGTTACATCAAGCGCGTGCCGCTCTCGACCTATCGTGCGCAGCGCCGCGGCGGCAAGGGCCGCGCCGGCATGCAGACGCGTGACGAAGATTTCGTGGCGCGTTTGTTTGTTGCCAGCACGCATCAACCGCTGCTGTTCTTCTCGTCGCGCGGTCAGGTCTACAAAGAAAAGGTTTGGCGTCTGCCATTGTCCGCGCCGCAAGCGCGCGGCAAGGCACTCGTCAATATGTTGCCGCTGGAACAAGGCGAGCGCATCACCACCATCATGCCTTTGCCGGAAGATGAAGCCGCGTGGGAAAACATGGATGTCATGTTTGCCACAACGCGCGGCACGGTGCGTCGCAACAAGCTGTCAGACTTCACGCAGGTGAACCGCGCCGGCAAAATTGCCATGAAGCTCGATGAGGGCGAGGGCATTGTTGACGTGCAGATTTGCTCGGAAGCCAATGATGTCTTGCTGACGACAGCGCGTGGGCAGTGCATCCGCTTTGCGGTTGGCGATGTGCGCGTCTTCAAGGGTCGTGACTCGATGGGTGTGCGCGGCATCAATCTGGCCGATGGCGACAGCGTGATTTCGCTCGCCATTCTGCGCCATGTCGATGCTGGTCCGGATGAACGCGCAGCCTATCTCAAAATGCGTCGTGCCTTGCAGGGCGAGACGGGTGTTGAGGAAACGGTCGAACCGGCTGAGACAGAAGAGACAGAAAATGTCATCTCGCTGTCGCAAGATCGCTATGTCGAACTTTCGCTGCATGAAGAGACCATTCTTACCATCAGCTCGAACGGTTATGGCAAGCGCACTTCGTCTTACGAATATCGTGTTGCGGGGCGTGGTGGTAAGGGCATCACTGCTATGGCCGTGAACACGCGTAACGGCGATCTCGTTGCCTCTTTCCCTGTCGCACATTCCGATCAGATCATGCTGGTGACGGATGGCGGCCAGTTGATCCGCTGCCCAGTCGAAGATATTCGCACGGCCGGCCGCGCAACACAGGGCGTGATTGTCTTCCGGACTGCGTCCGACGAGCGGGTTGTCTCGGTTGAGCGCATCGGCGAGGATGAGAACGAGGGTGACGAAGCCGATGGTGCGGTCGAAGGCTAAGCCATCACAAGGCTGAAGGGGTTAGGCATATGGCGCGCATCGGTCTGTACACCGGCTCCTTTGATCCGCTGACCAATGGTCATCTCGATGTCATTCATGCGGCCTCAGCTTTTTGCGACCGCATCATCGTTGGCATTGGCACGCATCCTGGCAAAGCGCCGGTGTTTTCGCCGATTGAACGCGTGGCCATGGTGCGCGCTGCAACGACCAAAGGTGTCATGGCTTCGGTTGAAGTGATGACATTTGACGGTTTGGCGATTGATGCAGCGCGTCGTGTGAATGCGAGCCTGATCATTCGCGGTCTGCGGGATGGCACTGACTTTGATTATGAAATGCAAATGGCCGGCATGAACGGGACCATGGCGGCGCGTATTCAGACTGTTTTTGTGCCGGCCAGCCCTGATGTTCGCCATATCACGGCCACTCTGGTTCGCCAGATTGCTGCCATGGGTGGTGATGTGTCGGGTTTTGTGCCGCTGGAAGTGGCGCAGGCTTTGCGCGAGAAATTTAAATCCTGATTTTTGGAGTTTTGACCATGACGATCGATCGCCGTTCGCTCGTGCTCGGGCTGCCTCTTGCTGCTGTGGCAGGCGAGGCGCTTGCGCAAGCTCAGCCTGACAAGAAGAATATTTTGTATCTGGATCTCAAGGATGGTCGCGTGACAATCCTGCTGCGTCCCGATCTCGCGCCCAAACATGTTGAGCAAGTGAAGACGCTCACCAAGCAGGGTTTCTATGATGGCATTGTTTTCCATCGTGTGATCGAAGGCTTTATGGCGCAGACGGGTGATCCGACGGGCACGGGCATGGGTGGGTCCAAGCTCCCCAACATTCCAGCAGAATTTTCGTCCGCGCCTTTCAAGCGCGGCACACTCGGTATGGCGCGCTCGCAACAGCCCAACAGCGCCAACTCGCAATTCTTCATCTGCTTTAAAGAGGCGTCTTTCCTCAATGGCCAATATACGGTCTGGGGTGAAGTCATCGGCGGCATGGAATTGGTCGACAAGATCAAGCGCGGCGAACCGCCGAGCAATCCCGACAAGATCGTCAAGATGAGCTTGGCTGATCCGACCTAATCACGTTCAGTTTGTTTCAACGGAGTTTAAAGCATGTCCGAGACCGGCAATATCATCACGCTCGAAACCACGCAGGGCAATGTCAAAATTCAAATGCGTCCGGATCTCGCGCCGAACCATTGCGAACATATCAAGCGCCTTGTCGAAGAAGGCTTTTATGATGGCATTGTTTTTCACCGCGTGATCGATGATTTCATGGCACAGACGGGTTGCCCGAAAGGCACCGGCACAGGTGGTTCGAAATATCCGAACCTCAAGGCTGAGTTCAACAATGCCCATCACGGCCGCGGCACAGTGTCGATGGCGCGTGCGGCGAGCCCGGATTCTGCCAATTCGCAATTCTTCATTTGCTTCACGGATGTTGGATTCCTCAACCGCCAATATACGGTTTGGGGTGAAGTCATCGAAGGCATGGACAATGTCGATAAGCTGAAGCGTGGTGAGCCTGTCGATAATCCCGACAAGATCATCAAAGCGACCGTCGCCTAATAAGCGCGTGGTTTTGGGATGACCCG
>CANGFE010000103.1 GCA_947453155.1 Beijerinckiaceae bacterium | reverse complement strand
GTCCCGATTAAGGAAGGCGACGTTTATAACGGCGACCAGGTCGAGAAGACGGTCGAAGCGCTGACGCGCGAAGTCGCGAAGAGCGGTTATGCTTTCTCGTCAGCGCGTCCTCGTGGTGATCGTGATCCGGCGAACCATACGATTGCGCTGGGCTTCGTGATGGAAGAAGGCCCGCGCGTTTATGTCGAACGCATCAATGTGCGCGGCAATACTCGTACCCGTGAATATGTCGTCCGTCGCGAATTCGATATGGGTGAGGGCGATGCCTACAACCGTGTGCTCGTTGACCGCGCCGAGCGTCGCTTGAAGAGCCTAGGCTTCTTCAAGAATGTTCGCATCACCAATGAGCCAGGCTCGGCGCCTGACCGTGTGGTTGTGAATGTTGAAGTTGAAGATCAGCCGACCGGCTCGTTCTCGATCTCCGGCGGTTATTCGACGGTTGATGGGATCATCGGCGAAGTCTCGATCACCGAGCAGAATTTCTTGGGCCGTGGGCAATTTGTTCGCGCCGCTCTTTCTGCTGGCGCGAGGACGCGTGGTATCGACCTGTCCTTCACTGAGCCCTATCTCTGGGGTCGTGTGGCTGGTGGCGTTGACCTCTTTGCTAAGCGCAATATCAATTCACGTTACGCGCTGTATGATAGCACGACTGTGGGTACCAACCTGCGTCTTGGCGTGCCGTTGACGGAAGAGATCTCCTTCTCGCCGCGTTACTCGATCTATCAGCAGAAGATTTCGATCCCGAATACGACGGATCGCCCGTTTAACGATTGCTCGAACTACACGCCTGTTGGGACTCTCAGTGAGACAGACAATTGCTTGGTGAACGGCGAAGCGTCTTTGGCAATCAAGGAAGCGGCTGGAACGCGCTTGACCTCTTTGGTCGGTTACTCGCTTTCTTATAATTCGCTCGACAACATCAAGAGCCCGACATCGGGGCTCTACAGCGAAGTCCGTCAGGACCTGGCTGGTTTGGGTGGCGATGCGAAGTTCTTCCGTACAACCGGCGACGTTCGTTACTACTATCCGCTCTTTGACGACATCGTCGGCCTGGCTCGTATCCAGGGCGGCAATATGTTCGCATGGGGTGGCGGGGAATTGCGCATCCTCGACAACTTCAATCTTGGCCCGGCTCTTGTTCGTGGTTTCTCCCCGGGTGGTATTGGTCCGCGCGATATCACTGACCCGAATAATTTGGTCGGCGCCGGTCTTGGTGGCACCAATTTCATTGGTGGCACATTGGAAGCCCAGTTCCCGATCTTCGGGCTGCCGAAGGAAATCGGCATGAAGGGCGCTGTGTTCGCCGATGCTGGCACGCTCTTTGGTTATAAGGGCAGGACCGAATTCTCGTCGCTTGTGGGTGGCGCTGTCGCTAGTCCGTGTGTGTCGAAGAGTGGGGCACCGGATTATACCCAAGCTAATTGTATCACATTGCGCGACAGCCATCAGATCCGTTCGTCACTCGGTGTGTCGCTCATTTGGGCTTCGCCGCTCGGCCCGATCCGCTTCGACTTCGCCAAGGCAATCACGAAGGATCAGTACGATCAGACGCAGTTCTTCCGCTTCACTGGCGGCACGTCGTTCTAATCGTCGCTTCGGCTTGCGCCGGAGATCTGAACAAGCCTGCGCCGTATGCAACGGCGCAGGCTCTTTTTACGAGATGGGCGCTTTTCTCTGTCGCGTGCCATCACTGTGATGAGGTAAAGCATGAGCGATCCGGTCTTCTTCCGGCGCGCGGGGGCCTTGACTATCGGTGAGATCATCGAGCTGACAGGGGCAAAGCCGTTGCGTGAGGTGGATCTGACGGCTCAGATCGAAGCTGTGGCGCCGCTCGATCAAGGCGTTCCGGGTACGCTCGTTTTTCTCGATAATCCAAAATATGCCGATGACGTGCGCGCGACACGCGCGACGGCTTGCTTTGTCGGGCCACGTTACGCCGACCGCGTGCCTGAGACGACCATTGCGCTCGTGACCCCGGAACCCTATGCCGCTTGCGCTAAGGTGAGCGCCCGATTGTTTCCAGGTTCCATGCGGCCTGGTTCGGCTTTCGGCAATATCGGCATTTCGCCGGGAGCCTATATTCATCCTGACGCGCGGCTCGAAGATGGCGTGACGGTTGATCCTGGCGCTGTGATCGGTCCGCGTGCAGAAGTGGGTGAGGGCACGGTGATTGGCGCCAATGCTGTGATTGGGCCAGACGTGCGCATTGGTCGCCAATGTTCGATTGGTCCTCAATCTACCATTCTCTTTGCCTTGATTGGCGATCGCGTCATCATCCATCCAGGCGTGCGTATCGGCCAAGATGGTTTTGGCTTTGCCATGTCGCCGCGCGGTCATCTCAAAGTTCCGCAGATTGGTCGTGTCATTGTTCAGAATGACGTTGAGATTGGCGCCAACACGACGATTGATCGTGGCGCAAACCGCGACACAGTGATTGGTGAAGGCACAAAGGTCGATAATCTTGTCCAGATCGCGCATAACGTCACGATCGGTCGCCATTGCGTCATCGTCTCGCAAGTCGGCATTTCGGGTTCAACCGATATCGGCGATTTTGTCGCCGCTGGTGGGCAGGCTGGGATTACCGGCCATTTGAAAATCGGCATGGGTGCGCAGATTGGCGCGCAATCGGGTGTCATGACAGACGTCCCGGCGGGCGCGAAATTTGGCGGCTCACCCGCCAAGCCGATGCGTGAACATATGCGTGAAGTGGCGACTTTGACCAAATTGGCAGAACGCAAGCCAAGTTCCGACAGCAAAGAATAATGCGTCGCGCTTTCGCGCCGCTCGCATGACAGGGAATGAAAAGATGACTGAAGCCACAGGCAAAGCGCTTGAGACCGTTGATATTATCAAGCTGATGGCCTCTCTACCGCATCGCTATCCGTTCTTGCTCGTTGATCGCATCATTGAATGCAATGGCGATGAGAGCTGCATCGGGATCAAAAACGTCACTTATAATGAGCCGCAATTTCAGGGACATTTCCCCGATCAGCCGGTGATGCCCGGCGTGTTGCTGATTGAAGGCATGGCGCAGACGGCGGGTGCTCTGTGCGTCAATGCAGCGACGATTGGTAAGCCCAAGCTCGTATATTTTATGACGATCAATAATGCGAAGTTCCGCAAGCCGGTTGTCCCGGGAGATCGCGTTGAGTTTCACATGACCAAGACTAACCAGCGCCGCAATATTTGGTGGTATAAAGGTGTTGCGAAAGTCGACGGCCATATTGTGTGTGAGGCTGAGGTCTCTGCCATGTTGATTGTCGAAGACAATAAGGGGGCCTGACTTTGGCCGAGATTTCGAAAAACCGTCCGCCGCGCATCACGCCACTCGGGATTCATCCGAGCTCTATCGTGGAAGCTGGTGCGAAAATCGGAGAAGGGGTCTCCATTGGCCCGTTCTGCCATGTCGGTGCCAAAGTCACTCTGGGAGATGGTGTCGAGCTGATCTCGCATGTGGCACTGGGTGGCAATACAAGTGTGGGCGCGCGCACGCGCATTTTCCCCTTTGCCTCTATCGGTCATGAACCGCAGGATTTGAAATTTCACGGCGAAGAGAATTCACTCACCATTGGCTCTGATTGCATGATCCGCGAAGGCGTGACGATGAATCCGGGCACGGAAGGTGGCGGCGGTAAGACGGTCGTCGGTAATCACTGCACGTTCCTCGCAAATTCGCATATTGCGCATGATGTGCATTGCGGTAATCACGTGATCTTGTCGAACAATGTCATGATTGCCGGACATTGTTCACTCGGTGATTATGTCATCGCGGGTGGTGGCGCTGCTGTGCATCAATTTGTGCGTATTGGTTCACATGCTTTTATTGCGGCTATGGCGGCTGCGGAAAATGATGTCATTCCTTACGGTATGGCCATTGGCAATCGCGCCAATCTTGCCGGTCTCAATCTCGTTGGATTGAAGCGTCGTGGATTTGAGCGGGAAGAGATTCACTCACTGCGCCGCGCCTATCGTTTGCTCTTCGCGCATGAAGGCACGTTGAAAGAACGCGTTGAGGATGTGGCGGAAGAATTTTCCAAACATGCTCAGGTCATGGAAATTCTGAACTTCATTCGCGAGGGCGGTGATCGTCCGATTTGTACGCCGCGCGAGGCAAGAGAATCTACCGCGTGAACGAGCACGCAACCTTGCGAATTTTTATCGTCGCGGGTGAAGAATCCGGCGATCAGCTGGGTTTTAAATTGATGCAGGCTCTGCGCGCCAAAGCGCCGGGCGTGCATTTCTCCGGTGTCGGTGGCAAGGCCATGACACAAGAGGGGCTGTCGAGCCTCTTTGCGATTGATGACATTGCCGTCATGGGCTTTTTGCCGGTGTTTGCGCGACTGCCTTTGCTGCTCAAGCGTATTGCGCAAACAGCTGAGGCTGTCGTTGCGCAAAAGCCTGATGTGTTGGTGATCATCGATAGTCCCGATTTCACCCATCGCGTCGCGCGGATTGTGCGCAAGGCCGATCCCACAATCCCAATCATCAATTACGTCTCGCCAACTGTTTGGGCTTGGCGGCCGGGGCGCGCGAAAAAAATGCGCGCTTATGTTGATCACCTTCTGGCGCTCTTGCCTTTCGAGCCGCGTGCGCATGAAGAATTAGGTGGCCCGCTTTGCACCTATGTCGGCCATCCGTTGATTGAGCGCTATGCAGATCTGCGCCCGAATGATGCTGAATGCATGGAGCGGGAAAAGCCGCGCTTGCTGATCTTGCCGGGCTCTCGGCGGTCTGAAGTATCGCGACTTCTGCCAGTTTTTCGTGAGGCGATTGCACTTCTGGTCAATCGTATCGGTCCGGTTGAGGCCATGCTGCCAGCTGTTGATCGCTTAGCTGATGACATCACGCGTCAAACGCGCGATTGGCCGATCCCTGTGAAAATTTTGCGGGGCGAGGCCGAGAAGTGGCGCGCTTTCCGCACCGCGCGCGCAGCGCTTGCTGCATCGGGCACAGTGACTCTGGAATTGGCACTCGCGCAAATTCCCATGGTGACGGCATATAAAGTGAACCCTGTTGAAGCGGTCATCGCGCGGCGGGTGGTGCGGCTACCATCCGTCATTCTGCCCAATATTATTTTGGGCGAAAATGTCGTTCCGGAATTTTTGCAGGAAAATTGCACGCCACAGAAAATCAGTGAGGCTTTGATCCCGTTGATGCTGGGCTATGTCGCGCGCGCAGTTCAACTGACCGCTTTCGATCAGGTTGAAGATTTGATGCGGCTCTCTGGCGACGCCTCGCCAAGTGAGAAAGCGGCCGAGATTGTTCTGAGCTACGCGAAACAAGCTCAATAAAAAAGCGCCCCGAAGGGCGCTTTTTCACGTTCAAATATAGAGCGCTCAGCGCTTTCCGACCGGCACATAGTTGCGCTGTGCCGCACCCGTGTAGAGCTGGCGCGGACGGCCAATCTTCTGCGTCGGGTCTTCGATCATTTCCTTCCACTGGGCGATCCAGCCAACTGTGCGCGCGACTGCGAAGAGCACAGTGAACATGGACGTCGGGAAGCCCATCGCCTTCAGTGTAATGCCGGAATAGAAGTCGACATTCGGATAGAGCTTCTTCTCGATGAAATATTCATCCGAGAGAGCAATGCGCTCGAGTTCAATCGCCACTTCGAGCAGCGGCTCGTCCTTGACGCCGAGTTCTGCGAGCACTTCATGGCAGGTCTTCTGCATGATCTTGGCGCGCGGATCATAGTTCTTGTAAACGCGATGACCAAAGCCCATCAGGCGGAACGGATCATTCTTGTCCTTCGCCTTTTTGACGAATTCGGGAATGCGATCC
>CANGFE010000102.1 GCA_947453155.1 Beijerinckiaceae bacterium | reverse complement strand
TTGGGTCTACTATTTGTTGTTCAGATATTTATCAGTGACCCGGGTGGAGTGCGTCATTGAGATAGACGCAGGTGAGAATGGCGAAGACGTAAGCCTGCAGGAAAGCAACCAGCAGTTCGAACGCCGTCAACGCAACAATGCCGACGAGCGGCAGCGGCGAAATCGCCGCCCAACCACCCGCAGAGAGCAGAAGAGCAACGAAAGCACCGAAGACTTTCAACGTGATGTGGCCCGCCAGCATGTTCGCAAACAGACGAACAGAGAGCGAGATCGGGCGCGACACGAAGGAAATGACTTCGATCAGCACGATGAAGGGCAGCAGAGCCGGCGCGACACCTGACGGCACGAACAGATGCAAGAAATGCGTGCCGTGGTTGATGACGCCGTAAATGATGACCGTCAGAATGACGAGCGCAGCGAGCGCGAAGGTCACGACGATCTGGCTCGTCACAGTGAATGTGTAAGGAACGAGGCCGATCAGGTTCGACAGAAGCACGAACATGAAGAGCGAGAAGACCAGCGGGAAGAACTTCATGCCTTCCGTGCCGGTGGTGCCGCGCACAGTGGAGGCGACAAACTCATAGGCCATTTCAGCGGCTGATTGCAGGCGACCGGGAACAATCGACTTCTGCGCCGTGCCGATGATCATCAGGAAAGTCGCAGCCAGAAGCACGATCACCATGAACAGCGAGGCATTGGTGAAGGAGGCGTCGATGCCGCCAACGCGGATCTGCGCCAGAGGGGCTACGATAAACTGGTGGATCGGATCGATCGCATTGCCTGTCGCCACGGTCTTCAGCCCTTTGAATGTCGCGCATCAAAGCGCGAGAAAATAATGGTCGTTCACGAACCGGAGCGTTTGTCGTCTCGCGCCTGCGGTCCTGTCGGAGCGGCGGCGATGCGATAGACGTTCCAGAAACCGGCCACCGTACCAAACGCCGTCATGACGATCAGCAGAACCGGCTTTGTGCCGAGCCATTCATCGAACTGCCATCCCATGACAGCGCCGACGATGATTCCCGCCACAAATTCCGAGAGCACGCGGAAGCCAAGGCTCATGGCGCGTCCCGTTCTCTGGGTGGCTTCGAGAGCTTCCTGATCCGGCTTGGGATCTTTCTGCTTCTCCAGCGCGGCGGTCAGAGCGGCCAGCCGTGCCTTCATGGCCTCTTCCGATTGATTTTCTTCAGGTTTCGGCTCGTTGCTCATGCTGCTCTCCTGTCGGTCGAAACGTCCGTAAGCGAGCTTCGGGTCCTTCGGGCTTGTGGCCCGCCGTCCCGGCATTTGTCAGGCGCCAAAATCGTCGGAAAATAAAGCGGAACAGGCCCTTTCGAGCCGGGCGCACCATATGAGCGGGTCGGCCCAGTGTCAAGGTTAGGACTGCGCAATATAAGATACTGATAAGATTGTTACTTCTGGTCTTTTTTCAGGGTGTGAACGAAGGTCGCAGTGTGGCCGTTTCCCTCCGGTCAAGAGCGCCCTGATTCCAGTCCCGTCTTTGCGAGGGCAGCGAAGCAATTCAGAGGCCTCACGCGTGGCTCTGGGTTGCTTCGCCTTCGGCTCGCAATGACGGCCAGATGGGCGGTTAAATCACGAAATCCGGGTCGCGATGCTCGGCCATAATGTCCATGCGGACTTCTTGCGAAATCTCCGCCAGCGCGATGGACCCGCGGCGGCGCGGATGGGCGGCGTCGATCTTGCGGACGGAGCGCACTTCGCCGGGCTTGCCGCCCAAAGCCACAACGCGGTCGGCCAGATAGACGGCTTCATCAATGTCATGGGTGACGAAAAGAATGGTGCGGCCGGTCTCGGCGCGGATGCGGATCAATTCATCTTGCAGGTTTTCGCGCGTCGCCACGTCGAGTGCGGAGAAAGGTTCATCCATCAGCAAGATCGAAGGGCGCACAGCAAGCGCACGCGCCAGCGCAATGCGTTGGCGTTGCCCGCCCGACAATTGGTGCGGCCAGCGCGTCTCCAGATCAGCAAGGCCGACAAGTTTCAGCGCGGCGCGTGCACGGGCAACGCGCTCTTGCTTGGGCAGCTCGGTCTTTTCGAGTCCGAACATAATATTGGCGAGCACGCGCCGCCATGGCAGCAGGCGCGCATCTTGAAACACCATGGCCATCGGCCGCTCAGCATTGGGATCAGGATTGATCTCAACCGTGCCGCTGGTGGGCACAGCGAGATCCATCAAGACGCGCAGCAAAGTCGATTTGCCAACGCCCGATGCGCCGACAATGGCAACAAATTCGCCCGCATGAATATCAAGATCCAACGAACGCAACACGTCGGTGCGGCGTCCGTCTTGTTCGAATGAGAGGCTCAGCCCGCTGATGTGAATGATCGGTTTCATGGGTTATGGCTTCCACTTCAGCAAGCGGTTCTGCATGGCAATGAAGCCCGCATCCATAATGCCGTAGAGGGCTGCCATGGTGAGCATGTAGACAACCACAATATCTGTCGCGAGCAAGGATGAGGCTTGCATCATGCGACTGCCCAATCCGCTGACGCCAGACAGTTCAGCCGCGACAACCGCCATCCAAGCTTGGCCGAGTGCTGTGCGCAGGCCAATCAAAATGCCGGGCGTTGCAGCTGGCAAAACAACTTTGATCAGACGCTCTGGTGCCGAGCGGAAACCGAAAGCATTGGCCACTTCGATCAAGTCGCGATCAACACCATGCACCGCGCCCATAGCCGCGAAGAAAGCAATCCAGAAGACGCCAATCGAAATGATGAACACCGCATTGGCTTGATCCACACCAAACCAGATGATGGCAAAAGGTGCCCAAGCCAGATTGGGGATCGGGCGCAACAAGCGCACCACCCAAGCAAGCGCCCATTCAAGCCTTGTCGACATGCCGGTGGCGACACCCAAAGCTGTGCCAAGGCCCGAACCAACGAGAAAACCAAGCACGTAATGATTGAGGCTCAGCGCCACATATTTCGCCCACATGCCGCTGTTCAGCTCACGCATAAAGGCTTTGGGCAAAGCGCTGGGTGGGGGCAGCAGATTGGCTTGAATCAGGCCAAAGCCCGGCACAGCTTCCCAAATCAGCAGGAAGATGATCAGGCCGAGAGCGGCATAAAGTGTGGGGCGCAGGCGCACGTGAGCTGGACTTTCAAAAAAGCAAACACGGGCAAGCTGTCACGCTTGCCCGTGTGTCTGTCAAGCTGACTACTTCGCTGTCGCTTTCTTGTAGAAAGAGGCATCGAACAGGCCATCGAGTGGCACATCTTTGTCGAGCGTGCCGATGGAGACCTGATAGGCCTGCATCTTCTTAGTCGCGTCCACAATCTGCAACGGATTGGCGGTGAACTTCGACGCGGGCGACTTGAGTGCCGCAACAATCGTATCCGTATCGATCAAGCCTTTGCCAAGCGCTGCTTCAATGGCAGGTGCAACGCGCTTCGGGTCTTTGGCGATCAGATCAACGGCTTTCACCGTGCCATCGACGAGTGCCTGCACGCCGGCCGGATTCTTTTTCAGGAAGTCCCCGGAGACCGCGAGTACAGTGCCGGGCTGATCGGGGAACATTGCGCCACCGAGTGCGACAATCTTGATGCGCTTGTCGCGTTGCTGAACGATCGTGTCGGTGGGTTCGCGAATGGTCGCGCCATCAACAGCGCCCGAAAGCAGCGCATTTTGTGTGGCATCAATGCCCATTGGCACGATTTCATAATCGGCCTTGTCGGCTTTGATTGCTTGCTCAAGCCAATGCACGAGCGTCGTGTGCGGCACGGAGCCCGGAGGCTGTGTCGCCAAACGAGCAGCCTTGCCAGTCTCAGCGCGGAAGGCTTTCAGCGCATCAGCAGCTTTCACACCGTCTTTGAAGAAGGGCGCGAGTTTGGCGCCGGCTGCGACGGTCATTTCTTCGACGGCCGTGGCCGCGACAACGGTCACATCAATGCCCTTAGAGCGCGCAACGCCGAGCGGTGCGACACCAGCGACATAAACATCGAGCGTGCCAGAGGCGAGCGCCTGGATCATCAGCGGGCCAGATTCGAATGTCGTGAATTTCAGATCAAGACCGGCCTGCTTGGCCCAGCCTTCCTTGTCGAGAACAAGCACAGGCGCCGTGCCGAGCACGGGGATAATGCCAACGCGAACCTGTTGCTGCGCATGGGCAGGCGCGGCAATGGCGGCGGCGAGGCCGAGAGCGGCCAGAGCGGGAAGAAAGCGCATAAAAACCCTCCTAGAGGAAACCAGATGAGCCTTTCTAGCATTTTTCTTTTTCGAGTGTGAAATATTTTATATTACAAAATAATATTGTAATATTAGCCACGTCATTGCGAGGAGCGAAGCGACGCGGCAATCCATAGCACCAACCTCATGGCATGAGTGCTATGGATTGCCGCGTCGGCCTTCGGCCTCCTCGCAATGACGGCGGCCCTTTACACAGAGCCGTGCGACTTTACAGTTGGCAATGATTGAACGCGGCATCGCAAGACCGCGCGAGGGGGAAACATGGGTCGTCTCGACCATTGCTACAATATTGCCGATCTGCGCGAAGTGGCGCGCCGCCGTCTGCCCAAGGGCGTCTTCGAATATGTCGACAAGGGCACCGAAGACATGGTGGCGCTGGGCAATAATCGCCGCGCCTTTGAAGATCTGAAGCTTCTCAACCGCGTGCTGGTCGATGTGTCGGACGTGAAAATGGACACGACCATTTTCGGCAAGCCCGCAGCCCTCCCCATGGTGATTGCGCCGACCGGCATTGCCGGCCTGTGCTGGTACGAAGGCGAATATGAGCTCGCCAAAGCAGCTGCCAAAGCGGGTCTGCCTTTCACGCTCGCCACCGGCTCCAACACGCCGATGGAAAAAGTGGCCGAAGCGGGCGGGCGTCCGTGGTTCCAGCTCTACATGTGGCGCGAGAAAGAGCTCTCTTACGAACTCGTGCGCCGCGCCGCGGCGGCGGGGTTTGAAACGCTGATCTGGACGGTCGACATTGGCCATGGCGCCAATCGCGAACACAATCGCCGCAATGGTTTTTCGCAGCCTTACAAGGTCAATGCGAAAAGCGTGGTCGACATGCTGTCGCATCCCGAATGGATGCTCAATGTGATTGGCCGCTATCTGACGTCAAGCGGCATGCCGGAGCACATCAATTATCCGGCGAAATATCGCGACAAATTCACCGGCAAGAAATCGCAGGACAAGGCTTTGCGCGCCGATATGGTGAGCTGGGCCGATGTTGATAAATTGCGTGAAATCTGGCCGGGCAAATTGGTGATCAAAGGCATTATGCGCGCTGATGATGCGCGCCGTGCGCTGGATCACGGCGCTGATGGCATCGTCGTGTCCAACCACGGCGGCCGCAATATGGATTCAGCACCCGCAACGCTTGAAGTGTTGCCGGGTATTGCGCAAGCGGTGGGTGATCGCACAACAGTCTTCGTGGATTCGGGCGTGCGTCGTGGCTCCGACATTGTGAAATGTCTGGCACTGGGGGCCAACGCCGTGCTCACGGGACGCGCGACACTTTATGGCATTGGTGCGGGCGGAGAAGCGGGCGCGCTGAAAGCTTTGTCGATCCTCAAAGACGAAATGCGCCGCACCATGGCCTATATCGGCAAGCAACGCGTCGCCGATATCAACGGCGACGATATCTGGCGCGGCGGGAATTGACGGCATTTTCGGCCGTCAATGCGAGCGCAGCGAAAGCAACCGAGACTTTAATTTTTCTCGTCAGCAACGACCGCGAGCTTGAGACCCAAAGCCTGCAACACGGCATTGATCGTTTCAAAGCGCGGGTGAGCACCTGCCGTGAGCGCTTTGTAAAGGCTCTCACGACCAAGGCCGGATTGCGTTGAGATTTGTGTCATGCCGCGCGCGCGTGCGACATCGCCAAGGGCTGCGATAAAAATATCCGGAT
>CANGFE010000101.1 GCA_947453155.1 Beijerinckiaceae bacterium | reverse complement strand
TGAAATACATCACGCTGAAGTCGGCACGCGGCCATTCCTACAAGGCTTGCGAATTGGCGCTGGAACAGCTCGCTTCAAAGCGCTTCCCGATCGACATGATGACAACACATCGCTTCGGTCTGAAAGACGCCGAATATGCGATCAAGTCAGTCGGCGGCATGGGCGCACCGGACGTGATCCACGTCTCGCTGATGCCCTGGATGGATCTCTGATCCATCAACGAGGCAAGATGGATCTCTGATCCATCCAAGAAGAAACCAATCAATGAGCGGGCGCCTTCGGGCGCCCGTTTCATTTGGTGGGTCTTATTGAGCGGGCAGGGCATCGAGCGCCGCTTTGGCCTCAGTCACGCCACCGCGCAGCGCCTTTTGATAAAGCTCGCGCGCCAGCGCAGGATCAGCGCGTAGGCCCACGACTTTTCCCTGTTTGAGAAATTCCGGGTCGTAGCTTTGCGCCAGCCGAAAAGTGGCGCGCGGATTATTCTCGCGCACCAAGCGATTGAGAATGGCGCGCGCAGCGCCAATATCGCCCTGTTTCAAGAGGCCGTCGACGCGGTTCAGCAGCACCTCTTGCTCGGCAAGCGACATGGTTGCGTCGGGCGTCGGCTCAGCGCGCGTCACTTGTGTCTCGGGCGTCGGGGGCTTCGCGGCTTCGGTCTTTGGCCAATTTGTCATCTGCGTGGCCATGGCATCAGCCAGACGTTTTTCAGCTGCCACGCGCGCGGCTTGGCTTTGCGCCAGATCAGCGGGTGGTGCGGGATTTTCCATCATAAGTGCCGTCGGTTCGACATCGCGCCATTGGACGACCGCCAGAATACCAAACAATGCGATGCCTGATCCGATGATCGAGGCTGAGAGAAGATGCATTTTATGCCTCGCCATTTTCTAGGGACGCGCAGATTGGCGCGCGCGCCAAGATAGGAATTCACGAAACAGTTTTTCACGCTGTGCCGCACTCACTCCTTTGCCGCCCTGCGTCGCGTGCAAAAAATCTTCAAAGGCTTTTGATTCATTTCCTGCTTGCGCATCGGGCGCGAGAGATTTCAGTGCTGCCTCTGCGAGAGGGGAGCGCGTCCAGCCAGGAACATCTGCAGCGAGATTGACCTCACGCCATTTGGGATGAAACGGCGGCTGCTGAAAGCGATCAAATTTCGCAAACATGGCATTGGTGAATTTTTGCAGCCGTTTCCAGCGATCAGAATTTTTTGGCCAGTTGAAGACAGCCAGAACAGTGGGCACCGCCACCGTGTCAATCGTCTCACCTTTGCGCACCAATGTTGGATAATCATCCGCCGTCAGCTCGCCATAGGAATAGAGATCATTGAACACTTGCTTGCCGGAAATGGGAAGAAAATGCAGGCCTGAGTCAGCTGGAATTTTTGTAAAATAATCAACAGGCTTGCCCACCACGCGCACCAAGGCACTGATCTCACCACGGCGCAGCTGTTCAAGGCCTAGCGTGTGATCAATCAGCTTGGCGTCAATGGCAATGCCGAGGCGCTCGAAAATAATAGGCCCCGTCAAAGCGGCTGAATTGCCGGGAGGCCCAAAGCTCACCTTCTTGCCGCGTAAATCTTCCATCACCTTGATGTCAGGGCCAGCTAGAATGTGCACCTCTGTTGTATAGAGACGCATCAGATAAGAAATGCGGCCGCCAAGATCACGTATCTTGCGTTCGGTTTTAAAATATTCGAGCGCGTCCGATTGGGTGAAGGCAACGTCAATGCCGCGCAGATAGAGCAAATCCTCTACATTCGAAGCTGCGCCATAGGCGAGATAGGGCAATACGCGCAATGTGTCACCATCATCCAGCACGCGTGCAATCTCTGCTGCAAAGCGCGGATAGAGCCCTTCGAGCTGTCCAGAGGCCACGCCAATGGTCGACGCATTGCGACGATTGCGGATCACATTGTCGCTTTCGCGTATTGCCGATTGCGCGGCTGCCAAGGTCGGCAGGCTCAGCATAAGAAGCGCGAGAATTATAAAACGGCGAAGCATCGAACCACCCTCAGAGAAGTTGCATCCAATAGCGCGCCCATTCAGGCGCTTTCTGGGCGTGATCGTGACAGCTGTGCTGTGAGGAGACTTTGCAATGGCAAGAAAAGTCACAAGACGCTTCATGCTGCAGGCGACGATGATCGGCGCGTGCGCACCCGCGGTTCATGCACAGCCGTCGCGTGGCGCGCAATGGAGTGCGAAGCAATATGTCAATCAGCCTGTTTCAAACCCTCTCTACAAAGCTCTCGATTCAATTTGGGCAGCTGTGCGGGCGGAAACGCAGGGGCGGCTTGATGTCACGGTCTATCCCCAGAACAATGGGCTGCCGGGGTCAGATCCAGCAGCGCTGAAATTGCTGCAATCGGGCGAGTTGGAATTTTTCGCTATCATGGGCGGGCTCTTGTCGGCGGCTGTGCCCACGATGGATGTGCAAGGACTGCCCTTCGTCTTCACCGATCCGCAACAGGCCTATCGTGCGGATGCGGGCGAGCTTGGCCGATATCTGGATCGGGAATGCGAAGCCAAAGGTATTCACCGTATCAAGGGTGGTTTGTTTGAGAATGGCATGCGCCAAATGAATATGCGCGAGAAGTCCATTCGCTCAGTGGATGATCTGCAAGGCCTGCGCATCCGCGTGCCTGATGGCGAAATGTTTCGTGACTTCTTCCGCACGCTTGGCGCGGAGCCAGTGTCAATGAATATCAACCAGCTCTATGACGCCCTCAAAGAAGGTCGCGTCGATGGTCAGGAAAATCCCCTTATCATTGCCGAGACCAACCGCCTTTATGAAGTCACCAAAACAATTTCCATCACCAATCACATGTGGTCGGGCTTTAATTTGATTGCCCATGCCGCGTTCTGGAACGGGCTGCCTCAGGATATACGCGCCATTGTGGGGAAACAGGTCGCTCGCCAAGTCGTGATCCAGCGCAAGCAAACAGATGATCTCAACCGCAAATTGGAGCAATCTCTCGTTCTCCAGCGCGGTATGGTGATCAATCGGGCAGAAGTTTCTTCTTTCCGCGCCCGGTTAAAAGGGAGTTTTTATCCCCGCTGGAAAAAACACATTGGCACACAGGCCTGGGCCCTCCTGGAAAAGAGCACAGGCAAGCTCGGCTAATCGAGCAAAGCTATGTTATAAAGCGCGGCTTTTCTTGGAGGACATGATGGCTCATCTCTCCCGCCGCCAGATTTTGGCCGCTTCATCTGCTTTCGCTTTTGTCGGCCCAAATGCTGCTTTCGCCCAAGGGCTCACGCCTGTGCGCGTGGGCTATGTGCCGGTGATTGGCGCGTCCGCGCTTTATGTTGCCGATCGCGCTGGCTGGGCACGTGAGGCCGGGCTTGATCTGAAACTGGTGCGCTTTGATTCAGGCCCCGCCGCCATTCAGGCTTTGTCATCGGGCACGCTCGATATGCTGGCCATTGGTGTGGCACCTGTTGCAGTGGCGCGTGCGCGCGGGCTTGATGTCAAAGTGGTGAGCGCGGCAGGCTCTGGTGGTTCAGGCTTTGTGGCTTCAGAAGCTTTGGCGGGAAGCTTTGCTGCCAATAAAGATCCAGCCGCAGCCTTTGCGGCTTTCGCCAAGACACAAGGCCGCAAAGCGAAGCTCGCGACTCTGCCGCCGGGCGGCGTGCCGACTGTCGCGCTTCATCATTGGCTCTGGAAAATCGGCAAAGTCGCGAAGGATGATGTTGAGATCATCGCAATGGGTATTGATGCCGTTCAGCAGGCGGTGCTGGCCGGCTCTGTTGATGGCGCAACCGTGCTGGAGCCGTCGGCCACGATTGTCCTTCAGCGTAATCCGAAATTGAAAATGCTTTTGACCGCGCGCGACATGTTCCCCGAAATTCCGGGTGTCGTCATGGCGGCGACGGGCGCTTTTGAAAAAGCCTCGCCAGAAGCGCTCGAAAAAATGGTCGGCCTGTTTGCACGCGCGACGGATCTGATCCGCAAAAATCCGGCGGAAGCAGCCAAACATGTAGAAGCTGTTCTGGGCGGTGGGCTCGTTGATGCCGCGACCATGGAGGCGGCGCTCAAGTCGCCTGCGGTCGATTTCATTTTCGACATCCGTCAGATTGAAGCGCCGACCAAAGCTTTGCTCGCGTATCAGGTCGAGATTGGTGATTTCCAAGCAGCGCCGCCAACGGATGGTCTGTTTGATGCGCGCTGGAGCGATAAAATTCTGAAGCGCTAAAACAAGCATGGCCCCTCTTGAGAAAGAGGGGCCGTTTTGCCTTGTTAAATCGAAGCGGTGCGATCGACTTTTTCGATTCGCACTTGCGCCACACCGGCGCCACGAAAACCGAGTGCATCGGCAGCGCCAGATGACACATCGAGAATGCGGCCGCGCACGAAGGGGCCGCGATCATTCACAGTCACAGTAATGCTGCGCTGATTGGCGAGATTGGTGACGCGCAAAACCGTACCGAAGGGCAGGTTACGATGCGCGGCGGTCAATGCTCCGGGTTGAAAACGCTCCCCGCTCGCCGTGCGGGTGCCGTGTGAATAAAAAGATGCTTTGCCGGTCCAGCTCTCCGCATGGGCGGCCCCGTTGAAAGAAACGGGAGCGATGATGGCGGCCGAAACCAAGGCCGCAAAAAAATGAGGTTTCAAAGCAACTCCTCTCAACGCGCAGGCCATCACGTGGCTGCGGGGAGGCTTTTCATGCTGCGGTGCGGCGAGAAAAAGGCAGGAATGCGCCTCGAGCGGGGATTTATGGGCCAAAAATGCCCATTTCCTTAATGCAAGCCCTCTGATTATTGGGCTAAATGACTGAAAATGCGGAGAAAGGCCTGATTTTGCTGATTAACCTTTTCAGATCAGCCGTAAAATCAGGGTTTTTCCTTCTTTCGGGTCGCGCAGCCAGGTGCCATCGGCCTGCCGGTCGAACCAGGCCTTGTGGCCTTTGCGGGCGGTCAGGCCCAGGCGGCCACGTTCCATCTGCCAATTGATCGGGTCGAAGACGACGAGGCCCTGGTCGCGACAGGCAGGCGCCAATTGCGCTTTGCGCGAGGCTTCCAGCGTGATCATGCAGCCCGTGTCCTTATTCCCCTCGCGCAGAGGCGCATAGCGGCCGGGCGGGTCATTGCTGACACGCGCGGCGACAGGGGCCGCTGCGGGGGTCGCTGCGCGCAGGCGCGTATCATTGGCGGCGCCGAGCGGGGCTGGGTCGAGCATGTTTTGGGCAGATACGCTGCCGGAGACGCAGATAGCCAAGGTGAGCGCCGCAATCCATGCGCTTGGGCTCGGCAGTTTCATTGCAATGTCTCCGGGGGCGTAGCTTAGTCTTTATTGGCTATCACTGCGCAGGCGGGCGGGCAAGCACACACTCCGGCACAGGTGTCAGCACAGCGCGCCCGGCGCCAAAAGCATCGACATTGGCGATGAGCAAATCTTCCATCGCCCTGCGCGTCTCGAGGCTGGCTGAGCCAACATGGGGCAAGAGCACTGCATTTGGCACGTTCAAAAAATCTTTGTCGAAATGTGGCTCCTGCGCAAAGACATCCAGCCCCGCGCCGGCAATGGTTCCGGCATGAAGCGCGGCCATCAGCGCGGCTTCATCGACCAATGAGCCACGCGCGATATTGATCAGGAATCCTGTCGGCCCAAGGGCTTGCAGCACTTGCGCGTCGACAATATGGCGCGTCTGCGCACCGCCCGGTGCGGCAATGACGAAAATGTCGCAAGCTTGCGCCAGCGCGCGCGGACTGTCGTAAAAAGGATAGGCGACATCGCCTTGTTTGTTGCGGCCGCAATAAGCGATTTTCAGGCCGAAAGCCTCGCCACGCTTGGCAATGGCCTTGCCGATGCGGCCCAAGCCCAGAATACCCATGGTCTTGTTGCGCAAGCTCGCCGTGAGCCGATAGGGCGCTCGCGCCCAGTCGCCCGCGCGCAAATAGCGCTCGGCTGCTGATAATTCACG
>CANGFE010000100.1 GCA_947453155.1 Beijerinckiaceae bacterium | reverse complement strand
CACAACAGAACCGCGTGCCGATTGTTGCAGACGATCATCGCCAATGGCTTGCGCCGTATTGATCGCCTTTTCAATATCGCCCTTTTCAAGGATCTGCCATTTGCGGTCGGCATTGGCGGCCCAGACACCAGCAAAACAATCGGCCATCAATTCCACGCGCACGGAAATGCGGTTGGCATCAATCTTCGTGCCCTGCTGTTGGGCGCGCTGCGCACGCGCCAAAATGCCGAGCTGATTTTCGACATGGTGACCGACCTCATGCGCGATCACATAGGCATAAGCGAAATCACCGCCGCCCCCGAGCTTGCGTTTCATGTCGTTGAAGAAAGACGTGTCGAGATAGATTTTCTGATCGACCGGGCAATAGAAAGGCCCCATCGCCGATTGCGCTTGCCCACAGGCCGAGCCTGTGCGCCCATCGAAAATAACGAGTTTGGGCGGCGTATATTTGATGCCCTTTTGCGCGGGCAGGATTTCGCCCCATACATCTTCCGTCTGCGCGACCACGGCGGAAACGAAGCGACCCATTTGATCGGTCGGCGGAGTGGCTGTGCGATTGTTGCGCGCGGGTTCGACATAATGGCTTTGATTGCGCGCGCTGATCATTTCAGCCCCGCCAATCAAAATGCGCGGATCAATGCCCAGCGCATAGCCCAGAATGCCCAGCACCACGATGGTACCAATGCCCAAACCGCCACCGCCAAACGGCAGGCCTATACCGCTGCTGCCCGCATCATCTTCGCCGCGGCGATCTTCAATATTTGCGGACTGGCGAAAATCTTCCCATCTCATCCAAGCGTCTCCGCGCGTGATCCTCTTAAGCCAGACCCAATTCGATCAGCTTCTTTTTCAAAGCACGCAAATCGGCCCAGGCATGCTTCTTGGTCGTGGGTGACTTGCGCAAATAGTCGGGATCAAACATGGCCATGACGGGGCGCTTTTGCGAGCCGTTCACGTCAATTTCAAACCACCTGCCACGCGCGCGTGTGATGGGGTCGCGCGTGCCCGTAACTTGTTGGGTGGGCAGACTGCCCAAAGTGATGATGATGGGCGCGCGGCTCAATTCCACCGCGCGCTGCAAGAAGGGCAAGCACGTTGCAATCTCGGGCAAGGTCGGCGCTTTGCCGCCCGCTGGTCGCCACGGCACGCAATTGACGAATTGCACTTGGGCACGCGCCAGACCGATGGATTTCAGCATGCGGTCAAAGAGCAGACCGCTGGAGCCCGCTAGGACCCGGCCCTCGCGATCATCTTCCGCACTGGGCACACCGCCCACGAAAAGAACGGAAGCATCGCTCGGCCCTTCTGCAAAGACGAGGTGGCTGGCGGTGCGTTTGAGATGACAGCCTTCAAAATGACTGAGAGCTTCCGTCAGCGCTTCCATGGAAGACGCGGCGGAAGCGGCGGCACGGGCCGCGATAAGCGCTTCATCAGGCGGCACGGCGGCATCGGGCGTGGCGGCGCGAATGGGCAGAGGGGTCGGCTCGCGCCCCAGCCCCGGCGCAACGCGCGGACCGCGCGGGGCAGCACCCGCCTCGGGAACCTCTGGCGGGGGAGCCTGAGCGGCCTTTTCCTTGGCTTCGGCAAAATGGTCGCGCGGCAGATCGCCAACCGCGAGGTCGACGCCCATATCGGCATACCAGCGCAGGATACCAACGAGTTCTGCCTCGCTGGCCCCTGCCGACATGCCGGAATTGTTGAGATCTGCTGCCATGGCCTGTTCCTAGCACCTTCAGACCGGTTGCGCGAAGCGTCTGGGCCGCTACAAGAGGACAAACGCCCCCATTTTCCCCGCTCTCATTGGGGGAATGGGATGAGCCAGCCGATCTTAGGAGAAGAGGAATGGCCGAGCCTGCCGAATTGCCGCCGCGCGAGGGCATGGATTTTGACGTCGTGATCGTGGGAGCTGGCCCGGCGGGTCTGGCCGCGGCCATCCGCGTCAAACAGCTCGATCCTGATCTCACCGTCGTCGTGGTCGAAAAAGGCTCGGAAGTCGGCGCGCATATTCTCTCGGGCGCTGTGGTTGATCCCATCGGCCTCGACAAGCTCCTGCCGGACTGGCGCCAAGACGACAATCGCCCGCTCAAGACAGAAGTGACGGAAGACCGTTTCTATCTGCTCGGGCCCTCTGGCGGTATTCGCCTGCCCAATATGCTCATGCCGCCCTTGATGAACAATCACGGCAATTTCGTCGGCTCGCTTGCCAATGTTGCACGCTATCTCGCGACCAAGGCCGAAGAATTGGGCGTCGAAATTTATCCGGGCTTTGCTGCCGCTGAACTTTTGTTCGATGAGCACAACCGCGTCACAGGTGTGGCGACCGGCGATATGGGCGTCTCGCGCGACGGCGAGATGAAAGACAGCTTTACCCGCGGCATGGAATTGCGCGGCAAATATACTTTACTTGCCGAGGGTGCACGCGGTTCGCTCGCGAAAATGGCCATTGCGCGCTATCACCTCGATCGTGGTCGCGAGCCCGCCAAATTCGGCATCGGCTTGAAAGAACTCTGGCAGATTGATCCGGCCAAACATCAGCCCGGTCTCGTCACCCATTCCTTCGGCTGGCCACTCGACAGCAAAACGGGCGGTGGCTCCTTCCTTTATCATCTGGAAGACGGGCTCGTGTCGGTCGGCTTTGTCGTGCATCTGAATTATCAGAATCCGACGCTCTCCCCCTTTGATGAATTCCAGCGTTTCAAAACGCATCCCGCCATTGCGCCCACATTTGAAGGCGCCAAGCGCATTTCTTATGGCGCGCGCGCACTAACTGAGGGCGGTTGGCAATCTGTGCCGAAAGTGGCTTTTCCGGGCGGTGCTTTGATTGGCTGCGCCGCAGGCTTTGTGAATGTGCCGCGCATCAAGGGGTCGCATAATGCGATCCTCTCCGGCATGCTGGCGGCCGAACAAGCTGTGGTCGCCATTGAACAGGGCCGCGCCAACGATACGCTCAACACTTATGAAGACGAGTGGCGGCGCAGCGAGATTGGCCGCGATCTTTACCCCGTGCGCAATGTGAAGCCCTTGTGGTCGAAGTGTGGTACGTATCTCGGCATTGCGCTGGGCGCTCTCGACATGTGGTGCAACACATTGTTCAAGCGCTCGCCTTTCGGCACGATGAGCCATGGCAAGCCCGATCATGCGACGCTGAAGCCGCTCTCGGACGTCAAGCCGATTGTCTATCCAAAACCGGATGGCAAAATTTCTTTCGACAAATTGTCATCTGTGTTTTTGTCGGCGACCAATCATGAGGAAGACCAGCCGGTTCATCTGAAGCTGAAAGATGCTTCTGTTCCGGTTCGCGACAATCTCCCCGTCTATGGCGAGCCTGCGCGGCTCTATTGCCCGGCGGGTGTTTATGAAATTGTCTATGGCGATGAGGCGGCGAAAAAAGACCCGCGCTTTGTGATCAATGCGCAGAACTGCGTCCATTGCAAAACCTGCGACATCAAAGATCCGGCGCAGAACATCACCTGGGCGACGCCCGAAGGTGGTGGGGGCCCGAATTATCCGAATATGTAAGGGCGGCGTCAGAGGCGCACCCTTTCTTCCGTCATTGCGAGCGAAGCGAAGCAATCCAGAGCGCCCGTCTTGCGACGTTGTTGCTATGGATTGCCACGTCGCCTGCGGCTCCTCGCAAGGACGAGGCAAGGAGACATCTCTCCTCCGTCATTGCGAGCGGAGCGAAGCAAACCATAGCACCCGTCTTGCAACGTTGTTGCTATGGATTGCCACGTCGCCTGCGGCTCCTCGCAAGGACGAGGCAAGGAGACATCTCTCCTCCGTCATTGCGAGCGGAGCGAAGCAATCCATAGCGCCCATCTTGCGACGTTGGTGCTATGGATTGCCACGTCGCCTGCGGCTCCTCGCAATGACGGTTGGAATTAGTCGACCCGACGGCCGCGTGCGCGCAGGGTGATTTGCGGCTTCACAGAGCTCACCAGTCTGGAAAAACTCACCGCTTGGGCGCGCAGCATTTTCTCGCGTGAGGACATCACACCAATCACGGGCGACAGCGCAGGAACAAGCGTTGGCAAAAATGTTTCCGGCTTTTGACGCATCAAAGCGCCACGCTCGCCCGCGCCCGAACGATTAAGCACATCGCTCATTTCTTCGATGAAGCCAGCCTCCGGCGCATGACCTGCGCGCAGCACGAAGACATTGGGCCCGCGCACTAGCTTCAAGCCATTGCCGAGCACATCGCCCGCCTCAACGCTTTCTGAAAATTCGCAGCCTGCATGATCGGCAATCGACGCCAGATCACATCCAGCCAGTCCCGAAATGGTCAGATCGCGGATCAGCCCCTCAATCGCAGCGGGCACCAGAGCCGCCAAAGTGCGCACCAGCACATCGGCGGCGACAGGCGCGTCTTTGGAATCTGTGGCGAGAACGAGGGCTGACAACATGCTGTGTGGTTAGCACCACCCCTGCCCGCTGACACGCTCATTTTGCAGGCAGGCTGCTTGACTCTTAAAGTTTTGTTCACTATTTGTTCTAGCCACGGGACTGAGGCCCCTTCTCCCCGCCCCTCCAGGCAGCGCGAAGTCATCCCGAGGTGATGGTTCTTGCCGGTTTTCCAGATTGCGGTGTGCGTTTTTGTGAATGGGAGTTATTGCCATGCGTCTATTTCCAGGCCTCTCCTCGCTGACACTGGGCGTCAGCTCCTTGGCCGAAGCCACGGCTTTTTATGAAAAACTCGGATGGAAACATCTGGCGGATGAAAGCACCTCGGCTACCAGCGTCTTTGTCTTAAACAATATGCTGCTCATCCTCCGCGACGACGGCCTGATGCGCCGTGATCTCAATGCGGGCGAATTGCGCGACCCGCTTGCTGCCTGCGGACAAAATTATGGCGATGGCCCGTCCGTCTCTGCGGCGCTGGAGCGCGCGCGGGAAGCCGGCGCCACGATTTTGCGCGAAGCGGGGCCTGATGTTTTTGCCAAGCGCAGCCCTGGCGCGCGGGGTGTCTTTTCCGATCCTGACGGGCATCTCTGGGACATTGTTTATGATCCCGCCCGCATGCCCGATGCCACTGGCGCCATCCGCTAGGGCGCGCGCTTTACAGGCCAGCTCTTGCCATGCAGAAAAGACGCATGGCGCATTTTCGCATTGAACGCCGCTATCTGCGCGAAGGCCGCTGGCCGATTGCAGGCATTGATGAAGCCGGACGCGGGCCACTGGCTGGCCCCGTCTCGGTGGCGGCTGTTATTCTCGATCCTGACAATCTGCCGCGCGGCTTGGACGATTCCAAAGCCCTGTCGGAAAGCGATCGCGAACGGCTCTATGAGCAGATCATGAAAAAGGCGCTGGCCGTCTCGGTGGCGATGGCGTCTGCGCGCGAGATTGACCGGATCAACATTCGCCAAGCCACGCTAGACGCCATGAGCCGTGCCGCCAAAAGCCTGTCGCTCGCGCCCGTCCATGTGCTGGTCGATGGCAAGGATGTGCCCAAGGGCCTGCCCTGTCAGGGTGAGGCGATTGTCAAAGGCGATGCGACGAGTTTCTCCATCGCCGCTGCCTCGATCATCGCCAAAGTCACGCGTGACCGGCTGATGACGCGGCTGGCCATCCGCTATCCGGCCTATGGATTCGAATCACATGCGGGCTATGGCACCAAGGCGCATCTGGCGGCGATTGCCGAGCATGGGCCCTGCCCCTATCACCGATTTACGTTCTCGCCTTTGAAGCCTGAAGAGCCGACAGCGGCCCCAAAGCCCGATTTATTCGCCTGAGCTTTACGGATTTTAACCAATCCGTTGCGAAGCGGCACAGGTGCCACCCCCAGATAGAAACCTCGTCTTTACCGGAGCCGACACAGGATCGCGCTTGTTCCAGTGTTGCGTAACCCGGTGATTTGTAAATGAGTATCGCAGGCGCCGGGGTAACCCGCACCAAACCCCAGAATCAGGTCTCGCGTACTGGGGTTTCGGCGCGGGGT
>CANGFE010000099.1 GCA_947453155.1 Beijerinckiaceae bacterium | reverse complement strand
CAGGCGAGCCATACATCACACCGATCTTCATGCGGATCTGGTTGATGAAGATCACCATCGTATTGGAACGCGAGATCGAGGCGGTGAGCTTGCGCAGAGCCTGGCTCATGAGACGGGCTTGCAGACCCGGCTGCACATCGCCCATTTCGCCTTCGATTTCAGCACGCGGTGTGAGAGCTGCGACGGAGTCGATGACCAGCACATCCACGGCGCCCGAGCGCACCAAAGTGTCGGTGATTTCGAGCGCCTGCTCGCCGGTGTCGGGCTGCGAGATCAGGAGATCGTCGAGATTGACGCCGAGCTTGCGGGCATAGACGGGGTCGAGCGCATGTTCGGCATCGACGAAGGCGCAAACGCCACCGCGCTTCTGGGCTTCGGCAATGACATGCAAGGTCAGGGTCGTCTTGCCGGATGATTCCGGGCCATAGATTTCGATGATACGGCCACGCGGCAGACCACCCACGCCCAGCGCAATGTCGAGGCCGAGCGACCCCGTGGGCACGGTTTCGATTTCGACCGGCTGCTGGTTCTTGCCCAGACGCATGATCGAGCCTTTGCCAAAGGCGCGCTCGATCTGGGAGAGGGCGGCATCAAGTGCCTTGGTCTTGTCCACGGAGTTTGTTCCTTCGACGACGCGGAGATTCGCTGAGCTCACGGCTTCAATTCCTTCTGGCACGAGGGATTTTGACGGGCAACGGGTCCGGTCAAAATTGACTGTGAGCTAAGTGTACCCCGTTTGTTCTCATCCGCAAGTTCTTTTTTTGTTCTCATACCACAAGGGTGAATAAATCTTGTATGCGCGAGCAATATCAGAAGCTTGGGTGAGAATAAGAGAGGGGCGAAAACCCAATATAGGCTTTAGGCTGACAAAAAGGGTTGTCAAAATGGGCGTCAAATGTCCCGCTTAAGGCTGGGTTTCATCCGGATAGGGAATCAACCCTCACCCCACCGCCCCCTTCACCGCCTCGACCAGCTGTTTCAGCGTAAAGGGTTTGGGCAGGAAGCCGAATTCCTGACCCTCGGGCAGGTTTTTGGCAAAGGCGTCTTCCGCATAGCCCGAGACGAAAATGATCTTGGCCATCACGCCGCGCTTGCGCAATTCGCCAAACATGGTCGGTCCGTCCATTTCCGGCATGACGACATCGGAAACGATGAGATCAATCTGTCCGGCATTGGCTTCCACCACATCAAGCGCCTCCAAGCCGGAAGCGGCTTCGAGCACCGTATAGCCGCGCGAGACGAGGGCGCGGGCACCAAAGGCACGAACCGCCTCTTCATCTTCAACGAGCAGGATCGTGCCGTGTCCGGTGAGGTCGGTGGCGGGGGCTTTGACGCTTTCGCGCACGGGCGCTTCTTCGGCCTGCGCGACATGGCGGGGCAGGAAGATGCGGAAGATTGTGCCGCGGCCCGGCTCGCTTTCGCAAAACACCCAGCCGCCCGTTTGTTTGACGATCCCATAGACCATGGAGAGGCCAAGGCCGGTGCCCTTGCCGACTTCTTTGGTCGTGAAGAAGGGCTCGAAGATTTTGTCCATCACATCGGCAGGAATGCCGGTGCCCGTATCTTCCACTTCAATGGCGACATAATCCGCCGCCGTGAGGGTTGGCTGACGGAAGAGGGCACATTCGGCGGAGGTCACATTGCGCGTGCGCACGCTGATCTTGCCGCCATCGGGCATGGCATCGCGCGCATTGACGACGAGATTGACGACGACTTGCTCGAATTGATTGAGATCGGCTTTGACGAGCCACAGGTCGCGGCCATGTTTCAAATCAAGCTCAATCTTTTCGCCGACCAGTCGGCGCAGCAGCATTTGCAAATCAGCCAGCACATCGCCGAGTTGCAACACTTGCGGACGAAGCGTCTGGCGGCGCGAGAAGGCAAGCAGCTGGCGCGTCAAGGCCGCCGCGCGGTTTGCATTCTGCTTGATCTGCATAATGTCCTGGAAGGACGGATCCGTCGGGCGATGATTGGCAAGCAGCAGATCGGAATAGCCAATGATCGCGGTCAGCACATTGTTGAAGTCATGCGCAATGCCGCCCGCGAGCTGGCCGATGGCCTGCATCTTCTGCGCTTGCGCAAAATTTTCCTGCAAAGCGCGCTGTTCGGTTGTGTCGAGCGCGTAAATATTGGCGCGCGTGCCATCGCCCATATCTTCAGCGGTCGAGACAAAGAAGCGCGCTGATTGCGCCTTGTCGCCAAGCAGCGTGGCATCCACGGGAACAATCTCGCTTTTGCCCGCCATGGCGGCGGCCAGCGCTGCACGCAGCTGGTCATGTTCGCGATCGGCGACACCTGCATAAAGGTCGCGCATTTCATGGGCGCGCGGGCAGAGTTTGGCAAAAGCCGCATTGGCACGCGTGATGCGGCCTTCGCTGTCCACGGCGGCAATGGCCATAGGCGTTTGGTTGAAGAAGCGCGCAAAGCGCACTTCTGCGGCGCGCAAATCTTCACCCGGCTCTTCACCCGGCGCACGATTGATGACGAGTGTGCGCGAAGGTCCCGGTGTGCGATCATGGCCAAAAGCGACGCGATGCAACAGACGCACGGGTAGGCTTTGCCCGTTGCGGCGTTTCAGATCGACATCAAATTGTTCCGTGCGCACTTCGCCCGCACCGCCAGCAGTGGAGGAGAGCAGCGAGGCGCCATCTCCGGCCACAAGATCGGTGAGCTTCAATCCGCCCGATCCCACTTGCGCGAGATCATAATCAAGCCAGGCTGCGAGCGTGGCATTGATATAAGTCACCGCGCCATCGGCATCCGCGGAGAAGAAACCAGCAGGCGCATGATCGAGAAAATCAATCGCGTGCTGCAATTCCTGGAAGACATTTTCATGCCGCTTGCGCTCGCGCGTGACATCGGCAACCGACCACAAAGTCGCGCGTGTTTCACCAGCGCGCTCCAGCGGGCGCACGCGAATGCGATACCAACCAACAGAGCCTTCACCCGACAAGGGCGGCGAGAGACGCAATTCTTCCGTTGCGCGTTTGCCCTCGCGCGCTGCTTGCGCCAGACGATAGACCGCTTCAGACACTTCCGATGTTCCGGCAAAGAGCCGTTCAACTGAGCGAATGTCAGCCGCATCCTGCGCACCACACAGCGACAGATAGGCTTCATTGGCGAAAATGATTTCGCTGTTCGCATTGGTAACGAGCAGACCTTCGGGCGCCGTGTCGGCCAATGTCTTGGTGACATCATTGCGCGTGTCTTGTCCGGCCAGATTGAGAAAGCCCGCCGCATAAGCAAACAAAGCAATCACGCCGCAAATCGCGAGCAGGGCGAGAAGACCAATGGTGAAACGCCCCGCCTGCTCTTGCGGCAAGAGCGAGAGCGCGGCTGCCGCACCGACCAGCAACAGCGCCAGCACGAGCACAAGGCCCGGACTGCCTGAGCGATCCGTCCGGTCAAGCGAGCCGGAAGCGGGCGGTTTCACCATAGATACAATTCCCGAAATGGCCCCGCTTCACGAGGTCAAAAGTCGATTCGTGCGAAGGATGGGGTTTGTGCGTCGCCTTTGCAATCGCACAAAAAAGCTTTGCGGTCTTTCGTTTTTGCCCCTGTCGGTGCGGAAGGGGCCCCTTGTGCTGTGGGCTGAGGCGCTATTCACCTCTTTTCAACCATAAGGGGTCGCTCAGGGTTAATCCGCGTTAACGGAAATGCTAGTCTGCGTGCCATGTTGGGGCGGCGCTAGCCCCGGTTCCTTTTGAGAAGAGTTGTGCATGTCTTTGAGCTCGTTGTTTGATGGTCGGATCGGCACGTTTCTCGCCATCTTCATCGCAATTTGTGTGGTTGGTCTTGCGGTTGTCTTGGTGCTGCGGGCTTTGAGGCGGGGAATTAAGCCCTCGGCCGGCCGCCGCCTTGGCCTTGTGGACGCCTTTGATCTCGACCGTCACCGCCAGCTCGTCATCATCCGCCGGGATAATGTCGAGCACCTCATCATGATCGGTGGGCCCAATGATCTGGTGATCGAATCCGATATTGTCCGTGGCCAGCCGGCGGTCAGTGAGGGACGCCGCGACCCCAGCATGGTGGCAAGCCCGTCCATGGCCGCCCCGCAAGCTGCGCCCACACCGACGTTGCCCACGACGGCAGCCTCAGTGGCCCCGCCGGTGGATATGCGCCCGACACCGCCCATGCCGCGCGCTAATCCCATGCCCCAGCCCCGTCAGGCGCCGCCTGCGCGTGCGCCCGACGTTAAAGCGCCAGTTGCGGAGCCCAGCAAAGCCGAGCTGCCGCGCATGTCGGTGAATATCGATTCACTGGAAGAAGAAATGACACGCCTTCTGGGCCGCCCGCCCGAGAAGAAGGATTGATCTGAAAACTGGAAATAGGCGCAGACTCCCACCCCTAACCTGTCCCCCTTGTGGGGAGGGTGGGCCGCGCAGCGGGCCGGGTGGGGGTCTACGCATCTCACCCATAAACGACGCAATAAAAAACGCGGCACAAAGGCCGCGTTTTTTATTGAGACAATGCTCAGACGATCAATCGTCGCGATAAACTTTTTCGCGGCGTTCATGGCGCTCTTGTGCTTCGACAGAGAGCGTCGCAATGGGACGCGCATCCAGACGTTTCAGCGCAATCGGTTCGCCCGTTTCTTCGCAATAACCGTAAGTGCCTTCTTCAATGCGCGCGAGAGCCGCATCAATCTTGGCAATCAGTTTGCGCTGGCGGTCACGCGCACGCAATTCAATCGCGCGGTCTGTTTCAGATGACGCACGGTCAGCAACATCGGGATGATTTTCATTCTCATTCTGCAAAGTCGCGATTGTCTCGCGCGCTTCACGCAAAATCTCATCTTTCCAATGAAGAAGCTTGCGGCGGAAATAATCCCGCTGCCGCTCACTCATAAACGGTTCATCGTCGGAGGGCTTGTAGGCCTCGTCGAGTGCGTCCGCGCTTGCCATGCCTCAGGACTCCTTGTCCATTTCGAGGCCCTTATATCGGGGTGCGCATGACGATACAATGACGCAATCAGAGGCTGTGTATAGCCCAGCTGAATGACAGCTAAGTCCTGTAAAATACTTATTTTTCGGCTTTTAACGGCCGAGCTTGCGAGCTCGAGCCAGACAGCGTGTCGCGCATCTGGCTGAAACGCAGCAGAACGAATCAGGCAAGAAAAAGGGCGACCCTTCGGCCGCCCTTGGAATCTGTTTGAAGATGGAAAGGCTTAGTGGCCCATCGCCTTCTTGAGGTTCTCGTCGATCTTGTCGAGGAAGCCCGTGGTCGAGAGCCACTTCTGGTCAGCGCCAACCAGCAGCGCCAGATCCTTGGTCATGAAGCCGGCTTCCACCGTATCCACGCAGACCTTTTCCAGCGTCAGCGAGAACTTCATCAGCGCGTCATTGTTGTCGAGCTTGGCGCGATGGGCGAGGCCACGGGTCCAAGCAAAGATCGAAGCCATCGAGTTCGTCGAGGTTTCGCGGCCCTTCTGATGTTCGCGATAGTGACGTGTCACCGTGCCATGTGCGGCTTCGGCTTCAACTGTCTGGCCATCTGGCGTCATCAGCACGGAGGTCATGAGACCCAGCGAACCGAAGCCCTGTGCTGCCGTATCCGACTGCACGTCGCCGTCATAGTTCTTACAAGCCCAGACATAACCACCCGACCACTTCAGGCAGGAGGCAACCATGTCATCGATCAGGCGATGCTCATAGGTCAGGCCGAGCGTCTTGAATTTTCCGGCGAATTCAGCGTCGAAGACTTCCTGGAACAGATCCTTGAAGCGGCCGTCATAGGCCTTCAGAATCGTGTTCTTGGTCGACAGATAGACCGGATACTTGCGGGCGAGGCCGTAGTTGAAGGATGCGCGCGCGAAATCGCGGATCGACTCGTCGAGATTGTACATCGACATAGCGACACCAGCGCCCGGGAACTTGAAGACTTCCTTCTCGATCACCGTGCCATCATCGCCTTCGAACTTGATCGTCAGGCGGCCTTTGCCCG
>CANGFE010000098.1 GCA_947453155.1 Beijerinckiaceae bacterium | reverse complement strand
CTCTCCCCCGTCATTGCGAGCGTATGCGAAGCAATCCATAGCACCAACCTTTCGAGATCAGCGCCATGGATTGCCGCGTCGCCTGCGGCTCCTCGCAATGACGAGGCTATTAAAATCCGTCACGGCGCGAACTGCATTTATCAACAAACCGCACCCTCTCCCCCGTCATTGCGAGCGTATGCGAAGCAATCCATAGCACCAACCTTTCGAGATCAGCGCTATATATTGCCGCGTCGCCTGCGGCTCCTCGCAATGACGAGGCTATTAAAATCCATCATGGCGCGAGCTGCATTTATCAACAAACCGCACCCTCTCCCCCGTCATTGCGAGCGTATGCGAAGCAATCCATAGCACCAACCTTTCGAGATCAGCGCCATGGATTGCCGCGTCGCCTGCGGCTCCTCGCAATGACGAGGCTATTAAAATCCGTCATTGCGAGGAGCAAAGCGACGAAGCAACCCAGAGGCAACGCGTGAGGCTTCTGGGTTGCTTCGCTTTGCTCGCAATGACGGCTCTACTTCTCAAAACTGCGCGCGTGTTCGATGATTTTGCGCATGACGCTGGGCAGAGCCTCGTCATCCAGCACGTGATCTTTGACGAAGCGCGCGCCCTTTGGGGCTTTTGCCTCAGTCACCGCCACAAAGACAGTCAAGCGCAAAGCAAAATGCGTGAAGACGTGCTCGACATGACCCGGCAGTTTTTTCCATTTGGCCACAATAGGCGCCTGATCCAGCGCGTCAGCTAATTGGAAATCTTTCGACCATTCCGTCCCCGGAATTTCCGTCATGCCACCCAACAGGCCTTTGTCGGGCCGCGTGCGCACCAGCACAGAACCATCTTTGCGGCGCAGGAAAAAAGCAGCACCCGCGCGTGACGGGCGCTCGGCTTTCGGCGCTTTGACGGGGAATTCTTCTTGGCGGCCGTCTTTGCGCGCCTGACATTCTTCCATCAAAGGGCACAGCGAACAGGCGGGACGGCGCGGTGTGCAAAGCGTTGCGCCCAAATCCATCATGGCTTGCGCAAAATCGCCCGCGCGTTTGTGCGGCGTCAGCGTATCGGTTTTTTCGCGCACGAGCGGCTTTGCCTTGGGCATCGGTTCTTCGATGGTGAAGAGGCGCGTGACCACACGCTCGACATTGCCATCCACCACAACAGCGCGTTTGCCAAAGGCAATGGCGGTGATGGCAGCGGCTGTATAAGGCCCGATGCCGGGTAGAGCGCGCAAACCCTCTTCCGTATCGGGAAAGCGCCCGCCATATTCGCTTGCCACAGTTTTGGCGCAGGCATGCAGATTGCGCGCGCGCGAATAATAGCCAAGCCCGGCCCAAGCGCGCATCACATCATCGCTTTCAGCGGCAGCCAGATTTTCGACCCCCGGCCAGAGAGCTAAAAACTTTTCGTAATAAGGCTTCACCGCCTGCACGGTGGTTTGTTGCAGCATGATTTCCGACAACCACACCGCATAAGGATCAGCGACAACGCCGGGCGCCGCCCGCCACGGCAGATGGCGGCGGTGGCGGTCATACCATTTGAGAAGCTTGGTAGAAGGAGTCACGCGTGCGGCACTCATGGGCGAGGATGGCGTGAACTTAAGTGATTTGCGCGCCTGAAAGAAACGCCAAAATCGAAATATGCGCAGACCCCCACCCCTAACCCCTCCCCTCAAAGGGGAGGGGGATTTGATGCAGCGTGCGATGTTGATTGCTTGTCGTAAAGGCCATGCAAGAAAACTCCCTCCCCCTCGAGGGGAGGGCCGGGGTGGGGGTCTACGCAGCTCACTGATTGGCGCAAAATCTGACAATCCGAAAAGCAGGACGCACACCAAAGCCCGTGCTAAATAGTGAGCCCATGTCCATCCCGCCCCGCAGCCGCCCCAAAACCTTTGCTCTGGCCGATCTCACCGCCAAAGCGATGGATCCTGTGCTGGCCAAGCAGGGGTTTGGCGCGGCTGACATTGTTCTCAATTGGGAAGAGATTGTCGGCGAGCGACTGGCACGCGTTTGCGAGCCGATCAAACTGCAATGGCCCACACGCGCGCCCAAGGCCGAGCCCGGTGATGTCGAGCCCGCCTCGCTCATCGTGCGGGTGGAAAGCGGTTTTGCGATTGAATTGCAGCATGTGGGCGCGACGATCATTGAACGCGTCAACACGCATCTGGGCTGGCGCTGTGTTGGCAAATTGCTGCTGCGCCAAGGCCCCGTCGGCAAGATGAAAAAGCCCACACGCGCCAAGCCCGCGCCCGACCCTGTGGCGCGACAAATGGCGGCAGAAGAAGCCGCGACCATTCAAGATGAAGGCCTGCGTGATGCGCTGACACGGCTCGGCGAGCGCGTGCTGGCGGAGAAACGCGCCAAAAGCGCGATGTGATACCTGCCCTTGCGCATCATCCCTCATCTTGCCACATTCCAGCGGAATTTGATCTTTAGCGAAACAGGACCAGCCCAACATGACACGTGACATGACCACCAACCGCCGCGCCCTTTTGCAGACGCTTGCCGCGGGTGGTGCATGGGCGGCCCTGCCCTCAGCTAGCTTTGCGCAATCAGCCGGCGATATGCCGATGGCGCAATTGATGCAGCCAAGCCCCTTGCCTGATCTGTGGGTCGGCTCGAAAGATGCGCCGGTCACAATGATTGAATATGCCTCCATGACATGTCCGCATTGCGCGCATTTCCACAATGAGACATGGCCGGAATTGAAGAAGACCTATATCGACACCGGCAAGGTCCGCTTTGTGTTGCGCGAATTCCCTTTCGATCCGCTGGCAACAGCCGGCTTCATGCTGGCGCGCTGCGCGGGCGATGCTCAGCGCGAAGCTGTGGTCGAATTGCTCTTCGCCCAGCAGCCGAAATGGGCCTTCACCGACAAGCCGCTGGAAGGCCTCCAGAGCGTCATCCGCCAGACAGGCATGACGCAGCAGACCTTCGAATCATGCCTGCGTGACAAGGCGCTCTATGACAATGTGAATGCGGTCCGTGACCGTGGCGCCAAGGAATTCAAGGTCGATTCGACGCCCACTTTCTTCATCAACGGGAAGAAGGTGAACGGGTCCATCCCCTTGGCGGAATTTGCGAAAATCATCGACCCGCTGATCAAGGGCTGAGGAAACCGGCCCGTTTTGGCTGGATAAGTCGACCTTTGCACAGGAAAAGGCGCGCCCAAGCTTGAACCGCGACCCCGCGTGTGACGCTTTAGGGTGTTTCCTCGGGGGCTGCTGCGCCCTCGGGGACCGCTTCCTTGTGAGGGTTCAGCGTTCCCATGAAGTTCAACCGTCTGCGCATTGTCGGCTTCAAGAGTTTTTGTGAAGCGACAGATTTTCAGATCGAGCCCGGCCTGACTGGCATTGTGGGCCCGAATGGTTGCGGCAAGTCCAACCTTGTCGAAGCCATGCGCTGGGTGATGGGCGAAAACTCCTACAAGAATATGCGCGCCTCCGGCATGGATGACGTGATCTTCTCAGGGTCCGGAAATCGCCCGGCCCGCAACACGGCAGAAGTCGCGCTCGTTCTCGACAATTCGGATCGCTCCGCGCCGCCTGCTTTCAACGATGCCGATCTGATCGAAGTCTCGCGCCGCATTGAACGCGAACAGGGCTCGACCTATCGCCTCAACGGCAAGGAAGTGCGCGCCAAGGATGTGACGCTGCTCTTTGCAGATGCCTCCACAGGCGCACGCTCGCCCGCGATGGTCGGCCAAGGCCGCATTGGTGAAATCATTTCGGCCAAGCCCCAACAGCGCCGCCGTATTCTCGAAGAAGCCGCCGGCATTTCGGGTCTGCATTCGCGCCGCCATGAAGCGGAACTGCGCCTAAAGGGCGCGGAAGAAAATCTGCTGCGTCTCGAAGACGTCATCAAGCAAGTCGACAGCCAGCTTGAGAGCTTGAAGCGTCAGGCCCGTCAGGCGACACGCTACAAAAATCTCGCGGGCGACATTCGCCGCAATGAAGCTCTTCTCTACCATATCAGCTGGCGCGATGTGACGACCGCTCTCTCCGAGGGCGAGCGCAAGTTGCAAGACGACACCAGCGAAGTGGTTGAGCGCACGCGCTTGCAAGCGGAAGCCGCGCGCTTGCAAGCCATTGCCGCCCATTCACTGCCCGGCCTTCGTGATGAAGAAGCCAAAGCGGGTGCTGCTTTGCAGCGCCTCATTCTGGCGCGCGACCAACTCGAAGTCGAAGAACGCCGTGCGCAAGAGCGCGCTGCCGAACTCGAGCGCCGCCTCGCGCAATTGACGCGCGATCTCGAGCGCGAAATGGCGTTGATTGAAGATGCCGCTGGCGTTCTCGCCCGTCTTGATGGCGAAGCTGGCGAAATCGACGAGGCGAATGAAAATGCGGCGGAAGCCGAATTTGCCGCTAAGGAAAAGCTTGCTGATACGGAAGGCGCGCTGGCGGATGCCGAGCGCGAGCTGACCGAAGCGCAGGCCGCGATTGCCGATCTCAATGCGCGCCGCAATGCGCTTGAAGCAGCCCTACGCGAAGAGACGCAACGCTATGAGCGTTTTGATGCCGAATGGCGCAAGGTTGCGACAGAACTCGCGCAGCTGAAGGGCGGCGCGGCCTCTGACGAAGAGATCGAAACACTGGCCATGGCGCTTGAAGAAGCGTCGGAAAATGCCGCCTCGCTTGAAGAAGCGATGATGTCGGCTGAATCGCGCCACACGGCCGCGCGCGAACAGGAACAAGCCACGCGCTTCCCGCTCTCAGAAGCTGAGCGCCGCGCCCAGCGCCTCGAAACCGAAGTGCGCACGCTTTCCAATCTGCTCAACACAGCCTCGGGCGATTTGTGGCCCCCCGTTGTCGACGAGATCACGGTTGAGAAGGGCTATGAAGCAGCCCTTGGTGCAGCGCTTGGCGATGATCTCGATGCATCGACCAATCCGTCGGCTCCTGCCCATTGGGGTCAGGCCTCGGATGAATCCAATGATGCAACGCTGCCCATGGGCGTGCGTCCGCTCTCGGATGTGGTGAAGGCACCGGCTGTTCTGGCGCGTCGCCTGTCGCAGATCGGCATTGTGCTGAAGAGCGAAGGCGCACAGCTGCAAAAGCGCCTGCGCCCCGGCCAGCGTCTCGTTTCGAAAGAAGGCGATTTCTGGCGTTGGGATGGGTTTACGGCGGCTGCTGAAGCGCCCACCCCTGCCGCGCGCCGCTTGGCTGAAAAGAACCGCCTTGGTGATTTGAAAGCGGAAGCAACGGAAGCGCGCGAAGCGGCCAATGTTGCCAAGCAGGCTGCTGAAGCTGCCCAAGCAGAATTGCGCGAAGCCAGCGTCGCAGAAATGAATGCGCGCCAGACAGCACGTGCTGCCCAGCGCGGTGTCGAAGAAGCGCGCGAAAAGCTCTCGGTTGCTGAGCGCACGCGTGCGCAAATTGCCACCCGTATTTCCGCGCTCGAAGAAAGCGTCACCCGCTTTGCTGAAAACCGCGATGAATCTTTGGTCAAGAAGACCGAAGCACAGGATGCGCTGAACAGCCTCGCTGCCACGCAATCCATGGTCAACAAGCTCGAGCGCGCACGCGCCGAAGCCGGCCAGCATCGTGCTCACGCTGCCGAAGCGCGTGCCGCCGTGCAGGGCTTGGCGCGTGAAGCCGAAGCCCGCCAGCGTCGCCGTGAAGCAATCGAGCTGGAGCGCAATTCGTGGAACGAGCGCCGTGGCAAAGCCACCGAGCAGATTGAAGAAATTCAAGCTCGAATGGAAGAAACGCGCGAAGAACAAATGGTTCTCGCTGAAGCGCCGAATGAATTCATCCAGCAGCGTCGCGCCCTCATGGATCAGATCGGCTTGGCGGAAGAAAACCGCAAAGAAGCCTCTGACAAGCGCGCCTCGGCTGAAAATGATCTGGGCGAAGCCGACCGCATGGCGCGTGCCTCGATTGATGCCATGAGCCAAGCGCGTGAAGAGCGCGCCCGCACCGAAGCGCGTGTGGAAGCTCTGCGCGAGCGTCGCGAAAATCTTTTGAAAGATATTGCGACCGACCTCGAATGTGAGCCCCATGGCGTGGCCGCTCTTGCTGGCATTGAAGAAGGTCAGGAACTGCCGGATGCTGCCAGCGTTGAAAAAACGGTTGAGCAGCTGAAAGCCGATCGCGAGCGTTTGGGGTCTGTGAACCTGCGCGCTGACGAAGAGCTGCTGGAAATCGAAACCAAAGCGGGCGAGATGATCACCGAGCGTGATGATCTGACCGAAGCGATCCGCAAGCTTCGCCTCGCGATCCAGAGCCTCAATAAAGAAGGCCGCGAACGTCTGGTTGAAGCCTTTGAAAAGGTGAATGGCTATTTCAAAGAGCTGTTCACCTCGCTGTTTGGCGGCGGCTCGGCCGAATTGCAGCTCATTGAGAGCGAAGATCCGCTTGAAGCAGGCTTGGAAATTCTCGCCCGTCCGCCGGGCAAGAAGCCGCAGACCATGACTTTGCTCTCGGGTGGTGAACAGGCGCTGACCGCCATGTCGCTGATCTTCGCGGTGTTCTTGACGAACCCCTCGCCGATCTGCGTGCTGGACGAAGTGGACGCACCGCTCGACGACGCGAACGTCGAACGGTTCTGCGATCTGTTGGAAGCTATGCGCGGCCGCACCGACACGCGTTTCGTGACGATTACGCATAATCCGATCACGATGGCGCGCATGGATCGTCTGTTCGGCGTGACCATGGCAGAGCGCGGCGTCTCGCAGCTCGTGAGCGTTGACTTGCAGCAGGCCGAGAAGTTTTTGGAACCGGCGTAAGGCTGGATTTCAACACGAAATAAAGAAGGCGGCTCTTGGGCCGCCTTTTTTGTTGCCTGCAGCCGCCCATCGAGGTGAGATAAGGCCTTCTTTTCAAGACTTGCAATTGTATCTATTTGGATACATACTATGTTTGAAATTTTCAGCTCATCAGATTTCGACCGTTGGCTCACGGGACTGAGGGACGCAAAATCCAAAGCGCGGATTTTGCTTCGCTTGCGTCAAGCAGCATCGGGATATTTCGGAGATTGCAAATCCGTGGGAGATGGCATTTCCGAAATGCGTGTTCATATCGGACCAGGGTACCGGATTTATTTCATGCGAACGGGACTGACGATTTATCTCCTGCTGACCGGAGGCGACAAAGACAGCCAGTCGCGTGACATTACACGCGCGAAAGAGCTCGCGCGTATCTGGCGGGAGGAAAACCAATGACAACGCGTTTTGCCCGCTTCGATCCCGCAGATTATCTCGATGATCTCGATGTCATTGCGGAATATTTGACCGCAGCTGCTGAAGACTCTGATCCGGATATTTTTATCGCAGCCCTTGGCGATGTCGCACGCGCGCGCGGCATGACACAAATCTCAACGCAATCCGGCCTTGGTCGTGAGAGCCTTTACAAAGCGCTCACGGCAGGTGCTCACCCGCGCTTTGAAACGATCAATGCCGTG
>CANGFE010000097.1 GCA_947453155.1 Beijerinckiaceae bacterium | reverse complement strand
TTTGGCGGGGTTCGCCGGTTCGCTCCGGCTGCCGGTTTTTTACTGACGAGTGACCGGCCTCTTGTCCGGATCCCCGCCAACCGACACACGACCACAGGCACGTGCGATTTGGGCAAGGCGGAAAATATGGATTCCTTCAGGGGGTGCAAGAGTTATTTTGCCCCCTAAGCCGGAATCTTTGCGCATTGTTAGGATCGTGTTGCAAAAACCACAGGACGACGCGACGGAAAGGCCGCTTGCAGCTCCGCTGAAACGGCTTTACCTCGTGGAGACCAGCGCGATTTTGCGCCTTAAATGAAGGCAAACATGCCGCATCTGACCCGCCGCGGACTTTCCACACTGCTTGCGAGCTCGGCTCTAAGCTTGGCTGCCCTGCCGTCTGGCCTATCCACAGCCTTGGCGCAGGCCCCGCAGCAGAAGCCGGCCAAATTTGCCTTTGAAGACGTGCAGCGCCGCGCCCGCGAACTCGCCGCCGCGCCTTACGCGCCAGCCGCCGCCCTGCCCGATGCGATCCAGAAGCTGGATTATGAGGCCTGGCGCGACATCCGCTTCAAGCCCGACCGCGCCGCGCTGAACAGCTCGCCCTTCCGGCTGCAGGCCTTTCATCTGGGCCACGTCTTCCGACGCCCGGTGACGGTCAATCTGATCCGCGAGGGCATTGCGACGCCGATCCCCTATGCCGCCAATCTGTTTGATTACGGCCGCACCAAGTTCGACAAGCCGCTGCCCGTGAATCTGGGCTTCGCAGGCTTTCGCCTGCATTACGCGCTGAATGATCCGCGCGTGCATGACGAAGCCATCGCCTTTTTGGGCAATAATGCCTTCCGTCTGCTCGGCCGCGGCCAGCGCTATGGACTCTCCGCCCTTGGCCTCGCCGTGAACCCCGGCATGGAGAGCGAAGACATTGCGCAATTCATCGAGTTCTGGGTGGAGACGCCCGAAGCCAACACGGAGCGCGTGACGTTTTATGCGCTGCTCGACAGCGAAACAGTGACGGGCGCCTATCGTTTCGATTTTGTGCCGGGCATTGAATCCTCGCTCGATGTGTCGGCGACGCTGCATCCGCGCCGTCCCATTCACAAGCTTGGTCTCGCGCCACTCTCTTCCATGTTCCTGACGGGCGAAAATGATCGGCGCATCTCAGGCGATTGGCGCCCTGAGCTGCATGATTCCGATGGCCTTCTCATCAATACAGGTTCTGGCGAATGGCTGTGGCGGCCGTTGCGCAATCCTGCGCGCCAAGAAATCTCATCTTTCGTGGATCGCGATGTGAAGGGCTTTGGCCTGATGCAACGCGACCGCACGTTTGAGCATTATCAAGATCTCGAACTCAATTATGAATTGCGCCCGTCCTATTGGGTGGAGCCGCGCGATAATTGGGGTGAAGGGCAAATTGATCTGATCGAAATGCCGGCCAAAGATGATGCGCAAAACAATGTGCTCGCCGCATGGGTGCCCAAAGCGCCTGTCGAAGCAGGCAAGCCGATCACTTTGTCATGGCGCATCACATCAAGCCTCGACATGCGCCGCCTGTCACCCAACGGCCGCGCCATTGCGACCTTCCAGACACCACCGCGCGCTTTCGGCTCGTCCGAACCTGTCTTGCCAGGCTCGCGCCGCTTCATCGTTGATTTTGCCGGCGGTGAATTGCGCTATTTCCAAACACAGCCCGAAGCGGTGGAAGTGGTCGCCTCAACAACAGCAGGCGAGATTTCGCGTTCTTTCGTGCAAGTCAATCCGCAGACCGGCGGTTTCCGCGCGGCCTTTGATGTGCAGCTGGCACCGGGACAAAGCGGCGATCTGCGGGCCTTTTTGCGCATCGGCTCGCGTGCACTCACAGAAACATGGACCTTCCCGTGGCGCGCGGAATAAAGGCGAAAGCCACCATTCGCAAAGCGCGGCTGTCTGATCTCGATCGTGTGACCGAGATCGAATGGAGCGTGTTCAATTCCGACCAGCTCTCACGCCAATCTTTGCGCCGCTATATGCAAGTGCCGTCAGCCGGCATGATTGTGGCGGAAGAGAGCAAGATCATCACCGGTTATGCGCTGGTGGGGTTGCGTAAAGGTTCAAAAATCGGGCGGCTTTATTCCATCGCGGTGGACAAGAGCTGCGGCAAGCGCGGTGTCGGACGATTGCTGCTGGAGGCGAGCGAACAGCTTGCCAAAAAGCGCAAATGCACTCTGTTTGCTTTGGAAGTGCGCGCTGATAATCCGCGCGCGATCAAGCTCTATAAGAAGAATGGCTATCGACTGATCGGGCGCGAAGACGATTGGTATGAAGATGGCTCAGCTGCGCTGAAATTTGAAAAAGCGCTTTAGTCGAGCGGGCCATCAGCGAGACGCGCAAGATCAAAAGCCTGAATGTCTTGCAGCAATTCGATGAAGGCCGTCGCGCCATAATCGGCACTCGCCTCGCCCTTTTGGAGGGTTGCGTCTTGCGCATTGCCCATTGCGCCCGAGGGCGATAGATCTTGTGACAGCCAGCCAAAGCCCACGCCATGATGCGCGCGCAGCCAGGTGAAGGAGCGCTCCATTTCCGCATTGGCGCTTGGGAAATCCGCGACTTCTTCTTCGCGCACCAGATCGGGACGGAAAGCCATCATCAGGGACGTTTCAATATCGCCCGCATGAATGCCATGGGCTCGCTCTGGCGCGGTAAAGAGATCATCCGGATAGCCAAACCGCGTCCACGAGCAAATGACGACAAACATGGTGAAGCGACGGCGCAATTCGCGCGCGACATGATCCATCACCGCGACATTACCGCCATGCGAATTGAGCAAGACCATTTTGCGCACGCCTGCACGATGCAGGCTTTCGCCAATCTCGATCCAGGCACGGGTCGCCGTCTCGGCAGAGAGCGTGAGCGTGCCGGGGAAGGCATTGTGTTCATCCGACTTGCCGATGGTCTGGATGGGCAGGAAGAGAACGGGCGAATCCTCCGGCAGGCGATCCACCACCCGCTCCAGATAGCCCTCCATGATGAAAGTATCCGTGCCTAAAGGCAGATGCGGCCCGTGCTGTTCAACAGCTGCCACCGGCAGGACAGCGATAATCTTCTCCAGATCGAGGGAGTCGAAATCGGTCCAGGCAAGTTCGGTCCAGTAATGGGTCGGCAACATGGGTGAGAGACCTTTCGGGGAAGAAACTATCTGGCCCACACAAGCCGGGCAACTCCCGCTCGTCATTGCGAGGAGGGCGCGAGCCCGACGCGGCAATCCATAGCACTGATCTTTCGCTATAAGCGCCCCGGCTATGGATTGCTTCGTCGCTTTGCTCCTCGCAATGACGAGGCTCTGGACTTTGGCTCACAGAGCGCCACATTGGGCAGACAAAGTGGAGCCAACAAATGAGCATGATGGTTCGGGCAGCAGCCCTGTTTCTGGCAGGCAGCCTGTCGGCACAAGCTGCTGACAAGGTGCGTTTCGGCACGAATTGGCTGGCACAGGCCGAACATGGCGGCTTCTATCAGGCGGTCGCTGACGGCACTTATGCCAAATATGGCCTTGATGTTGAGATCGTCCAAGGCGGACCGCAATCCAACACGCGCCTCATGCTGCCCACAGGCCGCCTCGAATTCGTTATGGGCGGCAATATGATTCAGGCCTTTGCCGCGGTTGAGCAGAATGTGCCAACCGTTGTGATTGCCGCCATGTTCCAGAAAGATCCCCAGGTCTTCATGTCGCATCCGGGACAGGGACGCGACACGTTCAAAGATCTCATCGGCGCGCCGATTTATCTCGGCAAGGATTTCGTCGCCGCGTCCTTCCCGTGGTTCAAAATGGAATTCGGTTTCCGCGACGCCGATCTGCGCCCGTATAATTTCAACGCTGGCCCTTTCATCGCCAATAAGCAATCAGTGCAGCAGGGCTATGTCACTGCCGAACCTTTCGCGATTGAAAAACAGGCCGGCTTCAAGCCGAATGTTTTTCTGCTCGCCGATCACGGCTTTGACACTTATTCGACAACGATTGAGACGCGCGCCGATCTGATTGCGAAGAACCCTGATCTCGTGCAGCGCTTCGTGGATGCATCGATCATCGGTTGGGTGAATTATCTGCACGGCAACAATGCCAAAGCCAATGACCTCATCCGCCGCGACAATCCCGATATGAGCGCCGAGCAGATCGCTTATTCCATCGCCAAGATGAAGGAATATGGCATTGTTGATTCCGGCGACAGCAAGAGCCTCGGCATTGGGGCGATGACGGACGAGCGCCAGAAAAGCTTTTTTGATAAAATGGTGAAATCAGCCGTGGTGAAAGCGGGCATTGATTATCGCCGCGCCTATACATTGCAATTCGTCAACAAGCGCGTGGGACTGGAAACGAAGTGACGCTTCTTTCTCTCAGCGCAATCGGCAAGACTTTTGCCAATGGCACACGCGCGCTTGATCATCTTGATCTCGACATAGCGCGCGGTGAATTTGTCTCGCTTCTGGGACCGTCCGGCTGCGGAAAATCTACGGCCTTGCGCGTCATTGCGGGTTTAGAGCGCGCTGATCAGGGCCAGCTCACTTGGGATGACCGCAAGCACGATATTGGCTTTGTTTTTCAAGACCCGACTTTGATGCCTTGGGCCAATGTCTTCGACAATGTCTTTCTGCCGCTGCGCCTAAAGGGCATTTCAAGCGCCAAGGCGCGGCCGAAGATTGAAGCCGCACTTGCACGTGTTGGCCTTGCTGATTTTGCCCAGCACATGCCGCGCGAATTATCGGGCGGCATGAAAATGCGCGCCTCGATTGCACGCGCCTTGGTGATGCAGCCAACCCTCCTGCTGATGGACGAGCCCTTTGCAGCGCTGGATGAAATCACACGACACCGGCTCAACCGCGATTTGTTGAGCCTGCAAGCCGAGCTCGGCATGACGGTGATCTTCGTCACCCATTCCGTCTATGAGAGCGCCTTTCTCTCAAGCCGCATTTGTGTTTTCGCACCACGCCCCGGTCGTATTGTTGAAACCATTCATGTCGCCGCGCCCGAAGCACGCACAGAAGAGTTTCGCTTGAGCGCGCCTTATCTGGAGGCTTGCGCCAAAGCCTCACGCGCGCTTGAAGCGGCGATGGAGGGCGCATGAACCGCCTTTTGCCATTGATCGTCTTTCTCGCTTTGCTTGGCGCATGGGAGGGTGTTGTGCATGTGCAGGCCATCCCGCCTTATGTGCTGCCGGCGCCCTCGCTGATCCTGTCTACTTTGCGTGAAGATTGGAGCCTGCTCTCAGCATCGCTCTGGGTGACATTGCGCATCACGGCGCTGGCGCTGGCGCTGGCCACCAGCATCGGCGTGGCGCTCGCCATTCTCTTCGCGCAATGGACATGGCTCGAGCGCAGCTTCTTTCCTCTTGCGGTGATTTTGCAGGTGACGCCGATCATTGCCATCGCACCTCTGCTGCTCATCTATCTTGATGCCGATACAGCCGTGTTGGCCTGCGCCTTTCTTGTCGCCTTCTTCCCAATTCTTTCGAATACGGCGCTGGGCCTCTCCTCCACCGACCACAATCTGCGCGACCTCTTCGATCTTTATGGCGCAAGCAGCTGGCAGCAAATGTGCCTGCTGCGCCTACCCTCGGCTCTGCCCTATTTTCTGGGCGGCTTGCGTATTGCGGGCGGACTCGCGCTGATTGGCGCTATTGCGGCTGAGATTGCAGCGGGCGCCTCGGGCCAAGGCGCGGGTCTGGCCTATCGCATTGTGGAGGCTGGCTATCGTCTCAACATACCGCGCATGTTTGCAGCCCTTGCGCTGATCTCGGTGGCGGGCATTGCGATTTGGCTTGTTCTCGATTTTGTGAACCGCGCGCTGCTCGGCAAATGGCATGATTCCGCGCGTCAGCGAGGCTGATAAAGAAAATATGAAATTCATGCATTTGCGCTGAAGCCGCCTTTGTGTTGCGCTTGGCATTGAGGAAACGCATTTCAGGAGCCAATCGCATGTCTCATGTCACCCGCCGCCATTTCACGGCATTGATGGGCGCAGCCGCGCTGTCCACGCCTGCTTTCGCGCAAAATGCAGCTTGGCCGAACAAGCCCATCCGCCTGATCCTGCCCTTTGGCGCGGGCGGTGTGGCCGATATTACCGCACGCATTGTGACCGAGCGTTTGGGCGACAAGCTCGGCCAGCGCTTTGTCATTGAAAACCAGCCCGGCCCCGGCGGCATCAATGCAGCGCGCGCGGTTCTGGCAGGTGGCACGGACGGCTATACGCTCGCGCTCTTCTCCAACGGCACGGCCGTCAGCGTGAATATGTTCAAGGAATTGCGTTTTGATCCGGTGAAGGATTTCACCCCTGTCTCGACGCTCGGCTTCTTCGATTTCATTCTCGCGACGGACGCCAAGTCGCGCTACCAGACGCTGAAAGATTTCATCGATTACGGCAAAGCCAATCCCGGCAAGATGAATGTCGGCACGGTAATCGTGGGCTCGACGCAAAATCTCTCGGCGGAATTGCTGAAATCGGCGACGGGTCTTGATTTCCGCATCGTGCCTTTCCGCAACACGCCTGATCTGATGCTCTCGCTCACACGAGGCGATGTGGATCTGATGATTGATTCCTATTCGTCGCTGAAGAGCATGATTGATGACAAGCAAGTCCGCGCCCTTGCCTCATCCGGCCCGACACGTTCGCCTGTCACACCCAATCTGCCCACCGCCGCAGAAGCAGGCGTGCCCGGCTATGATGTGACCTCGTGGAATGCGATCTTTGCCCCCGCTGGCACGCCGGCAGATGTGATTGCCAAAATGCAAAAGACGATTGCGGAAGTGATTGCGGAAGATGAGATCAAGCGCAAACTGCTGGAACTCGGCATTGAAGCCAAGGCTCTTGCTGGCGCCCAGCTCGCCAAGCAATTGGAGAGCGACATTGTCAAATGGGGCGATGTCATCACCAAAGCGAATATTCCGAAGAACTGATTGCACGGACACGAAAGAATGGAGAGACGCAGATGACCGATATTTTGATGCCTGTGCGTCTCTCCGATTCCGTCATTGCACCCTTGCAATCGCGCTACTCTTTACATCGCTTGTGGGAGGCCAAAGACCCGCAAGCTTTTCTGAACGACGTGGCGCCGCGCATTGAGGCCATTGTCACCGCGGGCGCGATCCTCGCCCATGGCATGTCCTTCGCAACAGATGATGCGCTGATGGCGCGCCTGCCCAAGCTGAAACTCATCGCCAATCATGGCGTCGGCTACGACACGATTGATGCACATGCCGCAGCAGCGCGCGGCATAATGGTCACGAATACGCCCGATGTCCTCACAGATGAAACCGCCGATACGGCCTTTGGCTTGGTGCTCAACACCGTGCGTGAATTATCAGCAGCCGAGCGCTATTTGCGCGCGGGCGACTGGGCGCGAGCGCCCTATCGGCTCACGGCGAGCTTGCGCAACAAGACCATGGGTAT
>CANGFE010000096.1 GCA_947453155.1 Beijerinckiaceae bacterium | reverse complement strand
TTGCCAAGGCCCACAGCTTCGACCGCCGCATTATGCGGGAGCATGGACAAAACAATCTCGCAGGATTCGGCAATCGCCTTGGGCGAGTCTTTGTACACGGCGCCCTGTGCCTCAAGCGGCGCGCATTGGGCGCGGTTGAGATCGGTGATGACGAGCTTATAGCCCGCCTTGATCAGATTGGCCGCCATGCCGACACCCATGCCGCCGGTGCCGATGAAACCCAAAGTCGTCATGCTCTATCTCCCGTGATTCTTGTTCTTGCGAGCCCGCGGGCCCGGCTGTGGTCAGTATAAACGAAATGCCCGCCGCGCAAAAACGGGGCGATGCGCCCGTGCCTCAGGCTTTCTTCAAAAACTCGGTGCGCAGGACAAGCCCCTTCACCTTTTCCGCATTGCATTCGATCTCGGCCGGATCACCCGTGAGGCGAATGTTTTTGACGAGCGTGCCGCGCTTGAGCGTGACGGACGTGCCCTTGACCTTGAGATCCTTGATGAGGGTCACGCTATCGCCCTCGTTCAAAATCGTCCCATTGCTGTCGCGCACTGTTTCTTCGCTCATCGTCATAGCCTTTTTGAAATTGAGTGAAAAAAAGGGCGGCCCAAGAGCCGCCCTTTTCAAATCTTCCGCTAATCAGGATTAGCGCGAATAGAATTCGATGACGAGGTTCGGTTCCATGACGACCGGATAGGGCACGTCCGCCGGCAGCGGGATGCGGGTCATCTTGGCCGTCATCTTGGAATGATCGACTTCGTAATAATCGGGCACGTCACGCTCAGCGAGGGCAACCGATTCCAGCACGATGGCGAGCTGCTTCGACGCATCCTTGACTTCGATCAGATCGCCGATGCGAACCTGATAAGAAGAAATGTTGACGCGACGGCCGTTCACCTTGATGTGGCCGTGGTTCACGAACTGACGCGCAGCAAACGGCGTCGGCGCAAACTTGGCGCGGTAGATGACCGCATCGAGACGACGCTCGAGCAGACCGATCAGGTTGTCGCCGGCATCGCCCTTCATGCGCACCGCTTCCTGATAGTAGCGGCGGAACTGCTTTTCAGAGATGTTGGCGTAATAGCCCTTGAGCTTCTGCTTGGCGCGCAGCTGCGTGCCGAAGTCAGACATTTTGCCCTTGCGGCGCTGACCGTGCTGGCCCGGACCGTATTCACGACGGTTCACAGGGCTCTTCGGACGGCCCCAGATGTTCTGGCCCATACGACGGTCAATTTTATACTTGGATTCTGCGCGCTTCGTCATCGCGGTTCCTCTGATCAACTTCAAACAAACGAAGCCAGAAGGAACGGCAGGGCGCGCGCGTCGGCGGCCGTGAGGCCGGAAGCGTCGCCCAAATCCGCGTCCCTCCAGCTTATGGGAGGAACGCGCCCTCCTCTGCCCCGAAGGGCCGACAGGTCTCTCTACCTAAAGCGGGGGAGAGGCCACGGGTGCGTTAAATATCAAACGCCCCGAAGGGCGCCGATGGGGCGGTTTCTAGGGGCTGGGGCCTTTCGAGTCAATCAGGCGCCGATGACCACGCAGACCTGGTGGGCGGTCGGCACAAAGCCTTCATAGCGATAGGTCAGGCCGGTGCGCGCGATGAATTCGCGGAACGCCTTGAACTCATGCTGCCGCCAGCCGGGGTAGTTCCAATATTCGTCAAACAGCACGATGGTGCCCGGCACGATGCGCCCTTCCAGCGACCGGAAGATGTAATCAGCCGAGGAATAAAGGTCGCTATCGACATGCAAAAAGGCCACCGGACCCGGGTTTTGGGCCAAAAAGCCGGTCAAAGTGTCCGAAAACCAGCCTTTGATGAGGCTGACATGGTCGGGGACCTTGGGCAGTTCTTGCGCGAAAAAACCCTTGCGGAGATAGCCGAACCAATCCTCAGGCAGGCCCTCGAAGGAGTCGAAACCATAGATCGGGCCCGTCCGCTCGGCGGCGATCTGGCGGATGGATTCCCCCCCCGCCACGCCGAATTCCAGCACCAGCCCCTCTTGGGGGGCCAGCGACAAGGAGTGGCTCAAAAGGGCCGCGCGGTCGTCAAATTGCAGGGTGGTCAGCAGATGGCGCTCGAAATAGCCCGCGCTCTGGATAGCGGAGCGCCATTTGGCGACCTCATAGACATTATAGCTGTCATTGGCCTTGAGCAGCAGCGGATGGGGAGCCGGTGGGCGCATCCATGAGCGCAACAGGTTCATCAAAGGTGACAGCATTTAGGATCCTCAACTTCTGGACCCCGTGACCTGGCCCACACCTGCGCTTGACACAAAACGGCGAGGCTGTAACCCCAAAGACCGATGAGCGACTTTTCCCGCACCCCAAAACCGCGCCGGTTTGATTTCGCCGGGTTCGAAACCCGCGATGAAGCGGGCGAGGTCGATCTTCTATACGCTTATGAGGGCGGTCCGGATTTTCGCGAGACCATCGCTTTCAACGCGCCCCTGCCTGCCATTGGCTCTGCCTTGCGCCCCGGTTTCGAGGCTGCGCTTGAGGCGCTGAGCTTGGTCGCAGGTGTTTCCTATTACAAAGCCTTCCTGCCACCCGAGATCGGCTTTGCAGGGGTGAACCCCGACGAGGGTCAACGCCGCTTCTTTGAAAATCTCTATATCGATGGCTTGGGTGAATTCGGTGTGCGCAACAATGTGCGCATTGCGGGCCATGTGAATTTTGGCACCGGTGGCGCGGTGCAGCCGCAGGCTGTGCATGCGCCCCTCGCGCGCCGCTCGGCAGTGCTGATTGGCGGCGGCAAGGATTCTCTCGTCTCGCTGGAAATCCTGAAAGCCGCGAAAGAGCCGATGGCGCTTTTTGCGGTCAATCCGAAAAAACCGATCCTCGATTGCGCGCAAGCCTCCGGCCTACCTTTCATTCGCGTCGAGCGGCATTTGGACGAAAAACTTTTCGCGCTGAATGAACAAGGCGCGCTCAATGGCCATGTGCCGATTACGGCGATTGTTTCTTTCATCGCGCTGGCCTCTGCATTCGTGCATGGCTTTGATGCGGTGATCTTGTCAAATGAGCGCTCTGCCGATCAGGGGAATCTCTCGCGCGATGGCCGCGAGATCAATCACCAGTTTTCCAAGACAAGCGGCATGGAAGTGGCGCTGTCGGATTATGTCGCACGCTATATCGACAATCAGCTCTCCTATTTCTCGCTGCTGCGCCCATTGTCGGAAGCCCATATTGCGAGCCTGATGGCGCGCACCAGTCTTTATGACGGCGCTTTCACCAGCTGCAATCGCGCCTTTCAATTGCGCCCGAAGGAAGAGCCCAAACGCTGGTGCCGCGAGTGCCCCAAATGCCGCTTCACTTTTTTGATGCTCGCCAATCACATGCCGCGCGCGCGGCTTGAAACTATTTTTGGCGGCAATCTGCTTGAAGATGAAAGCCAGCTGGCAGGCTATGAAGAATTGATGGGCCTGTCGGGTCACAAGCCATGGGAATGTGTCGGCGAACTCGCGGAGTCTGGCGCAGCCTTGCTGATGCTGGCAGACAAGCCTGAATGGAAAGACGCCAAACTTGTGCGCCAACTCGCCGTGCGTTTGCTCGCGCTCATGCCCGACCCCAAACAGATCTGGGCCGAGCTGATGGTGCCATCGCCGCAGCATTATCTGCCCAAGCGCTACGAGGAGATGCTGAATGGCTTCCTCTGAAGCAGCAATCTGGGGCTATGGTCGCGAAGGACAAGCCGCCCTCGTCCATCTCAAAGAAACACGCCCCGATCTGACGCTCGTCATTTTGAATGACACACCGATCAGTGATGCGCCTGCGGGTCTTGAGTGCCTCACAGGTGATGCCGCGAAAGACGCGCTCATCAGCGGGCGCTTTGCGCTTGTGGTAAAAAGCCCCGGCATCAGCCTGTATCGTCAGGAGATTGCGCAAGCGAAAGCCAAAGGCACGCGCTTCACATCGGGCACGAACCTCTGGTTTGAAGCGCATCCGCAAGCGCGCACCATTGCGGTCACCGGCACCAAGGGCAAAAGCACCGTCTCGCGCCTCATCCACCATCTGCTGGTTAAAGGTGGTTTTGACGCCAAACTGCTGGGCAATGTCGGTGTGGCGGCGCTCAGCGAAAAGCCTGCACGTGATTGGACGGTGTTTGAACTGTCCTCTTATCAACTCGCAGATTTCGATCATGCAGCTGAAATTGGCGTATTGACCAATCTTTACCCCGAACATGCCCCATGGCATGGGGGTGTTGAGACTTATTATCGCGACAAGCTGAATATTTTTCGTGATGCGAAAACGCTCGCCATCGCCAATCGCGCACATCGGGATGTTTTCGCGCATGTGAAAGACCGCGCCAATCTTGTCTGGTTCAATGACGAGGCAGGATTTTACGAGAAAGGCGGCAAGCTTTTCTTTGGAACCCACGAAGTGGACGTCGAGAATTTCGCACTTCGTGGCGCGCATAATATCGGCAATCTTGCAGCTGCTTGTACGGCTGCCGATCAGGCCGGTGTGAAGGGCTTGCGCGATCGCGTTGATATGGCGGGCTTTGAACAGCTCGCCCATCGCCTCGAAGAATTTGTCGCGCGCGGCATCACTTGCGTGGATGATTCCATCTCGACCGTGCCGCAGGCGACACTCGCAGCACTCGCCGCTTATGCGTCACGCCCCGTTGTGCTGATTGCTGGCGGCTCGGACCGCGGCCAAGAATATGAAGAGCTCGCGGATGAACTGATGCGCGCGAAAGTGGCTGCGCTCATTCTGCTGCCTGTGACAGGCACACGTTTGCGCGCAGCGCTTGAAAAGCGTGGCGCATCATTTCCGATGATTGATACCAGAAAACTTGCTGATGCCGTGACACAGGCTTTTATGCATGTGCCGAAAGACGGCGTCGTGCTGCTCTCGCCGGCTGCGCCAAGTTTTGAAGAGTTCAAAAATTTCGAAGAACGCGGCGAAGCTTTTAAAGCAGCATCTCTCAGCCCGTCATTGCGAGGAGCGTAGCGACGCGGCAATCCATAGCACCAATCCATCAGCGTTAGTGCTATGGATTGCCGCGTCGGGCTGACGCCCTCCTCGCAAAGACGAGGTGGCCTAGTCTTCTGCTTTTTTACCGGTCCCCTTTGGCGTTTGCTTCGGGCCCAATCTCTTGCGCGTTTGCACCTTCGTGCGCGGGCCTTCGACCAAGCGCACAACAACACCCCACAAAGTCCGCACATCTTGCTGCGTCATTTGCATGCGGTGGAACATGTTGCGCAGATTGATCTGCATCAGCGGCTTCTTGCCCAGGGGACGGAAGAAACCATTCTTCTCCAAATGGTCTTCCAGAAAATCAAAGAAAGAAATCACCATCTGCCGATCGGCTGGTGGTGATTTGTCGGGCGTGGCGAAAGGCAGCGCGTCGCCTTGCGCCGCGCGAAAATGTTCATAGCCCGTCAGCAAAACTGCCTGCGCCAGATTGAGTGACGCATAAGCAGGATTCACAGGAAAGGTGATGATGCCGTCAGCCAAAGCAATATCATCATTGGCAAGGCCCGTGCGCTCGGGGCCAAAGATGATGCCATGCTTCTGGCCTGCTTTCACCGCGGCCGCTGTTTCCGACATGGCAATGGCTGGCGGCTCGACGCGTTTTCCTTGGCCGCGCTCGCGCGCTGTTGTTGCCCAGACGAAATTGAGATCGGCAATCGCTTCTTCCACGCTATCGAAGACGCGCGCACGCTCCAGCAGATGCACAGCGCCAGCGGCAGCCGCATAAGCGCCCTTGCGGCGCGCATCGGTGCGCGGCCAGCCTTCGCGTGGGGAAACAAGGCGCATGTCATCCAGCCCGAAATTGGCCATGGCACGCGCGCACATGCCGATATTCACGGCGAGCTGCGGCCGCACCAGAATGATCGCTGGTCCGCCCGAAATGCCGGCCTGGGTCTTGTTGGTTCCTGCACCTGTCATGCGCGCTATGTGCCTTTGCTCTCATCCAAACGCAAGCCGTCAGGCGAAAGCATAGGTCCCATAGCAAAGCGCCCCGCCGCCGATGAGAAAGACCACGGGGTGGATTTTGGGCTTCCATACATTGAGCGCGCAGACGACCCCGATAATGGCAATGGGCAGAAATCCATCGGACGCCAGTTTGGCGAGCGTCACCACACCGGCAAAGAGCAGGCCAGCGCCGAGCGGATTGAGGCCCTTTTCCAAAGCATTGTGCCAGCGTTTGCCGCGATGGCGCGACCAGACATGGCCGACGCCATAAACAACAATAGATGACGGCAGATAGATCGCGATGGAAGCGACAATCGCGCCAGCCAAGCCCGCCACCTGCCAGCCGACCAGCGTGCAGAACAAAGAGCCCGGTCCCGGCATAGCGCGCGATATGGCGAAGAGATCGAGAAACTCGCGCGCCGTGATCCATTTTTCAATGTCGACGACTTCATGCTGCATCGGGGCGTAAATCGAACTCGCACCACCGAAGGAAGCGAGCGACAAAGGCGCGATGATGGTGAAGATGCGGATCAGCGTATCGGCGTTCATTGTTCGCCCTCCGCTTTGGCATTGGGCCAGGCCAGCGCAATGCTGATCGGCCCCATCACGCAAATGACGGGCACAAGCGGAAAACGAAATACGCCGACCGCCAGAAAACTCGCAATCATCACGGCCATCGCCGAAATATCGCGCAATTGCGGACGCGCGGCTTCTACCCCCGTGCGCATCAGCATGCCGATGGCTGCGGCGGCCACGCCGACCATGGTTTCTTGAAAGCCGGGAATATGGAGGAGCGATTTATAGGCCCAAGCTGCCCCCAGCGAGATGACGAAAGGCGCGCTCAGCATGGCGGTAATGGCGGTGAGCGCGCCCATCCAGCCACGCAGAATCTGGCCGACATAAATGGCGCAATTGGTGGACGAAACGCCGGGCATGACTTGCGCCAAGGCGACGCCGGGCAAGAAATCCTCGCGGCTCATCCATTTGCGGACATCCACCGCATCTCGATAAATCCAAGAGACGAGACCGCCGCCAAAGGAGAACAGGCCAATCACAAAAAAAGTGCGGTAAATTTCGCTAAGCGGCACGCGCCGGGTCTGGTCCAAGGCTTTCCCCCCTTTTGTTTTACTTTTTCCGCCTTCGTCGTCATTGCGAGGAGCCGAAGGCGACGAAGCAAACCAGAGGCCGCACCTGTGGCTTCTGGTTTGCTTCGCTTTGCTCGCAATGACGGCCGAGGAAGGGCGCCCCCCACCCCGCTCGGCCTTACGGCCGAGTCGCCCTCCCCTCAAGGGGGAGGGAGGAGCATTATGTGCGCCGCATGGACATTCGTCACCTATCCCCACATGGCCCAAAAGGTGTGCTTTGCCGCCCTTCCGAGGGGTGCTATAGGGGCCTCCGAACCCGCCCAAGGGCACTCACAGGGAAATCAAGGGGAACATCCGATGAGCAAGATTAAGGTCGCCAATCCGGTCGTCGAAATGGACGGCGATGAAATGACCCGCATCATCTGGCAGCTCATCAAAGACAAGCTGATCAACCCCTATCTCGACATCGATCTCAAATATTATGACCTCTCGGTCGAGCATCGCGATGCCACCAATGACCAGGTGACGATCGACTCTGCTGAAGCCACCAAGAAATATGGCGTCGCTGTGAAATGCGCGACCATCACGCCTGACGAACAGCGCGTTGAAGAATTCAAGCTCAAGGAAATGTGGAAGTCGCCTAACGGCACAATCCGCAACATCCTCGGCGGCGTGATTTTCCGTGAGCCGATCATCTGCAAAAACGTGCCGCGCCTCGTGCCCGGCTGGACGCAGCCTTTCGTCATCGGCCGCCATGCCTATGGTGACCAATATCGCGCGACCGATTTCAAAGTTCCGGGCAAAGGCCGCCTGACGATCAAGTTCGAAGGCGATGATGGCACGGTGATCGAGAAGGAAGTCTTCAAGTTCCCGGGCGCTGGTGTCGCTATGTCGATGTACAATCTCGACGAGTCGATCCGCG
>CANGFE010000095.1 GCA_947453155.1 Beijerinckiaceae bacterium | reverse complement strand
GGCACGTGTGAAATTTCTCTGTGATGCGGATCGCTGCATCGAATGCAATGCCTGCGTGACTGCTTGCAAAAACGAGCATGAAGTTCCGTGGGGCATCAACCGTCGCCGTGTGGTGACGATCAATGACGGTAAGCCGGGCGAGCGCTCTGTTTCCATGGCTTGCATGCATTGCACGGATGCGCCTTGCGCCGCCGTCTGCCCGGTGTCGTGCTTCTACACGACAGCTGATGCAGTGGTGCTGCACTCGAAGGATCTGTGCATCGGCTGTGGCTATTGCTTCTATGCGTGCCCGTTCGGCGCGCCGCAATATCCCAAGGTCGGCAATTTCGGTTCGCGCGGCAAGATGGACAAGTGCACCTATTGCGCAGGCGGTCCGGAAGAAGATTTCTCGACCATCGAATATGAGAAGTACGGCAGAAACCGTCTCGCAGAAGGCAAGCTGCCGCTCTGCGCAGAAATGTGCTCCACCAAGTCGCTTCTGGCAGGTGATGGCGAGATGATCGCCACCATCTACAAAGAGCGCGTGATGAAGCGCGGTTATGGTTCGGGTGCTTGGGGCTGGAAGACAGCCTACAAAGAAACCGTCGCCATCTGATGTCTCACGCACACATTTCGAAAGGTCGTGCGATGAAAGCACAGTTCAAAACTCTCGTGGCAGCTCTGGCGATTTTGTTCGCCAGCGCCATGCTGCCTGCCGCCGCGCAATACAATAATTTCAACCCGACCAAGGAAGCCGTGCAGGAAGACAAGCTCCTGCAACAGCTGAAGGAAGGTGATCGTCTCTCGGGTCGCATCTCCATTCCCGATGCCAAGGCGGCAAGCTTGATTCAGCCGCAGGGCCAGAGCTGGCGTGATTTCCACCAGAACAAGCTGCCGACCATTGGTGGAGTGGTTCTGCTGGGCATGCTCGGCGCTTTGGTGCTGTTCTTTCTCGTGCGTGGTCGCATCAAGATCGATCATGGTTTTTCGGGCAAGACCATCACGCGCTTTGCGTCACTGGATCGTTTCGCGCATTGGATCACGGCCGGCTGCTTCATCATTCTCGCCCTTTCGGGTTTGAATGTGTCTTTCGGGCGTATGGTGATCTTGCCGCTCTTCGGGCCGGAAACATTTGCGACGATCAGCGGCTACGGCAAGCTCGCGCATAATTACCTCGCCTTCCCGTTTATGGCGGGCGTCGTGCTGATGTTCTTGCTCTGGGTGAAAGACAATATCCCGAACAAGATCGATCTCGAGTGGATCAAGCAGGGCGGCGGTATTTTCGCCAAGGGCATGCATCCGCCAGCTGAACGCTTCAACGCGGGCCAGAAGGTTGTGTTCTGGATCGTCATCACGGGCGGTGCGGTGATGTCCGTGTCGGGCTGGTTCTTGCTCTTCCCCTATCAGGCGCCTGATGGTGTCGCGAGCCTGCAGCTGATGACAACGGTCCATGCTGTTCTGGCGGTGGCTTTCGTCGCAGCTATGTTGGCCCATGCCTATATCGGCTCGATCGGTATGGAAGGCGCGTTTGATGCCATGGGCACGGGCGAGGTCGATCTCAACTGGGCGAAAGAGCATCACGCTCTTTGGGTTGCTGAAGAAGAAGCAAAGGCCCGTTCTGTTCCGCGCAACAGCGTGCCGGCGGAATAGACTGCTGAGCCTATAAAATGCTAATCGACTGCCCGGCCTTTTGCCGGGCAGTTTTGTTTTGAGCCTTGCCGTCATTGCGAGGAGCGCAAAGCGCGACGTGGCAACCCAGAGGCCACATGTGTGATTTCTGGGTTGCTTCGCTCCGCTCGCAATGACGGGGCATTGGAGTGAGTATGAAACTCATCGGACTGGCAGGTTGGAGCGGAGCGGGCAAGACCACGCTGTTGGAGCGCGTCATCCCGCATTTGATCGCGCGCGGCATGTCCGTGTCGACGCTCAAACATGCGCATCATAAATTTGATGTCGATGTGCCGGGCAAGGATTCCTGGAAGCATCGTCAGGCGGGTGCGACCGAAGTGCTGGTGGCCTCCGCCAATCGTTTCGCGCTGATGCATGAATTGCGCGGAAGCCCAGAGCCGACGTTGCCGGAATTGCTCTCGCTGCTGTCACCCGTTGATCTGGTGATTGTGGAAGGGTTCAAGGCCCATCCGCATCCCAAGATCGAGGTCTATCGCGCCGAAAATCAAAAGCCGTTTCTGCATGTGCAGGATGCAGCCATTGTGGCAGTGGCCTCCGACGTGCCCGTCGAGACGGGGCTGCCCGTGTTCCATCTCGATGACATCGAGAAAATTGCCGATATGATGTTGGCCAAGGCCTTACCGCTCAGCGACGTTTTGGCGACTTCAGGAGACTAGGCAGGAATGGCGCAGCTGTCCGACGATTGCTTTGCCTTTGGCGGCGCTTTGATGCCGGTCGATGAGGCTATGGCCATTGTCACGCAGCGCCTTGCAGCCGTCGATGGCATTGAGCGCGTCTCTTTGCATGAGGCCGATAATCGCGTGCTGGCCCATGCGCTCGAAGCCCCTGTGCCGCTGCCTTTGTTCATGAATTCCGCAGTCGATGGTTATGCCATTGCCAGCACCGATCTTCCGCAAGAGGCTCCGCGCTCTTATGCGATCTCGCAGCGTGTGACGGCGGGGGCGGTGGCGGCGCCGCTCGCGCAGGGCACAGTGGCGCGCATCTTTACCGGCGCGCCTATGCCCGATGGTGCCGATACGGTGTTTATGCAGGAAGATGTCGAGCTGAATGGCGACCATGTCATTCTGCCGCCCGGCTTGAAGCCGCGTGCCAATATGCGCCCTGCGGGCGAAGATATTGCGCAAGGCGCACTCGCTCTTCCGGCAGGCACGCGCTTGCGTCCGCAACATGTGGCGCTGGCGGCTGCTTTGGGGCTGACGCATGTCGATGTGCGTCGTCGCATTAAAGTGGCGGTGTTTTCGACGGGCAATGAAGTGGTGGCGCCCAGTGAGGCGCGCACCTCCGCGCAGCTTTATGATTCCAACCGCTACATGCTCTCTGCTTTGTTGCGGCGCTTGGGGTGTGAAGTCTCTGATCTCGGCATTTTGCGCGATGAGCGCGCGGCGCTTTCGGCAGGGCTGAAACAGGCCGCGCAAAATCATGATCTGATTTTGACGTCGGGTGGCGTTTCAACCGGTGAAGAAGATCATGTGCGCAGCGCGGTGGAAGCGGCTGGCTCGCTCGTCTTGTGGCGCATGGCGATCAAACCGGGGCGGCCTGTGGCGATGGGTGTGATTGATGGCACGCCTTTCATTGGTTTGCCGGGCAATCCCGTCGCCTCTTTCGTGACCTTTGCTTATGTCGTGCGCCCCGCTGTGTTGGCGCTGTCGGGCGCGCGCGTGGATAAGCCGGTTGCGCTGCCGGTTCATGCCAATTTTTCTTACAAGAAAAAGAAAGGCCGGCGCGAATATGTCCGCGCCAGCCTGATGGTTTTAGAAAATGGCACGCGCGGGGTCCAAAAATTTCCGCGTGAAGGAGCGGGGCTTTTGTCCTCGCTGTGCGAGACCGATGGTCTTGTCGAACTGGCGGATGATTGCGAGGGCGTGAAGCCCGGCGATGCAGTTGCCTTTATCGCCTATCCAAGCCTGTTCTGACTCACATACGGATCAGATTATGGCCGGGGTCGCCAACGCGCGCCCCCGATGTCGCGAAAGCTTTGTCAGCTGTCTGCTGCTGGGTGTTCAGCACGAAGGCCGCGCCCACGGCGACCACGACGGCGACGATCACGGCAGAGATGAAAGCCTTCATCGAATACTCCTGTTGCTACGTCTGAGGCGGCTGGCTTGGCCGCTTATCTGATGTGAATCTATGGTGGTGATGGGTCGTTAAATCAAGCTTTTCAGCGTGGCCGGGTTGCTTTCTCAATAAAATCTGCGAGCGCAGCACGATCCTCGTCAGAACCCACCCTTTGTTCGGGCATTTTGGTGCCCGGCGTATAGGTGCTTGGGCCGAGCTCGAAGAGTTTGGCGATGGTTTCTTTGGTCCAGACAATGTCATGGGCGCCAAAGCCTGCCGAATAGACATAGCCAGCTGCCGTGCCGATGCGTCGCCCGATGACGCCATAGAGCGTCGGGCCGGCGCGGTTCTCACCATCGGGCGTCAGCGTGTGGCAGACGGCGCAGGCTTTGAAAACTTCCGCGCCGCGCGAGCCATCGCTGACAAACATCTCGGTCGGTTTTTCAATGACGATGGGGCCGAGATGATCGCCATTGACCGCGCTCCAGCGCCGCACAAGACGATCGCCTCCGCCGGTGAAAAGCACTTTGCCATCGGGCGAAAAGGCAAGCGACCAGACGGGTAGGCCTGGCCCATTCAATGTGAAGAGCGTTTTGCCGCTCGCCGTGTCGAAGAGCGCCACCGAACCGCGCGGGCTTGCGGCTGCCACGCGCGTGCTATCGGGTGAAAAGGCCAGCGCTATCAGGGGCGAGTCTGCCGCTTCGATCTTGCGCAAATTGTTGCCCCGCGCATCGAGCAGAAAGAGCGTGCCATCGGAGCCGCCAGCGGCCATGCGCCCATCTGGCGCGATGCTCAATGCGTTGAGTGGAGAATCGAGTTTGATGACGCGGGCCGCGCCTTGTGCAGGCCAGATGCGCAAGGTGGCATCATAGCCTGCGCTCACCAGCGTCACGCCGTCGGGCATGAAGCCAATGCCGTTCACATTGCCTTGGTGACCTTCAAGACGCCGCGACGTTCCGCCGTCGAGCGGCGTGATCGCTATGCTGGAATCCCATGAGGCGGTGGCGATGGTTTTGCCATCGGGCGACATGTTGAGCGCAGCAATCGGCGCGGTGTGGATTTTGTCGACGCGCACAGGCTTTGAGAGATCGGTCCGGTTCCAGATCGCGAGGCGGCCATCTTCTCCCGCAGTGACAAAGCCGGATGGCGTTACGCCGACAGCATTGACCGCGCTTTCATGGGCGCGCAATACGGCGCGAGCTGTGCCGCGCTCCAGAGCCCAGACGAGCGCAGAGGAATCGAAAGAGCCGCTGATCGCTTCTCGGCCATCGGGCGTGACGGCAAGGGCCCGCACAGGGCCCCCATGGCCGCGCAATTCGCCTTGGGCGAGGGCGGGCGTGGCGAGGAGAAGGGCGAGAGCGAGAAGGCGCATGTAGGGCAATTTAGGGCCTTTGTTCTGCGGGTAAAGTCGCGACATTGTGAGGGATCGCCATTGCGAGAAGGCCGCAGGCCGAGGCGGCAATCCAAAGGCCCCATGCGAGGCTCTGGATTGCTTCGCTTCGCTCGCAATGACGGCGAGTAGTTGACGCAGAGGCCTCCCTTCGTCACATCTTGGGGCATGATAACCATCCTCGATCTCACCGGGCTCAAATGCCCACTGCCCGCGCTCAAAACCCGCAAGGCGCTGAAATCTGTTGCGCCCGGCGGCAAGCTCGAAGTGCATTGCACCGATCCGCTGGCGGTGATCGATATTCCCAATCTCATCCGCGAGACCGGCGACCGTATCGAGATCCGCGAACGGGATGAGAAGCGGATCGTGTTCCTGATCGAAAAGGTGGCTTGATGGTTTGGCCGACTGAACTGCGCCTCTCCAAAGATCGCCGCACGCTGTCTGTCTCGTTTGATGATGGCGCGCATTATGATCTCTCTGCAGAACTATTGCGCGTAACGAGTCCGTCAGCCGAAGTGCAAGGCCATTCGGAATCCGAGCGCAAGACGGTGGGTGGCAAGCGCAATGTCTCCATTCTCTCCGTCGATGCGGTGGGCAATTATGCTGTGCGCCTCGTCTTTGACGACATGCATTCCACCGGCATTTATTCATGGGATTTTCTGGGTGATCTCGGCAAAAATCGGGACGCGAAATTCCAATCCTATCTCGATGATCTCGCCGCCAAAGGGCTCGACCGCGACAAGGTGGGCGTGAAATAATCAAAACGACAAAAACAAAAAAGGGAGGCAGAAATGGCAGAGACGATTGGCATTATTGGCGTGGGGCGTATGGGCCAGCCGATGGTGAAACATCTCATCAAGCATGGCTACCATGTGCTCGCCAACGATATTAGCGCAGAGAATATCGAGAAAGTGCGCGCGATGGGCGCCACCATTGCAGCCACGCCTGCGGAAGTCGGCCAGAAAAGCGCCTTTGTTATTCTGGGCGTCGGTTATGACGAAGAGGTCAATGAAGTTGTTCTCGGCGAGAATGGGCTTCTTGCGGCTATGGCTTCCGGTGGTGTGATTGCCGTTTGCTCGACTGTGTCGCCCGATACGGTGAAGGCGCTGGATGAAAAGGCGCGTGCCAAGGGCTGCGATATTCTCGACGCACCGATCTGCCGTGGTCGCTGGTTTGCTGATGAAGGCAAATTGCTGGCGCTGTTTGGTGGCCGCAAAGATGTTGTCGAGCGTGGTCGTAAAGTCTTTTCCTGCTTTGCTTCGGACATTTCGCATTTGGGCGATGTCGGTCATGGTCAAGTCGGCAAGGCGATGAATAATCTCATGCTCTGGATTACGTCGATCGGTCTCATTGAGGCGGGTCGTATTGCGCAATCGACGGGCATCGATCTGCCGAACTTGCGCGATGCTTTGATGATGTCGTCGGGCAAGAGCCAGGCGCTTGAAGATTGGGATCAGACGACGTTTACTTGGGCGCTGAAAGATATGCAGATCGTCATGAAAATGGCCGATCAGGCGGGGCTGTCTGCACCCATCACTGGCGCTGTGAAAGAACTGGTGAAAGAGGGGCGCCGCATCAAGGCGACCAATCCGCCGCAGTGGACGCGCAGCTAGCGCGTCATTGCGAGGAGGGCTTTAGCCCGACGCGGCAAACCATGGCGCGCGCCTTTTTTATCGGGTGTACCGCTGTGGATTGCCGCGTCGCTTTGCTCCTCGCAATGACGGTGGAGAGATTTTGCTCTCGGGATCCGTCATTGCGAGTGTTACGAACGAGTCTTAATGCCCGACGGGCACCATTTCATTGTAGAGCGCGATCACGTCTTTCGGTGTGTCAGCGGCGCGTTTGACGAGATCGAGCACGCCTTTGCCGTCGATGGGTGAAAGCTCGATATTCACTTTCTCCGCATCAGACTGGAACTCCTTGTCCTTCACCATATCGACGAAAGCTTTTTGCAAGGCGGCCGCGCGATTGGCGGGGAGACCGGGAGGCGCCAGAAAAGGCAGCGCCATGAAGAAGGGCAGTTCCGCAAATTCGACCAAGGCGCGCATGCGCGCATCAGGCGCCAGTTCGCGACCTGTAGGCACATCCGGCAAAGCCGGTAGACGCGTGATGCGGCCGAACTGAATGAGCGGGCGCACTTTCTTGTTGTTCCAGAGCGAAGGTTGGCCTGCGCGCACAGAATTATAGCCAATCACCTGGCCATCCAATTCGCGACGTTCCATCGCGAGGAACATGGGCGCTGCACCGGGATAGCCGCGCACGACATCGATATTCATGCCAAGCACTGTTTTCGCGATGATCGCGAAGGTCAGATTGGTCGAACCCGGTTGGTCGCCGCCGAGCTTGGTGATGATGCCGGGTTTGCGCAGATCAGCGGCGCTCTTGGCCGGATGATCATCATTGACGAGCAAGAGATAGCCGTCATCCGCATAGGACGACAATGAGCCGAGCCATGTGAATTTCTGCGGATCGAATTTGGCGTTGCTATTGCCCTGGATCTGCAATTGCATCGTGCCGCGCTGGATCAGCGAGATCACCGAGCCGTCACGCTCTGACGTATTGTAGAGTTTGTTAGCAGCCACAAGTCCGCCGCCACCAGGCACATTTTGCACAACAACGCTGGGGTTGCCTGGCAAGAAACGACCGAAATGGCGCGACAGAAGGCGGCCCGAAATATCATTAATGCCGCCCGGTGAGGTCGGCACAATGAGTGTGATGGTCTTGCCCTTGTAGAAGCTTTCAACGCTTTCTTGCGCGTGAAGCGGGAGGGCAGTGGCGGAAGCGGCGGCGGTCAGGCCGCCCAGAAATGCGCGACGATCCATGGAGTTTTCTCCTTCATCATTCCCAGATCGTCATTGCGAGCGAAGCGAAGCAAACCAGAGGCAACACATGTGGCTTTTCTGGATTGCCGCGTTGCTACGCTCCTCGCAATGACGGGCTTATCATTTCGGCAGCGGCGGCATGGTTTCGAGAATTTTTCCGTAGCCGGCTTTGGGTTCATTGATGTGCAGGCGGCGCTGCACTTCCCAGACGCGCGCAGGCACAGGATGAATGACAGGCACGCCGAGATCTTGCTCGAGCATG
>CANGFE010000094.1 GCA_947453155.1 Beijerinckiaceae bacterium | reverse complement strand
TGTGAGACTCTTGTTCTCACGTCCGGCCCTAGAGGGACACGTCGGGTGCGAGCGCGCGTGAGCGCGGAGACGGACGACGATCCCGGCAAGGGCAGGGACGCGACATATTGTTGGGATGAGGAAACCGACACTGTCGATCCAGCTCCTGCGAGCGGGGCGAGGGCAGCGCCGTAAAGGGGTAAAAACGGGCCGAGGAAGGCCCGCAGATGGGTTGAACTCACGGAAGACAGAATGATCGATGCGGCGCGGCGAGCAGCGCTGAGAAAAATCTCAGAACCGAGAACCCGACCTTTGGCCGTCATATGATCCCGTGCGGGACGGACCATTCGCTTCAATACCTTAAAAGAGCGGCTGCGGAGGCAGCCGGGCGTCCTTGTTCCGGGTCTCGTTCGGGTTTGGGGCTCGCCTCATCCCAACGCAAAAGCCCTTTTGAGGGATGGCGGGGATGGCGTGGCCGATGGACCTTCGCGGGGGCGCTCCTTTTCAAGGGCGCTGACCTGTCCCGGAAAAGGGACATGTTCTTCATAGCGGCACATCGGGCGGTTTGGCAAGGATCGCTTTGGGGTGGGCCCGCCCGAAGGGCTGATACGATAGTCGCGAATTCGGGTCGCAAGGGACTGAAAGCGGAGCCGTTTACCATTATAGAGGATGCTCGCGGCATGATTCCGCCTGTCCGCCCAGAGAGCCTCTTTGATCCAGCGCCTCAAAATCATTTGTCGCCAATGGCTTGGCCTTTTTTTTGGCCTGGCCTGCTGGGCTTGTGCCGGGCTGGCTCAGGCGCAGCCGGTGGCCAGCGCCGTGCGGGTTGAGATGGAAGGGCCGGTCACCCGCCTGATTTTCGAGACCTCGGTGCGGGTGGATGCGGAAGCCTATGTCATGTCGAACCCCGACCGGGTGATTGTCGATTTGCCTGAGATCAGTTTTCAATTGCCCTCGACAGCTGGCCAAGCCGAGCCCGCCCCGAGAGGAAAAAAGCTGCCGCCCAAAACCGTTACCTCTTTCCGCTTTGGACAATTTGCACTGGGCAAAGCGCGCATCGTGATTGATCTTGGGAGACCTGCTGTCGTCAAAGCGACCCATGCTGTGCCACGGATTGGCGGCTTTGATTTGATCATTGAAATGCAGGATGCCGATGCCGCCATCTTCGCGCAGGCTGTTAAGAGAGCAACACAAGAGGCTGTGGCCCGAGAGATTTTAGCGGATGGGCCCAAACGAAACGAGCGTTCAGCAGGCGCCGGCCTGCCGGTCATTGTGATTGATCCGGGCCATGGCGGGATTGATGTCGGGGCGCAGGCCGTGGGCAATGTGCAGGAGAAGGATATTGTCTTCGACTTTGCCAAATCCTTGCGCATGCAGCTTGAACGGACGGGTCGCTACCGTGTGGTCATGACCCGCAATGGCGATAGTTTCGTGCCGCTGGGCGAGCGTGTGAAGACGGCGCGCGATGCCAATGCCGATCTCTTCATATCCATTCATGCGGATATTTTGTCCGACCCGCAGGGTGTGTCTGGAGCGACCATTTACACAGTCTCCGACAAGGCCTCCGACCGCGAGGCGGCGCGTCTGGCTGAAAAGGAAAATCTGGCCGATAGCGTGGCGGGCCTCGAAGGTATCGATGATGTGGGGGATGTCTCCGACATTCTCTTCGACCTGACGCGACGCGAGACCCGCACCTGGTCTCATGCCTTTGCCCGGACCTTGGTCAATTACTGGGGCGAGGCGGGGCCGCTGAATAAGAACCCGCATCGTTCGGCGGGATTTCGCGTCCTCAAGGCCCCCGATGTGCCCTCTGTCCTTTTGGAGCTCGGCTATCTCTCCAATGCGCGCGACACGGCCGCGCTGACCCGTCCCGAATGGCGAGGCAAGGCGGCCGAGGCCACGGTCAAGGCGGTCGATGCCTTTTTCGCCAATCGGTCCGGAACGGCGGCAACGGGCAAAGTGCCGCCGGCCGGCGGAGCCAGATGAATGTGAAGGGGTGGTTTCCGGCCATTGCCGGGGGGCTTGTGCCCCATTAAGACCACAAATCATGCCCATGGCTGGCGGATTGATTTGGGCCAAGGCCCTCCGCGGCGGATAGAGGTTTTCACGTGTTAAGGCTGATCGCCCGTTTCTTCGGTTTTGCTTTTGCCACCGGCACGATCCTGTTCGTGCTCGGCGCAGCTGTGGCCGCAGGATTGGTCTGGCATTATCAGCAAGATCTGCCCGATTACACGCAGCTGCAAAATTATGAGCCGCCCGTGATGACGCGCGTCCACGCGGGTGACGGATCGCTCATCGCCGAATATGCGCGCGAGCGGCGCCTCTATCTGCCCTCAACCGCTATTCCACCGTTGGTGAAACAGGCTTTCATCTCGGCAGAGGACAAAAACTTTTACTCGCATAATGGAATCGACCCCGAAGGCATTGCGCGCGCGGTCGTGATCATGGTGCAAGGCTCGAAGCGCGTGCAGGGTGCTTCCACCATCACCCAGCAGGTCGCCAAAAACTTCCTGCTCGGCAATGAGCGTTCTTTCGAGCGCAAAATTCGCGAAGCTTTGCTCTCCTTCCGCATTGAAGCGGCCTATTCGAAAGAGCGCATTCTCGAACTCTATCTGAACGAGATTTATTTGGGGTTAGGCAATTACGGCATTGCCGCTGCTGCGCTCAATTATTACGGCAAGGCTGTGCAAGAGCTGACGCTGTCGGAAGCCGCTTATCTTGCCGCTTTGCCGAAGGGTCCGAATAATTATCATCCGTTCCGCTATCGTGATGCGGCCATCGTGCGCCGCAATTATGTGCTCGACCGTATGGTAGCTGATGGCGCGATCACATCTGCTGAAGGTGAGAAGGCCAAGCTTGAACCGCTGGGCGTGAACCCGCGCGTTCTTTCGCCCAATTCTTATGCGGCTGGCTATTTCGCTGAAGAAGTGCGCCGCGAATTGCTCGACCGTTACGGCGAGAAGAAACTCTATGAAGGCGGCCTCTCGGTTCGCACCACGCTTGATCCCAAAATGCAGCTGTGGGCGCGCAAGGCGCTGGTCGACGGTCTGGTGCGTTATGACGAAGCCCGCGGCTTCCGTGGCGCCATGCGCTCCCTCGATGTGTCGGGCGATTGGGGTCCGGCGCTGGCAGAAATTCCAATTCTGGGTGACGTCTCGCCTTGGCGCTTGGCTGTTGTGATTGACGTGAATGATCAAACAGCCCGCATTGGTTTGCAGCCGATCAAAGAACGTTCTGGCGAAGTAAGCCGTGAGCGCATTGTCGGCACATTGCCAGCCGACGGCGTGAAATGGACACGCAAGCCCATGCGCCAGGCTTTGCAAGCGGGCGATGTGATTTATGTGGAGCCGGTGGACGGTAAGCAGGGGCAATATCGCCTACGCCAAATTCCCGACATTTCCGGCGCCATTGTTGCGATGGATCCTTATACGGGTCGCGTCTTTGCGATGGTCGGCGGGTTCTCTTTCGATCAATCAGAATTCAACCGCGCGACGCAGGCGCTGCGCCAGCCAGGTTCGTCCTTCAAGCCGATTGTCTATGCGACCGCGCTGGATAATGGTTACACGCCATCTTCCATTGTGATGGATGCGCCGATTGAAATCGATCTGGGTCCGGGTGTTGGCATTTGGCGTCCGGAAAATTACGATGGCAAATCGGGTGGCCCGCGCACTTTGCGCTATGGCATTGAACATTCCAAAAATCTGATGTCGGTGCGTTTGGGTCGCGATGTCGGTCTGCCGCTGGTTGCCGAATATGCCAAGCGCTTTGGTGTCTATGACAATATGCTGCCCGTTCCATCCATGTCGCTGGGCGCGGGTGAAACGACTGTGCTGCGCATGGTGGGCGCTTATTCCATGCTCGCCAATGGTGGCCGACGTATTCGCCCGACACTCGTTGATCGCATCCAGGATCGGTTCGGCAAGACCATCTATCGTCATGACGAGCGCGTCTGTCAGGGTTGCGAAGCTGGTCCCTGGGCCAATCAAAATGAGCCGCGCCTCATCGATAGCCGCGAACAGGTCATTGATCCGCTGACCGCCTATCAGATCACCTCGATGATGGAAGGCGTCGTGCAGCGTGGCACGGCACAGGTCGTGCGTCAGGTGGGAAAACATCTCGCGGGCAAGACGGGCACGACCAATGAAGCCAAGGACGTGTGGTTCGTTGGCTTCTCGGCCAATCTCGCTGTGGGCGTTTACATGGGCTATGACCGCCCGCGCTCGCTGGGTTCCTCAGCAACGGCGGGCCAATATGCAGCGCCGATCTTCCGCGACTTCATGATGACGGCTTTGAAAGATAAGCCCGACGTGCCGTTCCGTGTGCCAGCTGGCATCAAGCTCATCAGCGTCGATGCTAAGACAGGCATGCGTTCTTCGGGTGGGGGCACTATTCTTGAAGCTTTCAAGCCCGGCACCGCGCCACCGGATAATTTTGCGCTGGCTGGTGGTGATCCGCTCGGCGAACAGGCCATTGGCACGGGGACGGGCGGCCTTTACTGATCGCCTCCCGCCCTCTAGGTTCCCGGCACGATTCCGGCGGGCCTGCCCGCATCTCATGAAAGACCGAAACCATGCGCGCCGAAGCCGAAGCGCTCGTCGAACAGATCAAGCAGTCCGTGGGACTGCTGAGGAGGCATCTTTGACGTCGATGCCGCAACACGCCGCCTCGCGGAACTGAACGCGAAGGTCGAAGATCCCGATCTCTGGAATGATGCCGATGCCGCGCAGAAAATCATGCGTGAGCGCACCGATCTGGAAGAGCGCCTGAATTCACTGTCGCGTTTCGAACGCGATCTGGAAGATGCCATCACGCTGGTCGAACTGGGCGAGATGGAGAATGATCAAGACACCGAGCAGGAAGGTATTGCGGCGCTGAAGGCGCTCAAGACCGATGCCGAGCGCCGTCACGTTGAAGCGCTCTTGTCGGGTGAAGTTGATCCCAACGACACTTATGTCGAAATTCATTCGGGCGCGGGTGGCACTGAGAGCTGCGACTGGGCGCGCAAATTGCTGCGCATGTATGTGCGCTGGGCTGAGCGCCGGAAGTTTAAGGTCGATGTGATCGAAGAAACATCTGGCGAAGAAGCTGGCATTAAATCGGCGACCATTTTGATCAAGGGTCACAATGCGCATGGTTGGATGAAGACGGAAAGCGGCGTGCACCGTCTGGTGCGCATTTCGCCCTTCGATTCCAATGCGCGTCGTCACACGAGCTTTGCCTCCGTCTGGGTCTATCCCGTCATCGATGACAAGATCGAAATCGATGTGAACGAAAGCGATTGCCGCATCGACACCTATCGCTCATCGGGCGCTGGTGGTCAGCACGTCAACACGACGGACTCGGCGGTGCGCATCACGCATATTCCGACCGGCATTGTGGTCGCGTGTCAGGGCGAGCGTTCGCAGCATAAGAACCGCGCAACCGCGTGGAACATGTTGCGCGCACGCCTGTATGAGCGCGAGATGGAAATCCGCGAAGCGGAAGCCAATGCGCAGGCGGCTTCCAAGACGGAGATCGGCTGGGGTCACCAGATCCGCTCCTATGTCTTGCAGCCCTATCAGATGGTGAAAGATCTGCGCACGGGTGTTGTGTCTGGCACGCCGGATGAAGTGCTAGATGGTGATCTCGACGAATTCATGGAAGCCGCACTGGCGCAACGCGTCAATGGCGGCGGTCCGGCGCATGTTGAGGATGTGGACTGACGGCGTAACACGCCGTCATTGCGAGGAGGCCGTAGGCCGACGCGGCAAACTAGGGGCCGCGCGTGGCCTTTCTGGTTTGCTTCGCTACGCTCGCAATGACGAATGGTTGTTATTCGGCAGCAGCTTTTTTGCCCTTTGGTTTTTCTTCCACCATCGGACGGCGCGCCAAGACTTCCTTCAAGAAGCGGCCCGTATGCGAGCGCTTTTCGCGGATAATGTCTTCAGGCATGCCTTGCGCAACAATCTCGCCGCCGCCATCACCGCCTTCGGGGCCCATGTCGATGATCCAATCTGCCGTCTTGATGACTTCCAGATTATGCTCGATGACGACAACGCTATTGCCCTGATCAACCAGCTCATGCAGCACTTCGAGCAGCTTTTTCACATCATGGAAATGAAGACCTGTCGTCGGCTCATCCAGAATGTAAAGCGTGCGCCCTGTTGAGCGGCGTGACAATTCTTTCGACAATTTTACGCGCTGCGCTTCGCCGCCCGAGAGTGTCGTGGCTTGTTGGCCGACTTTGATATAGCCCAGCCCCACGCGTGCGAGTGTTTCCATTTTCTCGCGAATGGTCGGCACGGCTTTAAACAGATCGCGTGCTTCTTCGACCGTCATATCGAGCACATCGGCAATCGACTTGTCGCGATATTTCACTTCCAAAGTTTCGCGGTCATAGCGTTTGCCTTTGCAGACATCGCAAGTGACATAAACATCGGGCAGGAAGTGCATTTCAATCTTGATGACGCCATCGCCCTGACAGGCTTCGCAGCGACCGCCCTTCACGTTGAAAGAGAAGCGACCCGGCGCATAGCCGCGTGCTTTGGCTTCCGGCAGTCCAGCAAACCATTCACGAATGGGCGTGAAAGCGCCTGTGTAAGTGGCGGGATTCGAGCGCGGCGTGCGGCCAATGGGTGATTGGTCAATATCAATCACCTTGTCGAGATGCTCGAGCCCCAAAAGCTTGTCATGCGGGGCAGCGTGTTCCAGAGCACCATTGAGTTTTCGCGCAACCGCTTTGTAGAGCGTATCGATCACGAGCGTCGACTTGCCGCCTCCCGACACGCCGGTGATGCAGGTGAAAAGTCCAAGCGGAATTTCCGCCGTGACATTTTTGAGGTTATTGCCTTTGGCGCCTGTGAGTTTGAGCTTGCGGCCCGGCGTTGCTTTCCGACGCGCGCGCGGCACGGCGACTGATTTACGCCCCGTCAGATAATCACCCGTCAGCGATTTCGTATCAGCCATAATTTCATTCGGCGTGCCTTTCGACACAATCTTGCCGCCATGAATACCTGCGCCCGGTCCCACATCGACCACATAATCGGCCGTGAGAATGGCATCTTCGTCATGTTCGACAACGATCACCGTATTGCCGAGATCGCGCAAGCGGCGCAAAGTTTCGAGCAAGCGGGCATTGTCGCGTTGGTGCAGGCCGATGGAGGGTTCATCGAGCACATAAAGAACGCCGGTCAGGCCCGAGCCAATCTGCGAGGCGAGACGGATACGCTGGCTCTCGCCGCCCGACAATGTGCCCGAGGCGCGCGCCAGCGTCAGATAATCAAGGCCGACATCGACCAGAAAATTCAGTCGGTCGCGGATTTCCTTCAAAATACGCCCGGCAATTTCATTGCGCTTTTTGTCGAGCGACTTTGGCAATGTCTCAAACCAATGCGCTGCATCGCGCACGGACATTTCTGATGCATGGCCAATATGCTTGTCGGCGATTTTCACCGCCAGCGCTTCCGGCTTCAAGCGATAGCCTTTGCAGGCTTTACAGGGCGTGGCCGACATGAAGCGACCAATTTCCTCGCGCGCCCATTCGCTTTCGGTTTCTAGATAGCGGCGCTCCAGATTGTTGACCACACCTTCAAACGGTTTCGACACTTCATAAGCGCGCAAACCATCGTCATAATGAAAGCGCACTTTGGTTTCGTCCGTGCCATAGAGAATAGCGTCTTGGGCTTTCTGCGGCAGATCTTCAAAGGCCGTGTCGAGGCGGAATTTGAAATGCTTGCCCAGAGACTCCAGCGTTTGCACATAATAAGGCGAAGAGGATTTTGCCCAAGGCGCAATGGCGCCCTTGCGCAAAGTCAGCGAGGGATTGGGCACAATCAATTCGGGATCAACCGTCTGTTCCGCGCCAAGGCCCGAGCAGGCGGGGCAGGCGCCGAAGGGATTGTTGAACGAGAAGAGACGCGGCTCGATTTCCGAAATGGTAAAGCCTGATACGGGGCAAGCGAATTTGGAGGAAAAGACAATGCGCTTGGGCGTGCCGTCTTTTTCTTTCTCATCCGCATATTCGGCCACGGCAATGCCATCGGCCAATTCGAGCGCTGTTTCAAAACTCTCAGCCAGACGCGCCGCCATATCACCGCGCACAACAATGCGATCCACAACGACATCAATGTCATGCTTCAACTTCTTGTCGAGCACGGGCGCATCACCGATTTCATAATAAGTGCCGTCAATCTTGAGGCGCTGAAAACCGCGCTTCATGTATTCGGCAATTTCTTTGCGATATTCGCCCTTGCGGCCGCGCACGGCGGGCGCGAGCAGGAAGAGACGCGTCTTTTCCGGCAGCGCCATCACGCGATCGACCATCTGGCTGACAGTTTGGCTTTCAATCGGCAGGCCCGTAGCTGGTGAATAAGGAATGCCGACACGCGCCCAGAGCAGGCGCATGTAATCGTGGATCTCCGTCACCGTGCCAACCGTTGAGCGCGGATTTTTCGAGGTTGTTTTCTGCTCAATAGAAATGGCGGGCGACAGACCGTCGATCTGGTCGACATCCGGCTTTTGCATCATTTCCAAAAATTGACGCGCATAAGCGGAGAGGGATTCCACATAGCGACGCTGGCCTTCAGCATAGATCGTGTCGAAGGCCAGCGAAGATTTGCCTGATCCCGAGAGGCCGGTGAACACCACCAGCTTGTCGCGTGGAATGGTGAGATCGACATTTTTGAGATTATGTTCGCGCGCGCCGCGCACAGAAATGACCTTGTCATCGAACAAATGGTCGGCGCTACGGAGGGTCTCGGTCTTTGTCGTCTTGCGGGCCATGATCTGCTTCATTCTTTCTTGCGGCGCTCTGCGCGCAGTCCGTTGGGTTTACGGCGCAAACAGCTGGCCGGTTTCCATGTTTCCGGCCCGCTCCAAATAGCGATTTGCGCGCCTGATTGCGACCGCGGCCAGGTTCTCGTCCCAGAGCAAATCGTCACGCCTGTCTCGGGGCCAAGCGCCTTTCTGCTTGCCGGGAGGCAATCCTCATGATAAGAACAAATAGTGAACATAAACCGATGGGGCCGTTTGCCCCATCCTGCGCGCTGTGGACAGAGGGCGTTTCCTGCCTCTGTCGGGGCGCTTTGAGGGGCTCACGCGTTTACTGTGCGCGAGACCAATCGGCGGGCCCATGAGTCGGGGCTGGCGCCGCAATCGTTTTAGGAGAGCCTCATGTCAGGCAGCGTGAATAAGGTCATTCTCATCGGCAATGTCGGGCGCGACCCGGAAGTGCGCCG
>CANGFE010000093.1 GCA_947453155.1 Beijerinckiaceae bacterium | reverse complement strand
TCCTTCGAGAATATCGGCGCGCACGGCATTTGGGAAAGGCGCCAGCAAAGCGCGTTCATGAGCAGATGCAGGGTGCCCGTGGGATGAGAGTTCACTCTCGTCAAAAAAGCTTTTCGTGCGGCTGTAGAGACCGCCATAAAGTTTGGCATTGACCCATTCGAAATCGAACATGAGGCCAAGCGCTTCGCGCAAGCGCACATCTTTGAACAAGGGGCGGCGCGTGTTGAAGGCAAAGCCGGTCATGCCTTTGGGCACGCCGAGCGGTAGACTAGCTTTGGCTAGTTTACCGTTTTTCATCGCGGGAAAATCATAGCCTGTCAGCCAGCGCGTCGGATTGGTCTCTTCGCGATAATCCACCAGCCCGCCTTTGAAGGCTTCATAAAGCGCGGCAGAATCGCGAAAATATTCGATGCGGATTTCATCGAAATTGAACAGGCCGCGATGAATGGGGATGTCTTTCGCCCAGTAATCGGGATTGCGTTTGAGGATCAGCAATTCGCCGGGCCGGATGCTTTCAATGCGATAGGGGCCGGAGGCCACGGGAATGTCGAGGCTGGTTTCCGCAAAGCGTTCGGCATTCGTGTGCTTCTTCGAAAGGACTGGCATGAGCGCCAGCGTCAGGGGCAATTCGCGATCATCTGCGCCCGACAGATCGTAAGAGATCGTGCGGGCGTCTTTGGCTTCGATCTTTTTGACCTGCCCATAGGCGGCGCGCTGTTGCGGGCGGCCTTTCGTCTTCAAAAGCTCGAAGGTGAACAGCACATCTTCCGCCGTGATCGGCGTGCCGTCGGAAAAGCGCGCGCGGGGATCAATCCGGAAGGTGACATGTGCGCGCGCCTCATCCGTTTCGATGCTTTGCGCGATCAGGCCGTAAAGCGTGAAGGGCTCATCGAGCGAGCGCACCATGAGGGTCTGGAACACATTGGTGTTGAGCCCTTGGGCGGTCGAGCCCGCTTTCAGATTGAACGGGTTGAGACTGTCGAATGTGCCTTGAAAGCCGATGGAGAGGCGCCCGCCCTTGGGCGCCTGCGGATTGGCATAGGGCAAATGCGTAAAATCGGCGGGCAATGCCGGCTCGCCATGCATGGCAATGCCATGGCTGGGGCTCATGGGCTCTGCGGCCAAGGCACAGCTCGCCTGTCCGGCAAAAGCCAGAAGGGCAGCACAGGCAAGGCGAATCGCGGCGGGTCTCATGGTGGCGACACTAGGGGGAGGCGGGGCGCGGCGAAAGCCGGATGGGGGCATCCCGATGATTGGGGATGCAGGCTTTTTGAGGATAGACGAGGGGAGGTCTGGAAAGGTTCCGGGGAAGGGGATAAAGAAGCGCCACGCCCATCTCTCGCCGCAATCAGTCGTGAAGAGCGGTGACGAAGTTTTCGGCCTTTTCGGCCGGTCATGAAAGGATCGTCCATGTCCCTGTCCACCAAGCGCCTCGGCGCCGCCGCGCTGGCCGCGAGCCTGATGTTTACGGGCGCGTCTGAAACCCTCGCCCAGCAGAAGCCCGCGACGCCTCCAGCTGCGCCCGCACAGGCGGCTCCACCAGCCCAGCCCCCGCAGGGACCGCTGCGCGTGGAACTGCAGCCCTCGCAGAGCGAATGGACCAAGGTTTGCGGTCGCGATCAGGCTGCGGGCAAAGACATTTGCTACACGACGCGTGACTTCGGTCAGGCTGCGGATCAGCCGCCGGTTCTCGCCGTCGCCGTTTATGATGTGAAGGGTGATGATCAGCGCATCGTGCGCTTGCTCCTGCCGGTGGCTTTGATGCTGCGTCCTGGCTTCCGCTTCTCGGTGGACAAGGGCGCCACGCAGGATGGTGGCTTTGAAATCTGCTTCCCGAATGGTTGCTTCGCTGAATCCAAAGTGAAGGGCCCGACCATCGACCAGATGAAGAAGGGCAATTCGCTCAACGTGATGGTGAAGAACCAGGCCAACAACGAAGTGAATTTCGTTCTGCCGCTGTCGGGCTTCGCCAAGGCATTTAATGGCGCACCGATTGATCCGAAGGTTCTTGAAGATCAGCAGCGCAAGCTCGAAGAAGAATTGCAGAAGCGTGCGGAAGAGCAACGCAAGGCGCTCGAAGCCCAGCAGGGCGCAGCTCCGGCTCCGGCAGCCAAGTAAGGTTGCTGTTTCACATGAAATCGAAAACGGCGGCTTCCGGGCCGCCGTTTTTTTGTGTCAGGAGAATTTTTCCGACATGCGCAGCTTGTAGGAGCCGTCGCGCTGCAGCGTGAACATGTCGCGCAATTGCGGATGGCGCAAAGGCTGCCCGCTGTCATCGGGCAGCAAATTCTGCTCGGACACATAGGCGGTATATTCCGTCTCCGCATTTTCAGCGAGCAGATGGTAATAGGGCTGGTCTTTCGTCGGGCGCACATCGGCGGGAATGGACAGCCACCATTCTTCGGTGTTGTTGAACACCGGATCGACATCAAAGATCACGCCCCGGAAGGGAAACTTCCGATGCTTGACGACTTGTCCGATGCTGAATTTGGCGACGCGACTTTCCATGACACTCCCTCAAGGGGCGTTTGGGTAGGACGGAGCAGGGGCAGTGTCAAATCTTCACGTCGTCATTGCGAGGAACGCAGTGACGAAGCAATCCATGGCACCAGCTTGGCAAGTTATGCGCTATGGATTGCCGCGTCGGCCTCCGGCCTCCTCGCAATGACGGGCCCGAACGCACTGCCTTTCCGTCGTCATTGCGAGCGCAGCGAAGCAATCCAGACTTACAATCCCGCCTTGGCGGCAAATTCCTTGTCGGTTGCGGCCACCTGACGCGCCAGATCGACCATGACTTTCGCCTGTTTCCAGGTCGCATCATCCTGCATCTTGCCATCGATCATCACAGCACCGGTGCCGTTGGGCATGGCTTCGAGAATCTTCAAAGCAAAAGCGACTTCCGACGGGTCGGGGGAAAAGACACGTTTGGCAATGGCGATCTGGCTCGGATGCAACGTCCATGCGCCCGCACATCCCATCAAAAAGGCATTGCGGAATTGCGCTTCGCAAGCAGCTGTATCCGAGAAATCACCAAAGGGTCCGTAGAAAGGCTTGATGCCGGCAGAAGCGCAAGCATCGACCATTTTGGCGACCGTATAATGCCACAAATCCTGCTGGAAGCCCGTGCGCGGAGCTTCTCCTTGCGCATCAGCGAGCACTTTATATTCCGGATGCCCCCCACCCACACGCGTGGTTTTCATCGCGCGCGAGGCGGCAAGATCGGCGGGGCCCAGACTCATGCCATGCATGCGCGGTGAGGCGACTGCAATGTCTTCGACATTCTTCACGCCTTCGGCTGTTTCGAGAATGGCGTGAATGAGAATGGGTTTTTGGACGTCGTGGCGCGCCTCCAATTGCGCGAGCAATTGGTCGAGATAGTGAATGTCCCACGGGCCTTCGACTTTGGGCAGCATGATCACATCGAGCTTGTTGCCAACCGTGCCGACAATCTGTGTGATGTCATCCAGGACCCAAGGGGAATTCAGCGCATTGATGCGCGTCCACACACCAGCCGTGCCAAAATCTGTCGTCTTGAGCATGTCAATAAAGCCCGCACGTGCGGCTTCCTTGGATTCAACGGCAACCGCATCTTCAAGATTGCCCAGAACGACATCGACTTCTTTGGCGAGTTCGCCCGCACGCGCGCGCAATTTTTCGACATGGGGCGGCACGAAATGAATCATGCGCTCAAGCCGCACTGGAAGCTCGCGATAGGGCGCTGGCGCACCGGCGGCGAGGGCTTCAAAAAATTTGCGCGGCGTCTTGCTGACCATGGGAGAACTCCGGTTTCGCAGTGCAGCATGGCTGAGATCAGGCCGCGCGTCTATTTCGCCTTTTTGTGGGGTCGCTTGCACCAAAGGCTTTGAGGCACCACCATGGCGCTATGACCAGCCTGCCGATCCATTGGCCCAAGACGCTAGAACTGCTCACTCCCGAAGAGATGGGCCGCGCCGATGCGGCGGCCATTTCGGGCGGCGTGCCGGGCTTTGCTTTGATGGAAAAGGCGGGCGAGGCAGTGGCGGATGCGGCAGCCCAGCTCAGTCTGGCCCAAAGCCGCCGCACGCCGCGCATTGGCGTGCTCTGCGGACCGGGGAACAATGGCGGGGATGGCTATGTGGCCGCGCGGCATCTGGCCAAGCGTGGGTTTGTTGTGACTTGCTTTGCCTTGGGCGATCAGGCGACGCTCAAGGGCGATGCGGCCGAAGCCGCGCAGGCTTGGACGGGGGCAACACACAATCTGCCTGACTTCGCCCCCCAAAATTTCGATCTGGTCATTGATGCTTTGTTTGGCGCAGGCCTGACCCGTGCGCTGGATGGGGTGGCAGCGGAAGCTGTTGGGTGTCTGAATGAATGGCATCAGATGACCGGCGGTCGCGTGCTGGCTGTGGATGTCCCCTCGGGGCTTGATGGTGCAAGCGGGCAGGCGCGGGGCCTTGCTGTCGAGGCTGATGCGACCATCACCTTCTTCCGCTTGAAGCCGGGCCACCTGTTAATGCCGGGCCGAAAGCTCTGTGGCGATTTGCATCTCGCGCATATCGGCATCCCCGACCATGTGCTGCCTGGTCTCGCAGTTGCAACATTTTTGAATGGCCCCGCTTTGTGGTCCAAGCATCTGCCCCGGCAGGATGTGGAGGGGCATAAATATACGCGCGGTCATGTGCTGGTTGTCTCAGGCCCCGAATTTCATACAGGTGCCGCACGGCTCGCGGCGCGCGCTGCAGCCCGTGCGGGGGCTGGGTTGGTGACGATTTCGGGTGCGCCCGCCGCGTTGAAAGACCACGCCGCGCAAGTCACCGCGATCATGCTGGCCCCCATGAAGGGCGCGTCTGAGCTCGTTCAGCTGCTCGCAGATGCGCGCAAGAATGCGCTGGTTATCGGGCCGGGATTGGGGCTCGGCGTGCAGGCGCGCGATCTGCTGGAGGCCGTCTTGCAAGACACAAGCGCGCGTGCTGTGGTGCTGGACGCCGATGCTTTGACCTTGATGGCGCGTGATATGGCGCGTGCCGTAAGCCTTATTCAGGCGCGGATCGGGCCAGTCATCCTCACTCCGCATGAAGGCGAATTCGCAAGGCTGATGAAGCGTTTGGCGCGCCCAGTTGAATCATATTCGCAAGCACCGGATTCAAAACTTGAACGCGCGCGCTGGCTCGCCAAAGCGACGGGCGCCGTGGTTTTGCTGAAAGGTCCCGACACGATTGTCGCTTCCCCCGATGGTCGCGCCTCGATTGCCACTGATCTGCCGCCCAGCCTCGCCACGGCGGGATCTGGCGATGTGTTGGCGGGCATGATCAGCGGCTTGCTGGCGCAAGGCATGGCGGCTTTTGAAGCGGCCTCAGCTGCCGTCTGGTGGCACGGGCGGGCCGGCGCGCATGTCGGGCGCGGGCTAACAGCAGATGATTTGCCGGAGGCCTTGGCGCAGGTTTTGGGGAGCTGGAAAGGTCCCTAGAAAGAAAGGAGGCCGCCGGTTTGCACCAGCGGCCCAAGTCTAGGGAGGAAACGCCCAAGGAGGGCGAGGTCGGCGAAAACGCCAGACCGTGAAGTCAATATGGATTTTGCGGCGCACAAGAACCAGCAGAAAGTTCGCATGGCCGTTATGCGTCAAGCGCAGACCTGGCGGTAAGCAAAGGGGCTTTTCCCGATGCACCTCTGCCTAAAATGCAGCCCTTATTTCAGGTCACTTCGAACCAGACGAGCGGGCCGTCGCGGCCGTCCATGCCGCCGGAAATAGCCCATCGACCAGGATTATCAGCGACAAAGGCGACGCGCATGGTGCGGCCGTCGGGCACGATGATCGTGTCCCGCCAATAGGGGTCCCATCCATCGTCATAGAGATGAATGTTGCGCATGACATGGCCATGGGGGTGGATGAGCTGGGGCCGCCCGGTCTTGTTGATAAAGCCCAAGGCGATGGGCGTGCCTTTTTTGACCGACAGAAGCGGGCTTGGCGCAAAATGGTCGGCGGGGGCGCCGTTGACGAGCCAGCCGCCCTGCGGGGTGCGTTCCAAAGTCAGGTCGCGGCGCGTGGCGCGCTGCAAAGCGATTTGCTCGGGCAGACGCGGATTGGGTGGCAGGCCTGTAAAAGCTTCTCGCGCATCCAAGGCTTCACCGACTGTCTGAAGCACGGCGAGTGTGATGGGCTTGCCGGTGTCATGTCCCAACAGACGGGCATTGAGCAGGATCTTTTGCCCTACCTCGCGTGGCAGATCGAAGAAGAGATCATAGCGTTGCGCGGGCGCGAGTGGCACGGTCTGTCGGTCAGGTTCAAACAGGCCGCAGGGCTGGCCATCAATGGCTGCCACAAAACTCCGTGCGCCGTCCAAGGTGATCGACATCATGCGTTGTGTGGACGCACTGGCCAAGCGCAAGCGCAGGCGTGTCCCAGGACGCAGATCATAGGCGAGGGGCTGTTCACTGCCATTGATAAGAAGACGCGGCGCGGATTTTTCATCCAGCACTTTATCTTGCAAGAGAAAGATCAGATCGAGATCAACGTTTGGGTCTTTGTCGTCTTCAACGATGAAAGGAAAGATCAGACCATCGGCAATCTGGGCCCCTGCATTTTCGCGCACATTCGCATGGCAGAGGAAAGTCCCAGTATCGGGCGGCGTGAACGCCACATCAAAAGTCTCGCCGGGGGCGATGGGCTTTTGCGTGAGTGGTGCGGCGCCATCCATATCATTGCGCAGACGCACGCCGCGCCAATGCAAAGCTGTAGGCTCTCGCTTGTCATTTTTGATGCGTAAGCGGAACGGCTCGCCGCGTCGTGCTTTGAGCGGTGGCAAGATCAGCGGGCCATCGCGCAGAACAAGATCGGGTGCCTCTTGGGCTGATGATGCGCGTGGCCAAAGGCCAGCTGTGACACTTGCGATGAGAAGAGATCGTCTCGTGGGAGAGAGGTTTCTCACCATTTTTGTTTCCGCACATAAGCGCGCAGAAAATCGATGAAGAGGCGCGTCTTCTTCGGCAGATAGCGCGCATGCGGATAGAGAATGTAAATTGGACGGCGTGGCGCGCCATATTCGGGAAAGAGCTCGACCAGCTTGCCGCTCTCGATTTCATCCTGAATGAAGTAAGTCGGCAAAAGTGTGACGCCCACACCCGCCAGCGCCGAGGCGCGCAAGGCAAAGACGCTGTTGGTGAGAAGCGGGCCCGACACTTTCACATTCACCGTGTCATCCACACTTGTGAAGCGCCAAATGCCGTCTGGCGAAATGGAGCGATGGATCAGGCATGTGTGCTGGGCGAGATCTTGCGGATGTTTTGGCGTGCCATGTTGGGCGAGATAGGCGGGGCTGGCCAAGGCTGGCCAGCGCACGTCGCCAAGCTTGGTCGAAATGATGCTCATATCTTCGATGGGGCGCATCCAGACAGCGAGATCATAGCCTTGGTCGATGAGTTCAAACGGCGAAAAACTTGTGTCGGTCGTGATCAGCGACAATTTAATGTCGGGATGCGCGAGCGAGAATTCAGCAGCGACGGGCGCCAGATGCACATTTGCGAAAGCCATGGAGGCTAGAATTTTCAATGTGCCGCGCGGTTCCTCTAATGAGCGTGCGAGCGATTGCTCTGCTTCATCAAAAGCTGCAAGTGTAGATAGGCAGAAGGCGAGATATTCCTGTCCGCTTTCCGTCAGCGACAATTGTCGCGTGGTGCGATTGATCAGCCGCACACCCAAATGATCTTCGAGCTGTTTCAAATGGCTCGAAATCAGCGCGCGTGACGTGCCCAGATCCTGCGCCGCTTTCGACAGGCTGCCCGTCTGGGCAATGCGGACGAAACTCTCGATGGCTTTCAGCCGGTCCATGGATTGCCCCTCTCATCCCTCATCATGGGACGGGGAGTCGGGCATTGTCAAAAATTCCTGACCAATCATGTCAGCGGTAAGCGTCTAGGCGACTCTCAAGGTCCTGCTAACAATTGGTGCCTGAGGAAACGCCCAAGGAGAGGACATCAATGTCCCTGTCACTGTTACCGCTTTCCCCCGCCTGCGGGGTGGAAGTCCGGGGTTTGGACCTGCGCCAGCCTTTGGATGCTGCAACAGTGAATGCGGTCCGGAAAGCCTTTGACGAAAATATCGTCCTTGTCTTTCGTGAGCAGGAATTGACTGAATCAGATCAACTCCGGGCTGCCGAGATGTTCGGCAAGGTAGCCCTTCGCAAGAGACCGGTGAACGGTCCCGGGCCCGGAGGTGACTTTGATACCCCTTTCATGCTCGTCACCAACATTGTCGAGAACGGCAAATCGATCGGCGCCTTTGGCGACGGCGAGATGTGGTTCCACCATGACACGAGCTATTATCCCGAGCCTCACCGCGCGACGCTTCTCTATGCGATGAAACTGACGAGCTGGGGCGGCGAGACTTGCTTCTCTAATATGTACAAAGCCTATGAGATGATCCCGCGCGCTTTGCGCGACCGTCTGGAAGGCAAAAAAGTGCTGCAAATGCACGATTATAAGCGCCGCGAACGGTTGGATCTCGACTCGGTCGATATTTCAAAAATCCGCCATCACGAGCAGCCGATTTTCGTGACGCATCCTGCGACCGGCAAGAAGGCGCTTTATGTCAGCCGCCTGATGACCGCGCGCATCGAGGGTTTCTCGCGCGCCGACAGCGACGCGATTTTGGAAGATTTGTTCGACATCTCGGAAGATCCCTCCATCGTCTACGAGCACAAGTGGGAGCTTGGCGACATGGTGATCTGGGACAATTGGTGCTCAATCCATGCGCGCAAGGATTTCCCGCGCGAGGAGCCGCGCCTGATGCGTCGCCTGACCATTGAAGGGCAGTCGATGCAGTTTTGAGTTCCGTGCTGATGGATCAATCCCGGGAAACATCGGGACCATCAGGACAAGCGCCCGGGCCGTAGGGAGGCGGACCGGGCGCTTTTTTATTTGGGTCGCTAATCCCCCCTGATCCCGCACTTTTTTGTCGCATCTGCCCCGCTCCATTGGTATAGAGCCCCACCCGAAGCAGTGAGTGGCCGGGAACCGTCCTTCGCGGAAGGGTTTTCAAGCGGGCGTGGCGGAATTGGTAGACGCAGTGGATTTAGGTTCCACCGCCGAAAAGCGTGGGGGTTCGAGTCCCTCCGCCCGCACCAAAAACCAGGCTAACTCACGGATTTCGAACAGTTTCTCCATCGCGCGCGGGGGTCGCCCCGTTCGCCGCCGTTCTGAAGAAGGCAAAAACAATGCAGGTGACTGAAACCCTGTCGCAGGGCCTGAAGCGCGAATATAAGGTGGTCTTTCCGGCGAAGGATCTCGCCCAGCGCCTC
>CANGFE010000092.1 GCA_947453155.1 Beijerinckiaceae bacterium | reverse complement strand
AATTCCCAGGAGAGTTCGGCAGCGCCGCCGAATTCTGCAGAGTGCAAGAGCAAAACAGACGGGCGCCGTCCACGATGAACGGCGCCCGCTTCCATGTAATGCGTCCTCACTCCGTCGATTGAGACGAAGTGAGAGGAACTCATTCCGCAGCCGCCTTTGTGTTCAGCGGCTTGGTGCGCGGCAGATCCTTGATCTGCGGGAAGACTTCCTTGGCGAAGAGCGTCATGCTCTTGACGGTGCGCGTATGGTCGAGCCAGCCAGCCTGCTGCATCATCAGCAAGTGGTCGAAGCCGCCCACGAGGTCATAGAGGCGCTTGAGCTGCTTAGCGACGCTGTCAGGCGTGCCATAGACCATGACGCCTTCTTCCTTCAGGAATTCCATCGTCTTGGCGCGCATCGCATCGGTGCGGCCCGTGAATGTGCCCTTGAGCGCGTTCACGTTGAAGTCGACCGGCACATAGCCCGGAGGATTGCGATACTGCGGTTCTGTCTTGGCATTGAGATACCAAGTCAGTTCGCGTGCACCCTTTTCAGCCTCTTCTTCCGTATCGGCTGTATAGACGAGCGGCATGTAAGCCGTGCCACCGCCGCCCGGCAGGCCCATGTCCTGATAGGCGGAGCGATAGCCGTCGAACATCCACTTCACCTTCGTATGCGGCTGCAAGAAGGTTGCAAAGACGAAGCCACGCGCAGCTGCGCGCTTGATGTTTTCCAGATCCGACGAACCCGTGATCCAGATCGCGGGATGTGGCGTCTGGTAGGGGCGCGGCCAGAGATTGATCGCACGGCGATGAGTAAACTTGCCTTCGAAGTTGAAGGGCTCATCCACCGGGCTCCAAGCCTTGGTGACAAGGTCAATGCCTTCCCACAAACGCTCGACCGTTTCGGTCGGGTTGGAATTGGCGGCAAAGATTTCATACGGCACGCCGCGCACGAAACCGACTTCGAGACGACCGCGCGAGATGCAATCGATCATCGCCATTTCTTCAGCGATGCGGATGGGGTCGCCACGATTGGCAATCGGATTGCCGAGAATGCAGATCTGACCCTTCGATGTCTGGCGCGCGAGAATTGCCGCGGTCAGCGGTGCGCAAACGTCGATGCAGGTCGCTGTCTGGTGATGCTCATTGCAGAGCATGTCGAGACCCAGATCATCGGCGATCATATATTCGTCGAGATAGCGATTGTAGAGATCCGCACCAATCTTCGGATCGAAAAGCTTGTTCGGCAGCGACACGCGCATGGTCGACAGGCTTTCGATCGGCGGCAGGTTTGGATAGGGCATTTCGGTAAAGTGCCATGCACGCATGTTGCAACCCTTCCTTAGTTTCCGGTGACGTTAGTTGATGAAGCCATTCAGCGCGGACATGAAAGCATCCGTCGCTTCAAGGTGGGGATAGTGACCAGCATTCGCGATCTTCACGAATTTCGCGCCGGGCACGAGTTTCGAATAGGCCTCGCCATAGCTTGGCGCGGTGATGCCGTCCTTCTCGCCCCAGATGAAGAGAGTCGGCACATTCACGCGATGCAGGCGCTCGCGCAGAGTGGGATTGTGCATATAGGGCGACCAGCAGAAGCGGGCGAAGCTTTCCATGTTGCGCGCAACAACGGTCAGCTGATCGTCGTTCATCACGGAGAAATCGCGCTTGCCATTTTCAGGGTTCGCCCATTTGGCGGTGACCACTTTGGACGGATGGTCTGTCCAGATGTCCATGATGTCGCGATCATAGGGGCCGCCTACCTTCACGCCATAAGCATCGACGAGAACGAGCTTGGAGATTTTGGTGGTGTTCTTGACTGCCATTTCAGCAGCAATCCAGCCACCGAGCGAGAAGCCGACAACCGTCACATCCTTGAGGCCGAGCACATCGATCACATCAAGCATGACATAGGAGAGATCATCCGGCTTGCCCATCCAATCGGGGCGCTCGGAAGTGCCAAAGCCGGGAGGCGAGGGCATGATGACTTCGAATGTCTTCGCCAGTTCATCAACAAAAGATGCCTCGCGCTCCAGCTGCTCTTCGCTGGCGAGCAAGAGAAGCGGGCGGCCTGCGCCGCGGCGTTCGACTTCGATCGACAGGCCGCCGGCCTTGATCATTTGGACGTTCCCACTCCCTGACATTTTTTGTCCTTTCTTTTTTAAATGCTTGGTATCGGCTGCTGGCCCACCAGCGTGATGCCGTAGCCATCAAGGCCGACGACGGTTCGCTTGGTGTTGGACAGAAGAACAATGTTGCGCGCACCCAGATCAAACAGGATCTGCGCGCCCACGCCATATTGCCGCAATTCATGAATCGGCAGGCTCGACTTTTCGCCCGAGCGCTCACGCACAGCGCGCGACAGAAGTGTCGGAGAAGGATCGCGAATAATCACGATCACGCCGCGGCCTTTTTCGGCAATCATGCGCATGGAGGCTTCGAGTTCGCCGCCGCGCACGCGGGCATCGCCGCCTGCAAATTGGCTGAGCGTATTGTCGCCCAGAGCATCGGCCATGAGATTGGCTTGATGCATGCGGACCAGCAAAGGCTCGTCACCCGAAATATCGCCGCAGATGAGGGCGAGATGTTCGGCATAGTCCACGCGATTGGCGTAGACCTTGACCTGATAGGCGCCACCAAAGCGGCTGGTGATTTGCGTTTCCGCAATCATTTCCACCAGTTTCTCTTTGCGGCGGCGATAGGCGATGAGATCGGCGATGGTGGCGATCTTCAGATCATGTTCTTGCGCGAATTTCACAAGATCAGGCATGCGCGCCATCGTGCCATCGTCATTCATGATCTCGCAGATCACACCCGACGGGTTCATGCCGGCAAGGCGCGAAATATCAACAGCGGCTTCTGTATGGCCCGCGCGCACCAGCACGCCGCCATCTTGGGCCACCAGCGGGAAGACATGGCCGGGCGACACCAGATCGGTGCGGCCCATGTTGGGATCAATGGCCACCGCAATGGTGCGGGCGCGGTCGGCGGCTGAAATGCCGGTGGTGACGCCTTCAGCCGCTTCAATCGAAACGGTGAAAGCTGTTTGATGAGGCGCGTCGTTTTTGGGCGCCATCATCTGCAAGCCAAGCTGCTGGGTGCGCTGGCGCGTGATGGACAGGCAGATCAGGCCGCGGCCATATTTGGCCATGAAGTTGACGGCATCCGCATCGGCCTTTTCGGCCGGAATGACGAGATCGCCTTCGTTCTCGCGGCCCTCGTCATCGACGAGAATGAACATGCGTCCCTGACGGGCGTCTTCGATGACGTCTTCGATGGGCGAGAGAAAGGCTGAATGTGGTGACATGAACCGCCAGCTTGCCGTTTTCGGCTGTTTGGAGACCAAGGGCACAAGCCCAAGCCTCTGTTGAAGAACAAGGTGCTGCACGGGTCGGGGAGGGGTCAATGGCCCGTGCGGGCGCAGAAAGACCTGACTTTGCGCAAAACGCAAGGGTTTGACTGGGGGCGCAAGAAATCGCATCCTTGGGGGTAAGTTAGGCCGCTCGACCGGCTTGGCAGGAAGAATGTGCGGAGGGCGCTGTGAGCGGGTTGATCGAGGCGATTCCAGCCCCTGTGGCGGGGTGGGTCGATTTCTGCGCGACCCTCGCGGCCAAGTCCGGCGCGCCCATGGCGGCCGATGTCGGGGCGGCGCGCCGCACCATCCTTGAAATGTCGCAGGGCCGCTGCACCTTCGAAATCGAAGATCCCTCGCGTTTCTATGGGTTTAGGGGTGCCGAGGCCCGTGTGGGCCGGATGAGCCTCAAATTCCTCTCCTGGGACTGTGAGAGCCCCTGCGAGACGGTGACCTGGCGCAACCACGACCACCATATGGCGCTCCACATCCCCCTGCGGGGTGGGTTTCAGGCCCGCCAAGGCGGGGATTGGGTGGATGTGCCCCCCGGCACGGCGCTGGTCGTCTCGGCGGCGGGCGAGACGCGCCGCAAATGGGAAGGCCCCAGCGATCTCCTCAACATTATGGTCGACCGCGATGCGCTCGACCAAAGCGTCACGCGCGAGGCTTTTTCAGGCCCCGATGGCGTTTTGAAATTTCCGGCACTCACGCTGATTGATCTGAAAGAAGCCTCCACGCTGGCGCGTTTCATCGACATGCTCATTCATGATCTGGAGAGCCAGAATTCGGCCTTTTCCGATTTGGCGGTGGGGCTCGAAGCTGAGCGCGTGTTGTTGCAATTGGTGCTGCGCTCCATGCGCCATGAAGTCGAGCGCCGCCCGATCCATGAACGCTATCGCATTGTGCCGGCCTATATGCGCCGCGCGGAGCGTTTTATCCGCGAGCATTTTGGCGAGACGCTGGATATGGCGCATATTGCGGAAGGCTCTGGCGTGTCGGTGCGCACGTTGCAATATGGTTTTCGTAAATATCGCGGGGCGAGCCCGATGGCCTTTTTGCGCGATGTGCGCCTGTCGTCCGCGCGGCGCGCTTTGATTGATGGGCGCGCTGACTCGATTGGCACGGTGGCAGCCTCTGTTGGTTATCCGAGCACAAGTCAATTCGCGCGCGATTACCGCGCGTCTTTCGGCGAAAGCCCAAGTGAAACACGCCGCATGTTGCGGGGATGAGATGATGACAAGAAAACCGTCGTTGCGAGCGAAGCTTTGTTCGCAATGACGGACGAGGAGGAAATAAAATGAAAAAGTTGTTCTGCGCCGCGTTCACCTCGACGGCGATTCTGTCGGCACCCGCTTTCGCACAAGCACCGGCTGATTTCTATAAGGGCAAGACGGTCGACATGGTGATCGGCTTCTCGGTTGGCGGCGGCTATGACGTTTATGCGCGCACGGTCGCGCGTTTCATGGGCGAACATATTCCCGGCAAGCCGCGCATTGTGCCCAAAAATATGACGGGTGCGGGCAGCCGCGTGGCGGCCAACTTTGTCTATAATGTCGCGCCGAAAGACGGCACCGTGCTCGCCACAGCCGATCAATCCATGCCGCTTGAACAGGCGGTGGGTGATGCGGGTATTACTTTTGACACGCGCAAATTTACGTGGATCGGCACGCCGATTTTTGAAAACAACACGCTGGTGACATGGCACACATCGCCCGTAAAAACGGTGGAAGATGCCAAGCGCATGGAAGTGGCTGTTGGTGCGACGGGCTTCAACACATCCGCGCAATATCCGCAGGTGATGAATTCGCTGCTGGGCACCAAGTTCAAAATCATCATGGGCTATCCGGGCGGCAATGAAATCAATCTCGCCATGGAAAATGGAGAAGTGGCGGGCCGCGGCTCGAACAATTGGACGTCGTGGAAATCCACAAAGCCTGATTGGATTCGCGACAAGAAGATCAACATTCTCGTGCAGATCGGTCTGACCAAAGCCGCCGACTTGCCGGACGTGCCGCTGCTCATGGATCTCGCCAAGAATGAAGATGATCGCCTCGCGCTGAAGCTTGTCTCGGCACCGCCGATGGTGGGTCGCCCCGTCTTCTCGACACCCAATGTGCCTGATGATCGCACCAAGGCGCTGCGTGATGCATTTGACGCGACGATGAAAGACTCGGCTTTCTTGGAAGAAGCCAAGAAGACAGGTCTCGACATCAATCCGATTGGTGGCGCGGAGCTGCAAAAGATCGTGGCCGATATTATCGACACGCCAAAGCCTGTGCGTGATCGTCTCGCCTCAATCCTCTCGCTGATTGATCGCGACAAGAAGTGACGATTAGCAGGATCGTCATTGCGAGGAGGGCGTAAGCCCGACGCGGCAATCCAGAGGCTTCACCTGTGGCTCTGGGTTGCTTCGCTTCGCTCGCCATGACGGCGCTTGAAAGGAAACAAAAATGAAAAAGACTTTTGCTGCTCTGCTTGCCACCACATTTCTGGCCACGCCCGCCATTGCGCAGGATGCCGATTTTTACAAAGGCAAGACGGTTGATCTTTACATCGGCTATGCGCCCGGTGGTGGCTATGACACTTATGCGCGTCTCGTTGCGCGTCACATGGGCACTTACATGCCCGGCACGCCGAATTTCGTGCCGAAGAATATGGCGGGCGGCGGTGGTCGCGTGGTGGCAGGCTATATTTTCAAAGTCGCCCCGAAAGACGGCACGGCCATTGCGATGGCAGATCAATCACTCGTTTTGCAGCAGGCGATTGGCGACACCACCATCCAGTTCGACATGAATAAATTCGTCTGGGTCGGCAATCCCTCGGCCGACAATAATACGGCGGTCACCTGGTACACGACGGGTGTCAAAACCATTCAGGAAGCCACGCAGAAAGAAGTCATCGTCGGCGCCACGGGCCCCAATACATCTGCGCAATTGCCGCAGGTCATGAATGCGATTCTGGGCACCAAGTTTAAAATTGTCTCTGGCTATCCGGGTGGCAATGAAATGAATCTCGCCATGGAAAATGGCGAGATCGGTTCGCGTGGCTCCAATCCTTGGTCCTCTTGGAAGGGCACTAAGCCTGATTGGATCAAAGACAAGAAAATCAACATTCTTGTGCAGATCGGCCTGACCAAAGCGGCGGATTTGCCGGATGTGCCTCTGCTGCTTGATCTGGCGAAGAATGATGATGATCGCGCCGTGCTGCGTTTGATTTCGGCGCCTGCTACCATTGGTCGCCCGCTCTTTGGTCCGCCCGAAATGCCGGCTGCGCGTTTGGCCACGCTGCGTAAGGGTTTTGACGCTATGGTCAAAGACAAGGCTTTCTTGGATGAGGCGGCGCGTGAGCGGCTCGACATCAATCCGGTTTCGGGCGCGGACCTTGCCAAAATCGTTGCCGATATTGTCGCGACACCAAAACCCATTGCTGACAAGCTCGCCGCCATCATTGCCGAACCGAAATAAGGATGAAAGCTCATGACCAAGCTTTTCTATTCGCCGGGCTCCTGTGCTTTAGGCATTCATGTGCTTCTGGAAGAAATCGGCGCGCCGTTTGAATTGGCAAAAGTCAATCTGGCTGCGCGCGAGCAATTTTCAGCCGATTATGTGAAGGTCAATCCCAAGTCGAAAGTGCCCGCGCTGATGCGCGATGATGGGTCGGTGCTCACCGAATGGCCCGCCATTGCCACATGGCTGGCGCTCAACCACCCGGACAAAGGTCTTCTCTCGCTCGAAAAAGAGCAGCTCGCCCGCACGCTGGAGGCGGTCGATTATGTCTGCGCCTCTTTGCACATGCAGGGCTTCACCCGCGTCTGGAAGCCCGAGGCTTTCTCTCCCAACGAGGCCGACCATGGGGCCGTGAAGGCGCGGGGTCAGGAGATCATCGACAAGGGGCTCATCTGGTTCGATGGCGAGCTGGCCTCCAAGGCCTATCTGGGTGGCGCCCAGATGAGCATTGCCGATGCAGCGCTCTTCTATCTTGAATTTTGGGTGGCCGAGCGCCTCAAACAGCCTTTGCCGGCCCATGTCGGTGCCCATTATGCGCGCATGCGGGCCCGCCCTGCAGTCGCCAAAGCTTTGGCCGATGAGGGGCTCGCCTGAGCCCCTCTCGAACCTAGAACTAAAGTTGACTCTTATGGCCTCTGCGGCGAAAACAGGGGCTTGAAATACCAATAAAGACAGCAATCAAGGGAGAAACGGGAATGCTGACGGATCGTCCGGAGGGGAAAGTCGATGACAAGGTCGGCTTTGGCAGTGATGTGGCCGCGCAAATGCTGCGCCGCTTCGGTTTCAAATATGTCAGCTTGAATCCCGGCGCGAGCTATCGCGGCCTGCATGATTCTATCGTGAACCACATTGGCAATGTCGATCCCTCGATGCTGCTCTGCCTGCATGAAGATCATGCGGTCGGTATTGCTCATGGCTATGCCAAAGCGACGGGCGAGCCGATGGCTTGCGTGCTGCACTCCAACGTCGGCCTGCTGCATGGCTCGATGGCGCTCTACAATGCTTGGTGCGATCGCGCGCCGATGTTTGTGCTGGGTGCAACTGGTCCGGTTGATGCTTCGCTGCGTCGTCCGTGGATCGACTGGATTCATACGTCTGCCGATCAGGCCGGCATCATCCGCGATTTCATCAAGTGGGATAACCAGCCGTCTTCCGCTGACGCTTTGGTGGAAGCTATGGCGCGCGCCAATATCATGACGCGCTCCGAGCCCAAGGCACCTGTCTACATCTGCCTCGATGCAGGTCTGCAGGAATCAACGCTCGAAAAGCAGCCGGAATGGCCCGATCTCAACCGTCTCAAGCCACCGGCTCCGCCGCGCGCTGCCAAGGCTGATCTCGACGCTGCTGTGAAGTTGCTGAAAGATGCCAAGCGTCCTGTCGTGTTGATGGGCAAGACGGATTGGACGGATGAAGGCTGGCAGGCACGTATCAAGCTTGTCGAGCGTCTGGGCGCGGTTGTCTTCACCGATTTGAAGAACCGTTCTTCTTTCCCGACAGATCACCCGTGCCATGTTGCAGCACCCTTCAATCAGGTCGGTCGTGCGCCCAAGCGCATCATCGAAATTCTGGAACAGGCCGATGTGGTTCTGGCGCTGGAATGGATCGATTTGGCCAGCGCTTTGCGCATCAAGAAGGGCCAGAAGATTTCGGCCAAGGTCATTGCGACGGGCATGGATCAATATTTGCACAATGGCGCGCATGCCAATTATCAGGCGCTGCCGGAGTCGGATATTTTCATGGCGGCTGCCGCTGACTCGGTCATTGCCGATCTCAATGCGGAACTCGGCGCTGGCAAGAAAGATTGCTGGCAGAAAGCCGAGCGCAAGGACGTCAAGATTGATCCGACTCGCGTGACGATGGATCAGCTGGCTGTCAGCCTGCGCGCTGCTTTCGAAAACCCGGATAAAGTCTCGCTCGCGGCCATCTGCCGTGGCTGGACTGCTGATCTGTGGCCCTTCCGTCATCCGCGCGCTTATCTTGGTAAAGATGGCGGCGGCGGCATTGGTTCGGGCCCGGCGCTTTCGGTGGGTGCGGCTGTCGGCAATGCCGGCACGGATCTCCACACGGTTGCGATTCTGGGCGATGGCGACTTTGCCATGGGTGGCCATGCGATCTGGACGGCAGCGCGTCACCGTATTCCGCTGCTCGTTTTGATCAATAACAACCGCTCTTATTTCAACGACGAATTGCATCAGGAAACGATTGCGGTCCGCCGTGAGCGTCCGCCGCAGAACCGTTGGATTGGCCAGCGCATGACTGATCCTGATCTCGATTTCGCGAAATTCGTGGAAGCGCAGGGCGCGGTCGGCATTGGTCCAGTGAAGACACCGGCGGAACTCGATGCAGCGATCAAGCGCGGCGTCGATGTGCTGAAGAAGGGCGGCGTCTGCCTGATCGATGTGCATATCGAGCCGGGTGAAGAGCGCGGCGCGGCCTCCACGGGCCATCGCGATACCTGATCTAAAGAGGGGCGCTGAAAAGCGCCCCTTTTTTAAAACAGCCGTGCAGCAAAGGATGCCTTGCCGTGCAACGCCTCACCATTAGCCTCGACGACAATATTGCCGCCGCGATTGATGCTTT
>CANGFE010000091.1 GCA_947453155.1 Beijerinckiaceae bacterium | reverse complement strand
GTGCGCCAAGCGCGCGCGCAGCCGTCAGCGCCTTCGATGTGGCATCGCCGAGCTGGCCCTTATTGACGTCTGCGAGAAGAAGCGTCGTCATCACAGCACTCCCGCTTCATTCTTGAGTTTCGAGACAAGTTCCGCGACATCGGCGACTTTCACGCCAGCCTTGCGGGCAGGCGGCTCAGATGTTTTCAAAACATTGAGGCGCGGCGCAACATCGACACCAAAATCAGCCGGTGTCTTTTCATCAATTGGCTTTTTCTTCGCCTTCATAATGTTGGGCAGTGAGGCGTAGCGCGGCTCGTTGAGGCGAAGGTCGGTTGTGACAATCGCTGGCATTTTCAGCGAGACGGTTTGCAAGCCGCCATCAACTTCGCGCGTCACATCGACAGTGCCATCGGCCAGTTCAACTTTTGAGGCGAATGTGCCTTGCGCCCAGCCCAGCAGAGCTGCGAGCATTTGGCCTGTCTGGTTGCAATCATCATCAATGGCTTGTTTGCCCATGATGACGAGGCCGGGTGCTTCGGCACCCACAACGGCTTTGAGAATTTTGGCAACAGCCAGCGGCTCAACGACGCCATCATGCTTGACGAGAATGCCGCGATCCGCGCCCATGGCAAGACCCGTGCGGATGGTCTCGGCAGCTTGTGCTGGGCCGATGGACACCACGATAACCTCGGACGCTTTGCCCGCTTCTTTCAGGCGCAAAGCTTCTTCGACGGCGATTTCGTCGAACGGGTTCATGGACATTTTGACATTGGCGAGTTCGACGCCCGTCCCATCCGACTTGACGCGGATTTTGACGTTGTAGTCGACCACCCGCTTCACGGGCACAAGAATCTTCATGTCGGGGCTCCCTGAGCCTGAACGGCGAGGCGCGTCAGATCCGCTGACGAAGGGGAAAAGCGGCGCTCAAGCGAGCTGTTTTGGTAATTCCCGAGACCGGTTGAGTCAATTCATTGCTGCGACGCCACAAAAGGCAAGATTAGCGGTTCTTGCCCGGCACCCAGAGAACGTCCCCACCCGCTTGCCGATTGGCAAAGCGCGAGGCCACGAACAGGAAATCGGAGAGACGGTTGATATATTTCAGGGCCGGGTCGCCCACGACTTCCACGGGCTGGGCGGAGAGTTCGACAATGAGCCGCTCGGCGCGCCGACTGATCGTGCGGGCCAGATGCAGGGCCGCCGCTGCGGCCGAGCCGCCCGGCAGCACGAAAGAGCGCAAAGGCTCCAGCTCGGAATTCATCTCGTCGATTTCTTTTTCCAGGCGGTCCACTTGGGATTGGACGACGCGCAGGGGTTCCCATTCGGGCTTTTCGCTGGTCTCAGGCGTGCAGAGGTCCGCGCCAAGATCAAAAAGATCGTTCTGGATGCGCCCGAGCATCGCGTCGAGGCTCGGATCCGAGGCCGCAGTCGCCAATCGTGCCATGCCAATCGCGGCATTGGTTTCATCAACCGTGCCATAGGCTTCAATGCGCAGGTCGTATTTCGGACGGCGTTCGCCAGTCCCCAGAGCCGTCGTGCCCTGATCACCGGTGCGCGTGTAAATACGATTGAGAACGACCAATGCTTCTCTCCTCAGCTACGCAGCCAGAGCACGCCCATAATGACCAGAATGGCGACGAATTGCAGTCCCACGCGCCAGCGCATCAGCATCTGCGACACATTGGCGCTACCGCCTCGCATCATGTTGAACAGGCCGAGAAACAGCACCACCGCCACAGAAATTGTAGCGGCAAGAACAATGTAATTCGTGGTCGAGACGGACATGAAGGCCTTTTGGGGACGCGGGATCTGTCCAACGGACCTAGAACGGCAAGGGCCATCCGGCAAGGCCATGGCCCGGATTATTCAGTTTAATAGCGTCGCAGCAGCCGTTCGAGATAATCGAGCTCTTCGCGGGGGCGCGAGGGATCGCTGAAGCGCTTGCGCAATTCTTCCAGCACGCGCTGGGCGCGCTCAGCGGCCGGAACACCCTGCGGGTCGTAGCGGCTTTGCGGATTGTAAGAGCGGTCACGCGACTCGCGGCCCAAAGGGTCGGGGTTCGGGCTGTTGCGTCCCTCCCGCATTGGACCATTGGGATCTCCGGGACCGGGTCCCGCCTGGCCTTGTCCTTCGCCCTGCTGCATTTGTTGCGCCATGGATTGTGCGCCTTTGCGCAAACCTTCCAGCGCGCGCCCTTGTGCATCCACCGCTTGATCGCGGCCTTGCTGGGAGCCTTCGCCAAGACCTTTTTCGGCGTCGCGCATGGCCTGCTCGGCCTCGTCAAAACCGTCTTCGCCTTTTTGACCGAATTGCTTCATGCGGCGCTGCAATTCTTCGAGACGCTCGCGCAGGGCTTCCTGTTTGCGCTGCAAGTCTTGCTGCTCGCTCTTGCCGTCGCGCTCTTGTCCTTCTTGTTCGCCTTGCTGTTGACGATCACGATATGTCTGGTCACGCAATTGCTGTTGCTCGCGGGTGAGCTTGTCGAGCTCGCCCATTTGGCGATTCATTTCGCGCGCCATTTCATTCTGCTGGTTGCGGCGCTTTGCGCTTTGCAGATTTTCCATCATGCGCTGAAGTGAATCGAGCATGCGTTGCGCATCGGCTGTTTCGCCATTGCGCATCATCTGCTCCATGCGGTCGAGCAAAGCTTGCAGATCGCGCGGTGTGATCGTTAGAACCTGCTGGTTCGGATCAGCTTGTCGGTCGGCGTTTTGTTGGTCGCGCAAAGCCTGCTCGGCAAGTTCCTGCATGAATTTATCGAGTGCGGCACGCAATTGGTCCATGAGCTTCTTCAGCTCTTCGGGCGTGGCGCCGCGCTCCAAAGCTTCCCGCAATTGCTGCTGGGCAGCGCGCAAATCACGCTCGGCTTGCGAGAGGTCACCATCTTCAAGCCGCAGTGCCATTTCCCACATGAGATCGGCAACGGACAAAAGATCGGCATCCTTGCGTGCGAGTTTCAGTCTTTGCGCAATGGTGCGCAGGCCGAGATAAATATTGCTCGGAAGATCAAAGCGCTCCGGCATGAACAGCAGCGCATCCATCGACAAAATCACGCGCTTGCGATCATCGGGGGCCAGCACCAGATTGCGGCGCTGTTCGACGAGTGCGCGCGCCAGAGGTTTCACGAAAGTCCTCTGCGGCAGCGTGATCTCGACCGGATCGCTTAAACCTTCATTGCCGCCTTCATCGCGCGCCGACAGGCACAAATTGACGCGTGCGCCAGCCCAGGGATGCTCTGACAGATCGCCCGTTGTCTCGCCTTCACCCAATCCACCGGCCGCGCCTGGCAGAGCAAGTGGCATTTTCGGGGCTTCAACCAGCGAGCGGCCCGTCACGGGCTTGCCTTGAATGATGGGCGCAGAAAATTGCGCTTCTGCACTCAGCACGCCGTAATCATCTTCAATCTTGTAGCCGAGTGTGAGTGCACCCTTTGTGTCGGATTTGGCTTCACCGCGCAGTGCGATGGTCGGCGGGCGATCCGGCACAGAGATCAGATCAAAATGCGCGAGGGTTGAATTATATTGTTTGAGAACAAGCTTCCCGTCGCCGCGCAAAATAAAGCGCTGCTCATTCTCTGGCGACGTTGTTTTGCTCTGTGGTCCGGCGACGCGGGTGGTGATTTTGCCTGATGTGTTTTCTTCAGGCTTCTGCGCCTGCAATCCACCGTCCGTTTCGATCTTGACGCCAGCACCAGTTGATGCGCGCACAATGACACTGGAGCCCGCGGGAGCTTGCACTTTCACGATGCCTTGCGCCTGTTCTACGCCCGTCAGCAGAATGGGTGGGCGACCCGTATAGGCGGGGGGATCAATCCAGGCATCGAGCCGGAAGGCCTGCGCTTTTTCAGCATCGCTGCGCCAATCAAAGGCCGCAAAAAGGCGCTGGTTTTTTTCTGGCCCCGCGATGAAGGCAGTCGCGAAGAGCGCTACAAGAGCCGCCGCGCGCAAAGCATAGCGATCACGCTCGACCATGCCGGGCGAGGGCGTAGCGAGTTTCAATCCCGAAAGATGACGCGCCGTGCGGGCAAGATGCACTTGCCAGAGCGCGCGTGTGGCGGCATCGGGCGTGTCATTGGCGAGCTGATCTTCAAAGCTTGTGGCGGGGCGATGGGCTTGGCCTGAATCACGATCCAAGCGCGCGAGGCTCTCGCGTCGCGACGGCCAGCTCAGCCGCACCAAGCCAAACAGCAACAAGCCAAGGCCAGCGGCAAAAACCGTTAAACAGATGAGGCGCAGCCACAAAGGTGCATGCAGCCAAAAGCCCGCCCATGAGACAGCAAAAAACAGGGCAATCAGCGAGAGGATATTGACCAGCGCAGGCCAGACGCGCTCCCAGACGAGGATCAGCGCCGCCTTGCGGGTGAGCGAATCTAGCGGCGAGGAAGCCTCCCGCTCGTTCTTCTCACCTGAGCTGATCCAAGCGCGCCAGTTCAAACCCGCACTCCATCTGCGACCAGAGGAAAGCTAGCACGCCTGTGCGGACATTCCAGTGCAGGGATGCGAGCTTCAGCCCAGAAAGCGGCAGATTTTCAGCCAATCCAGTCAGGAACGCGGTCGAGACCGATCAATTCTTCGAAGGTGCCGCGCGGGCGCACCACCGCAAAGCGGTCGCCATCGACAAGAACTTCCGGAACGAGAAGGCGGGAATTGTAGGTGCCTGCCTGAACCGCGCCATAAGCACCAGCCGACATGACGGCAATGAGATCGCCCGGAGCAGGCTCGGTCATGTCGCGCGCTTGCGCCAGATAATCGCCCGTTTCGCAGACAGGGCCGACAACATCGGCCTTGATCATCGCCGCACCAGGCTTGGCTTCCACCACGGGTTGAATGTCGTGATGGGCTTCATAAAGCGTAGGACGGATGAGATCATTCATCGCCGCATCGACAATGATGAATTGCTTTCCCTCGCCCTGCTTCACGTAAATCACTTCGGTCACAAGAATACCGGCATTTCCAACAAGCAGGCGGCCCGGTTCAAAAACCAGTTTGCAACCAAGCTTGCCAGCGTGACGGCGCACGACCTCTGCATAGCGGTCAGGATGATAGTGCGAGGGATCATCCGTCTCGCGATAGGGAATGCCAAGGCCACCACCCAGATCAACATGATCAATCGTGTGACCATCAGCCCGCAATTGCTGCACGAAGTTTGCGAGCAGCGCGAAAGCATCATCAAAAGGCTGCAGATCGGTGATTTGCGAACCGATATGCATATCGACGCCGCTCACCTGAATGCCGGGAAGCGTTGCGGCATGGGCATAAACGGCTCGTGCGCGCGAAATCGGAATGCCGAATTTGTTTTCCGACTTGCCCGTTGAGATTTTGGCGTGCGTCTTGGCATCCACATCCGGATTGACGCGCAACGAGACATGCGCGCGCTGACCGCGTGCCGCTGCAATCGCCGAGATGGTTTCGAGCTCGGGCTCGGATTCGACATTGAAGCAAAAGATTTTTGCATCCAACGCGAGTTCGATCTCGCGCTTCGTCTTGCCAACGCCGGAAAAAGTGATGCGCTCTCCGGGAACGCCTGCGGCCAGCGCGCGGCGCAATTCGCCTTCCGAGACCACATCCATGCCGGCACCAAGTGCGGCAAACGTCTTCAGCACAGCCTGATTGGAATTCGCCTTCATGGCGAAACAGACCATGGCTTCCAAGCCAGCAAAGGCTTGTGAGAAGACTTTGTAATGGCGCGTCAGTGTCGCGCGCGAATAGCAATAGAAAGGGGTTCCGACCTGCTTGGCGATGGCGCGTAGGTCGACATTTTCGGCATGCAGCACGCCGTTGCGATATTCAAAATGGCGCATGTCGCCCTTACAGGATTTTGTCGAGAATGAACGGGTCGCGCGGCGGAACAACTTTGATGCGGCGCATCGTGGTTCCGTCAACGGGGCTGCTCGAGCCGGTTTCTTTGGCCACATCTTCCGGACGCGGTGGCGTTGAACCGGCTGGCGGTTCCATATCGCCACGGCGGCCGCAACCGGCCAAAGCGAGCCCGGTCAGGGCAATGAATCCAAACAAGCGGATTTTTTGGGACATTCCAGCGCGGTTCAACGGTCGAGCTCCTGCTTGATCGCGCTACTATAGCGCATCGGTTGAGGCTGACGAGGGCTTAATCCCGCCAGCCTCTGGAGAGCCGCATTATTTTGCGGCTGCTTCTTCGCGGGCGATCTTTTTTAGCCAAGCGCGCGCTTGGCTGCGCACATTGGCCGGGGCCGTTCCGCCATAGCTGACGCGGCTCTTCACCGATTTATCGACGCCGAGCACATCATGGACCGCAGCCGTGATGCGTTTGTCCACCGATTGCATCTCGCTGAGCGATAATTTTTCGAGTGGGATTTTGCGCTCAGCCGCCATTGCCACAAGACGGCCTGTGACATGATGAGCATCACGGAACGGCATGTTGAGCGCGCGCACCAGCCAATCGGCGAGATCGGTGGCAATGGCATAGCCGCTGCCAGCTGCCGATTTCATCTTTTTCAGATCAGGCACCATGTCGCGCACCATGCCGGTCATAGCGGCCACGCAAAGCGACAAAGATTGCAGTGCGTCGAACGTGCCTTCCTTGTCTTCTTGCATATCCTTGGAATAGGCGAGCGGCAGACCCTTCATCACGATCAGCAGACCCGTGAGCGAACCAATGACGCGACCTGATTTGCCGCGCACCAATTCGGCAGCATCGGGATTGCGCTTTTGCGGCATGATTGATGAACCCGTCGTGAATTTATCCGACAGATTGGCAAAGCCGAATTGCGGTGTTGACCACAACACAATTTCTTCGGCAAAGCGCGACAGGTGAACTGCAGAAATAGCTGCGGCAGAGAGTGTTTCGAGCACAAAGTCGCGATCCGAGACGCTGTCCAGCGAATTGGCGGTGGGGCGATCAAAGCCCAAAGCTTTGGCTGTCATCTCGCGATTGATCGGGAAGGATGTGCCAGCCAGTGCTGCCGAGCCGAGCGGGCATTCATTCAAGCGACGACGCGCATCACTCAAACGACCACGATCACGCCCGAGCATTTCAACATAAGCCATCAAATGATGACCGAAGGTAACGGGCTGGGCAGATTGCAAATGCGTGAAGCCCGGCATGACCGAGCCCGCATGATCGAGCGCGCGTTCAGCCAGCGCCTTTTGCAATTCGCGCAGCTGCTCATCGAGCGTGTCGATGGTGTCGCGAATCCAGAGGCGGAAATCGAGCGCCACTTGATCATTGCGCGAACGCGCTGTGTGCAAACGTCCGGCATCGGGCCCGACAATTTCAGCCAGCCGCGACTCGACGTTCATGTGAATGTCTTCAAGCGCGCGCGAAAAGGTGAAAGTGCCCGCCTCGATTTCGCTGCGAACCTGCTCTAGACCTTTGGTAATGGCGGTTGCCGCCTCGCGCTCGATAATGCCTTGCTCAGCGAGCATGGCGACATGGGCGAGCGAGCCGCGGATGTCTTGGGAAGCAAACTTGTAGTCGAAACCAATAGAGGCATTTATCTCCTCCATGATCGCGTCCGGGCCGCTCGCAAACCGGCCGCCCCACATTTTGTTGCTCATCTCGTGCCCCCAATGGCGCGCTTTTGGAAAAGACGGCCCCGTATGACTTCTGGTCCTGACAGCCCCGAAAAGACCTCGGAACCACGAAAAGCCCGGTCCCGGAGCCTCGCTCCGGCGGTTTTTTTCGCAAGTCTGGCTGTCATCGCCCTGTCTGTTGCGGTCCTATACGGGATCAGCGGCCTCCCCGGCAAGGAAATGGCCACCTCTGGCGCAAAATCCTGCCCCACGGCGGCCACACGCCTGCCCGCCATCGCTGGGGCCGCCAAAGGCGAGGTGGCCGCCTTTACGCCGGTCAAGACTGCCCGTCCGGCTATTGATCTGGCTTTTCTGGGGCCTGATGGCCAGCCCCGAACCCTGTCAGGCATGAAGGGTCGAGTTGTTCTCTTGAACCTCTGGGCGACCTGGTGCGTCCCTTGCCGGGAAGAAATGCCGGCTCTCGATCGTCTTCAGGCTGAGGCCGGAGGGGCAGATTTCGAGGTTGTGGCGCTGAATATCGACACGGCCCGCCTCGAAAAGCGGCAACAATTTTTAAGCGAGATCGGGGTCAAGGCTCTCAAATTCTATGCGGACCCCTCGGCTGATGTGTTTCAGACCTTAAAAAGGGCCGGGAAGGTCGTGGGCCTGCCCACCACCATTCTGATTGACGGGGATGGCTGCGAATTGGGCACGCTGGCCGGGGCAGCTGCGTGGGACTCGCCTGATGCCCTGCGACTCGTCGCCGCTGCGCGCGGAGCGGGTAGTTAGTCGAAGATCGTCAGTGAACCGTTGCACCGCTTGGCTTCTTCGATTAGTGAACCGTTAGAAACCAAGAAAAGAGGGCGCATCAATGGCTGAGGCCAAACCTAGCACCGTCTCGCCTGAGGCGCGGCGGCCCTTGTCTCCGCACCTGCAAATTTATCGTCCGATGCTGACCATGATGATGTCGATCATGCATCGCATCACGGGCGTGGCTCTTTACGTCGGCACGCTGCTTCTGGCGGCTTGGCTGATTGCCGCCGCAACCGACGCGCGGGCCTTCGCGACGATCTCGGATCTGCTGACCTCCTTCATCGGTCGCATCATCCTGCTCGGCTTCACCTGGTCGCTCTTCCATCACCTGATGGGTGGCTTGCGCCACTTCATCCAGGATACGGGCCGCGGCATGGAACATCCCCAGCGCGAATATCTCGCGCAGGCGACGCTGGTCGGCGGCCTTGTGCTCACAGCCCTCGTCTGGGTTCTGGCTTACGCCGCGCGCTAAGGGAGAGAGGAAACATGTCCAATAATCCGAACTCCATGCGCACCACGGTTCGCCAAGTCCGTCATCTGGGTTCCGCGAAATCGGGCACGCATCATGCGTGGCATATGCGCCTGACATCTTTCGCGCTGGTCCCGCTGACCATTGCTTTTGTCTGGATCGTCTTGTCGCTCGTCGGCAAGGATTACAACACGGTGCGCGCCGCTCTTGGCTCGCCTGTGATTGCCATCATCATGCTGCTCTTCATTTTGACGAGCATTTACCACATGATGCTCGGCATGCAGACGATCATCGAGGATTATGTCCATAGCGAAGGCGCTAAGACATTCTCGCTGGCGCTGAATATCTTCTTCTCGTTCGCTGTTGGCTTGGCCTGCGTTTACGCAGTGCTGCGCCTGAGCTTTGTCTGACGTCTTCGAGCTTTCTTCGAAAGGTCAATGGAAATGGCATCTTCTAACGGCAACGCTGGTCCGGCTTATCAGATCACGGACCACACGTTCGACGTCGTTGTTGTTGGCGCTGGCGGCGCAGGTTTGCGCGCCACCGTCGGCTGCTCGCAAGCTGGTCTGCGCACCGCTTGCATTTCAAAAGTCTTCCCAACCCGTTCGCATACGGTTGCGGCGCAAGGCGGTATTTCTGCTGCGCTCGGCAATATGGGTCCGGATGATTGGCGCTGGCACATGTATGACACCGTGAAGGGGTCAGACTGGCTCGGCGACCAAGACGCGATTGAATATTTGTGCCGCAATGCGCCGGCCGCTGTTTACGAACTCGAACATTGGGGCGTGCCTTTCTCCCGTACGGAAGAAGGCAAGATCTACCAGCGTCCGTTCGGTGGCATGACCACGAATTACGGTGAAGGTCAGGCTCTGCGCAC
>CANGFE010000090.1 GCA_947453155.1 Beijerinckiaceae bacterium | reverse complement strand
GTCTCAGGCATCGCCTATTCCAAGGATGAAGCGCAGATCACATTGCGCGATGTGGCCGATAAGCCCGGCATTGCCGCGGCGATTTTCGTGCCGCTGGCGGACGCCAATATCAATGTCGACATGATCATCCAGGTCGTCTCGGATGATGCCAAGACAACCGACCTGACCTTCACGGTCCCGACCGCCGATTTCGAGCGCGCCAAGAAGATTCTGGCCGATCACAAGGCCGAGGTCGGCTACAAGGAACTGGCCGGCGCCACCGATGTGGTGAAGGTCTCGGCGATTGGCATTGGCATGCGCTCGCATGCCGGCGTTGCGGCGCGCGCCTTCAAGGCGCTGTCGGACAAGGGCATCAATATCCGCGCCATCACCACCTCGGAGATTAAATTCTCCGTGCTGATTGATGCCGAATATACGGAGCTGGCGGTCCGCACGCTTCACACGCTATACGGGCTCGATAAGGCCTAAAGCCTCCCGAAAGGGCAAAAAGCTCATAAAAACCCCCGTCTGGACGTCTCCAGCGGGGGTTTTTTGCTGGTTTGACCCCAAAAACACCCCAGACCACGCCAGAATGGCGCCAATTTACGGGTTTTTGGGGCTCCGGCAGCGCTTGCGGTCTGGTGTTTGCATTCGTATACGAAACTGAAAGCTTGCGGTGGGCATCCCCCCGCTGCGAGCAGGCCTGACGGCCAGACAGGACGAAAGATGCGAAGCGCTCTCGGGGGACCCCGCCTGCTGCTGCGCCGCCTCCGCGAGGTCATGGCGGAGCCGGTGAATGCGCAGGCACGCCTCGACAAGATCGTCGTCCATATTGCGTCCAACATGGTGGCCGAAGTCTGCTCGGTCTATGTGCTGCGCGATGACAGCCGCCTCGAACTGTTTGCCACCGAAGGTCTGAACCGCGAAGCGGTGCATTTGACGACCATGCGTTCGGGCGAAGGTCTTGTGGGCCGCATTGCCGAAACCGCAGAAGCGCTCGCGCTGTCGGATGCGCAATCGCATCCCGCCTTCTCTTACAAGCCAGAGACGGGCGAAGAGATTTACCACTCCTTCTTGGGCGTGCCGATTTTGCGCGGCGGCTCAACGCTCGGCGTTCTCGTCGTGCAGAACAAAGCGCGCCGTACTTATTCAGAAGAAGAAGTCGAAGCGCTGGAAACCACCGCCATGGTTTTGGCGGAAATGGTGGCCACCGGCGAATTGCAATCCATCGTGCGTCCCGGTGCCGAAATTGCCAATCGCCGCCACATGTCTTTGCATGGCGTTGCGGTGGCTGATGGTGTCGGCCTTGGCCATGTCGTGCTGCATGAGCCGCGCGTCACCGTCAAACAGCTGATTGCCGAAGATCCCGCGCGCGAAGAAACTCGCCTGGATGCAGCGCTCGAAAGTGTGCGCCAGAATATTGATCTCTTGATCGACCGCGGCAATGCGGCTGGTGCTGGCGAACATCGTGAAGTGCTCGAGACATTCCGCATGTTTGCGCATGATCGCGGCTGGCTGCGCCGTCTGCGCGAGGCGATTGGCTCGGGCCTTACGGCAGAAGCGGCTGTCGAGCGCGTGCAAAATGATGCGCGCGCCAAACTCGCACGCCGCACAGATCCCTACATACGCGAACGCCTGCATGATCTTGATGATCTGGCCAACCGCTTGCTGCATGAGCTGACAGGCGAAAGCTTTGTCGTCTCGCATGAAGAAATGCCCGACAATGCGATCATTGTCGCACGCAGCATGGGCCCGGCGGCTCTGCTTGATTATGACCGCAAGAAATTGCGCGGCCTTGTGCTGGAAGATGGCGGCGCCTCTTCACACGTCGCCATTGTCGCGCGCGCCATCGGCATTCCGATGGTGGGGGACGCGACCAATGTCACTGACCTGGTGGAACAAGGTGATGCCATCATCATCGATGGCGCGACGGGCGATGTGCAATTGCGCCCGCAGCCAGACGTGCAAGCCGCCTATGCTGAAAAAGCACGCTTGCGCGCACGCCGCCAAGAGCAATATCACAAGCTGCGCGATGTGCCCTGTCTCACCAAGGATGGTGTGAAGATCGGGCTGCATATGAACGCAGGTCTCTTGATCGATCTGCCGCATGTCGCGGAAACGCGGGCGCAGTCGATTGGTCTCTTCCGCACAGAATTGCAATTCATGGTGGCTGCGCAATTCCCGCGCGGTGAACAACAATATCAGCTTTATAAAAGCGTGATGGATGCGGTGCCGGACACGCCGGTCACCTTCCGCACGCTCGACATCGGCGGCGATAAAATTCTGCCCTATATGTCGCGGCTGGAAGAAGATAATCCGGCGCTCGGCTGGCGCGCGATCCGCATCGGGCTTGATCGTCCGGGCCTGCTGCGCACGCAATTGCGCGCCATGTTGCGCGCGGGTGCGGGACGCGATTTGCGCATCATGTTCCCGATGGTCGCCACCGCTTCGGAGATAGACGCGGCCAAAGATCTGACCATGCGGGAAGTCATGCATCTGACGCGCCACGGCTATGAACTGCCGCGCGATCTGAAACTCGGCATTATGATCGAAGTGCCATCGGTTCTTTTCGCGCTTGATGAAATTCTGCCGCGTGTGGATTTCGTCTCGGTGGGCTCGAATGATCTGACGCAATATCTCTTCGCAGCTGACCGCGACAATAAGCGGGTCTCGACGCGGTTTGATCCGCTCTCGCCCTCCATGCTGCGCGCCCTGAAGACAATCACCGACAAGGCGGCCGCTCATGGAACATCCGTGACGCTGTGCGGTGAAATGGGTGGCAAGCCGCTGGATGCGCTCGCACTCATTGGGATTGGCTATCGCAATCTGTCCATGTCGCCGGCCTCGCTCGGTCCGGTCAAAGCCATGTTGCTCGCGCTGGATGCAGGCGAAGCACAAGCTTTCATTGCTGATAAATTATCAGGCTCATCGGGCGCCGATTCGATCCGCGAAGATTTGCGGGCCTTTGCTGAAGCCAAGGGTGTTCCGCTGTAGAGACGCGCAGTCGCATAAAGCCACCCTGCCCATTCTCGCACGTCCGACACACACATGCTCCCTCAAGACAAGCTCGACCTCATTCTGCGCAAGCATGAGGAAATTTCTGCCAAACTCTCCGAAGGCGCTTCAGGCCAGGAGTTTGTTGCGCTGTCGCGCGAATTGTCGGAACTCGATCCGGTGGTCGGAGCCATTCGCGCCTTCCGCACGGCAAGCGAAGATTTGGCGGGCGTGGAAGCCATGCTGGCCGATCCTGCGACAGACGCCGACATGCGCGCCATGGCCGAAGACGAGCAAACCATTGCGCGCGACAAGCTCAACGCGCTCGAACATGACATTCGCATCGCACTTCTGCCGAAAGATGCCGCGGACGAACACGGCGCTATTCTCGAATTGCGTGCAGGAACAGGTGGCGATGAAGCCGCTCTCTTTGTCGGTGATCTCTTCCGCATGTATGAGCGCTATGCGCAGCTCCATGGCTGGAAGATGGAGCTGATGTCAGCGAGCGAAGGCACCGCTGGCGGCTACAAGGAAATCATCGCCTCTGTCGAAGGACGCGGCGTCTTTGCGCGCTTCAAATTTGAATCGGGCGTCCACCGCGTGCAGCGTGTGCCTGCGACAGAGACGCAGGGGCGTATCCATACATCAGCCGCAACAGTCGCCGTGCTTCCCGAAGCGCAAGACGTCGATATTGATATCAATGAAGCTGATTTGAAGATCGACACGATGCGCGCGCAAGGCGCTGGCGGCCAGCACGTGAACAAGACGGAATCAGCGATCCGCATCACGCATCTTCCGACCGGCACGATTGTCTTCGTGCAAGATGAGCGCTCGCAACATAAAAACCGTGCCCGCGCCATGGCGCTTCTGCGCTCGCGTCTTTACGACGAGCAACGCACCAAGCTTGATTCAGAGCGTGCGGCAGATCGCAAGGCGCAAGTCGGCTCGGGTGATCGCTCGGAGCGCATCCGGACTTATAATTTTCCGCAAGGCCGCGTGACGGACCACCGCATCAATCTGACGCTGTACAAGCTCGAACGCGTGGTGGCAGGCGATGCGCTGGATGAAATTATCGATCCGCTGATTACAGAGCATCAGGCTGCGCAATTGGCGGCGGAGTCTTAATCCAGCCCGTCATTGCGAGGAGCCGTAGGCGACGCGGCAACCCAGAGGCCACACGTGAGGCTTTCTGGGTTGCTTCGCTTCGCTCGCAATGACGAGCGTTTGGCTTAATGCCGGAAGTGGCGGTGCCCGGTGAGCACCATGGCGAGGCCCGCTTCATCAGCCGCTTTGATCACTTCATCATCGCGCATCGAGCCACCCGGCTGGATGATCGCCGTCGCACCTGCTTCAGCAGCCGCGAGCAAACCATCCGCAAAGGGGAAGAAAGCGTCGGACGCAACGACCGAACCCTTGGCGAGTGTTTCGGGAAGTCCCGCGGCTTTGGCCGCTTCCGCTGCTTTCCAAGCGGCAATGCGCGAGGAATCGACGCGGCTCATCTGGCCTGCACCCACACCCACCGTCGCGCCATTCTTGACGTAGACAATGGCATTCGACTTGACGTGTTTGGCGACACGGAAAGCAAAACGCATGTCCGACAATTCTTGTTGTGTCGGCTGGCGCTTGGTGACGACTTTCAGATCCATGTCATCAACAACCGCATTGTCACGGCCCTGCACAAGCAGGCCGCCTGCCACTGTCTTGAAGGTCAGACCCTTGGCGCGCGGATCAGGCAGGCCGCCGGTCAACAGCAGACGCAGATTCTTCTTCGCGGCCACCATGGCAATGGCTTCCTCATCCGCATCGGGCGCGATGATGACTTCGGTGAAGATTTTCACAATCTCGGCCGCTGCCTTTGCATCAAGCTTGCGGTTCAGCGCGACAATGCCACCAAAGGCTGAGACGGGATCGCAACGCAAAGCCTTTTCATAAGCTTCCAGAAGCGAGGCGCCTTCTGCCACACCGCAAGGATTGGCGTGTTTGATAATGGCGACAGCCGCTGTGCGCGCGGGATCAAACTCGCTCACACATTCAAAAGCCGCATCCGTATCATTCACATTATTATAGGAGAGCTGCTTGCCCTGCACCTGACGGGCTGTTGCCACGCCAAAGCGCTTTTCGGGTGTCAGATAAAAACCCGCCGCCTGATGCGGGTTTTCACCATAGCGCATTTTTTCAGCAAGCTTGCCGCCAACCGCGCGATAGTCGGGCGCATCATCGCCCAGCTCATTGGCAAACCAATTGGAGATGGCGGCATCATAAGCGGCTGTGCGTGCATAGGCCTTTTGCGCAAGCGCTTTGCGCAAAGTGAGTGTCGTCGCGCCTTGATTGGCAGCAAGCACTTCAAGCACGCGCGAGTAATCGCTGACATCGACAACGACGCCGACATCGCCGTGATTTTTCGCCGCTGCGCGGATCATCGCCGGGCCACCAATATCGATATTCTCGATGCAATCGTCATAGGCCGCGCCCTTGGCCACCGTTTCTTCAAACGGATAGAGATTGACGACCAGCAGATCGATCGCAGGGATCGAATGTGCCAGCATGGCCGCTTCATGTTCGGGATTTTCGCGAATGGCGAGCAGACCGCCATGCACGCGCGGATGCAACGTCTTGACGCGACCATCCATCATTTCTGGAAAACCGGTGATGTCAGCGACATCTTTCACAGGCAAGCCTGCATCAGCCAGCGCCTTGCACGTGCCGCCTGTCGAAATGAGTTCGATCCCTTGCGCACTCAGCGCCTTGGCAAAATCAATCAGGCCGGTCTTGTCGGAAACGGAAAGAAGAGCGCGCGTCACGCGACGCAGATGAGTGGGCATGGAATCACCTGTCCCGGCCAGAATGAGGATGAGGGGCGATTATCACGCGAGACGAGAGGGGGAAAGGCCACACGCCGACCATCCACGACCGTCATGAGCTATAGGTATATCTTCCTGATTTTGAGGAGCTTTTCGGTCAGAGCCGCTCGAGGGTCCAGACCAATGCCGGATTTTCGCGCACTTTGGCGGCGACCACCAGCTGGTCTGTCTGGCGCGGACCTTCGCGGCCGCCCAAAAAGATGCTTTCTTCAATCGCAATCGGCAGGCCGCTAGCGCGAAACAGCCAGCGCGCATCATCCGGCAGCGTGAGAATGGCCGCGGCGCCACCTTCAGCCATTTCTACGCGCACGCTGGGGTGCAGATGGAACCGCAAAGCATAATCGGCCTGGCCCGCACCCGGCACGCGCCGCTCGGTGGCGACAAGCTTGTCCTCGCCTTCGCAGCGCAAGCCATCGGATGACATGGTGATGCGTCGCTCGTGAATGAGCCCGAACGTGCGATCATAGCCATTGTGGCGCGCTTCAACTTCCAGCGCATGTTCGTCTTCCGCACGGCGTGCGCGCACATCTGTCGGCCCAGCAATCACTTGGCCCGCGACAAAACGATCAAGGCCAGCACCTGTTGCAAAACGCGCGGAGGAACGATCCCCCACAATCAAAGCCGTATGCGCAGCAGTGGCGCGTGCAGCTTCGCGCAGATCCGGGCGCGGATAAAAAGGCACGCCGCAATTGACGAAGAGACGATGCCCATTGTGCGACGTTTCAAAAGACAATGTGCCCGCATGCGCCTCGCGCGAAAAACGCGGCGGCGGCGGTGCACCGCAATCCATGATGATGATTGTCTCGCCCGCTTCGAGGCGCTCATAGCCCGAATGAGGCGCATGGGCGAGCGGGGCTGCGCGCGCATCATCATAAGCCAGCACGGTTGCCACCGCATGCGCAGCTGTTGGGCCCATGCCATTGAACAAAGCCATGGAACCATCGCCGTGACGGAAGAGACGCAACATGGGCATCATGCGATCAATCGCATTGAGCAGCATTTGCGGCGCACTTGTTCCGCGTGCGGCATAGGCTTGGCGCAAGGGCAGAAGATCCAGCAACAGATCAACCAGCACTTGCGGATTGCGGCTCATATGCCCGCCATCCGGCAGGATCTGATCTTTCAATTCATCGATCAGCAATTTGGTGCCGCGTTTGGCCACCAGATTCATGCCCTGCGCACACAGGCCCAATTCGGCGATGGCGATGGCGCAGGTGAGGCGCGCTTCGCCTTCCAGACCATCATTCAGGCAGCGTTGCAGGAATTTGGAATGCACACCCAAAGCGCGCATGAAGCGACGATAGAAATCGCGATCCGCACCATCGAGAATGAGGGGCGATTGCGACAAGAAGGACAAAAGACGCCGCGCGGCAATATCTGCCTGCCAATCAGGCGTATTCGCGGGCTTGCCGTGTTGGTGAATCCAGTCGCCGACCAAAGCCCGTGCATTGGCGCGCGCCAGCGCACTATCAGCAGCACGCAAATGGCGCAGCCATGAAAAAGACGTGAGGCCCGTGTACCAAGTCTCAGAAGGCGGCGGTATTTCAAACGGCGATTGGCCGTGCGTGTTCACGCTCTTGCCAGCGAAAACGAAATAGCCGGCATAAATATCTGCGGCGATGGTCGGATCGGTCGTGCGAATGTCTTGGGGCGCGATCAGCAGGCGGTCGGGTGTCTGCGCGCCAAAGCCCGAGACAAGGCGAAGCGGCAGGCGCAGCAGACGCAAGCCGAAAGCCGCCCCGCGCCCTGCGATCAGGCGCGTGACCAAGAGGCGATCGAACATGCTCGACGGCCCTGACGACACAAATCCTCCAAAAAGTGGGAAGCATCAAGCCAAAGCATGACGCACAAACAGATGGTTGCATTAAGCAAATCAACCCTTAACGGGTCATTGATATTTTTAGCTTTTCTCAAGTCATGTCAGGTTTTCACCAGACGGGCGGCGAAGAAACCATCAAGCCCCGACAAGCGGGAATCGTCCTGTGCCAAATGAGACGGAAGCGTGCGCAATTCGCCCTGCGCGTTAAGACATTCAGCAAGCCCGCCGATCTCCTCAGCCAGGATAGGCTGGCGGCGCATATCAGGATGGCGGCGCAGGAAGGCCTCAATCTGCATTTCGCCCTCTTCGGGCTCCAGCGAACAGGTGCAATAGACGAGCCGCCCGCCGCTTTTGAGCAGGCTGACCGCCCGATCGAGCATTTTCGCCTGCACGCCCGCGAGCGCTGTGAGATCGCTCGGCTTCTTGGTCCACGCGACATCGGGATGACGGCGGATGGTGCCTGTGGCCGAACAGGGCGCATCGAGCAAAATCGCATCAAAAGGCTCGGCCTCAAAGGCGAGCGCATCACCCACGCGAATTTCGGCCGTCAGATGGAGGCGCGCCAGATTGGCGGTGAGGCGCTTCAAGCGCTCGGCTGAACGATCCAGCGCCACGACATGCGCACCTGTTGCTGCAATCTGCGCAGTCTTGCCGCCAGGTGCAGCACAGAGATCAGCAATGCGCTCATTGGTTTTGGCGTGCAACAGACGTGCAGGCAATGCAGCGGCAGCATCTTGCACCCACCATTGGCCATCGGCGTAACCGGGAAGCTCTTCAATCGGCGCATGAGAGGCGAGGCGCAAAGAGCCCGTTGGCAAGAAAGTGCCGTCCGGCAGGGACTTTTGATCGACGCCCTCTTTCACCGTGAGATCGAGCGTGGGCTCTGAACGATGCGCGCGGGCAATGGCGGAGGCTGTCTCTTCGCCATAGGTTTTGCACCAACGCGCAGCGAGCCATTGCGGCGTATCAGCGAAAGGATCGGACGGCGTCATCCATGTGTCGCGCTGGCGCGCAATATTGCGCAAGACCGCATTGACGAGACCCGCGAAAGCCGCATTGCGCGGCTGGTGACGCGTGGCGCGTACCGCCAAATCAACCGCCGCATGATCGGGCACATCCATGAAAAGAATTTGGGCGGCGCCAATGAGCAGCGTCCATTCCAATTCTTGCGCTTTGCGCGGCAGTCCTTTTTCGAGCATAGCGGCCAGCGCCAAACGCAACGTGCCGAAATGGCGCAAGGCGGTCAGGACAATGGAGCGCACCAAAGCGCGATCACGACCATCAAGCCCCTGCAAAGCGAGCGGACCGGCACCGGGCGCAAAACGCTCGTCCAGACCCTGCGCCTTGCCAGCAACCTCAGCCAGAATACCCGCCGCCGCGAGGCGCACGGCAAGTCCCGGCACCATTTCGGTGGCCTGCTGTTTCTGGGCGGGGCCCTTGGGCCGGAAGGCCATGTGATCACTCCTATTGTCACCCGCCGCGGTATCATGATCCGGACGCTGGCGCCATGCCGGGCGACGCCCTATATGAGCAGACATGACCGACGAGACCAAAAATCCCGCCCCCGCCGAAGAGGCGCCGAAAAAAGTGCTGACGCCCGCCGCCCAGCGTGCCCTTGCGGAAGCTGACGAGCGCCGCCGCAAAGCCGATGCCGAGCGTCAGGAAATGGCGAAGGAAATCAACGGTCGCGGCGGGCTTGATCCGGCGCGCTACGGCGACTGGGAAGTCAAAGGCATTACCAGCGACTTTTGATGCTGCACGTGATTGCGTGTGCGCATGACATAACATGTCGCTGATGATTGTAGGATCATATTGACAGACTAAGCCAATCAGAGCGTAGTCTTGAGATTATGATCCTCTCTCGCAACATTGGTTTCGCAACAGCTCTTGTGCTCACGGCGATCATGGCCGCGGGGCTGGGCTATTATGCGGGCGTGGCTCATGTGCCGGAGACGCGCAGCACACCGCCCGCATCTACGCCGCAAACTGAACTCGACGCATCCGCTTTTCCGGGGCCTTTTGCTGGCGCGATTGTGCGCGTTGTCGATGGCGACACGTTCAAGGCGCGCGTGCAAGTCTGGTTTGGACAAGAGATCACCACATCTGTGCGCGTACGCGGTTTTGATGCGCCAGAGATCAAGGGCAAATGCGCGGAAGAATCCAAAGCCGCGCAAGAAGCGACCCATATGCTGCGCGAGATTCTCGCCAGCGGTCCTGTGACTTTGCACAATATCGGGCCCGACAAATATTTTGGCCGCGTGGTTGCCAGCGTTCACGTCAAGCTGAGTGATGGCCGCGAGACAGATGTCGCGCAAATGATGATCGCCACCGGCATGGGACGACCTTACAATGGCGGCACACGCGGTGGCTGGTGCGAGAAAGTTGCGGGGCGCTGAAACCCTCTGCCGTCATTGCGAGGAGCGAAGCAACGAAGCAACCCAGAGCCGCGCGTGAGGCTTTCTGGTTTGCTTCGCTTCGCTCGCAATGAAGAGCAT
>CANGFE010000089.1 GCA_947453155.1 Beijerinckiaceae bacterium | reverse complement strand
CGTCAGATCGCCCAGAGAATAAATCGGCATCAGAAGCTCCGAGGCTCAAAAATCTTCCAGATCGAAATCAAGAATGGCCATTTGCAGCGTAAAACTTTTGCCTTTGGCATCATCGGCTGAAATCACGCCGAGGAAATCCTCGCCGCTGTTGAGCTCAACAGAATCCTGCTTGCGCATGCGCGCCACAATCGTGAGCTTGTCGTTTTCAAACAACATGCGCAGATATTCTTGGATCGTCTCGCGACCGACCGGGATTTTCATTTCAAAAGAGAAAGAGCGATCGCCATCTTCATCGTCGACATCGATGCCGCCAATCCGGCGCTCGCCGAAATGCACATCAGCCGCTTCGACATTTTTCGGGTTCATCGCGACGCGGATCGATTCATTGCCGAAGGAGTGGCGCAGAAATTCCTGCAACTTACGAAGTTCAATCTTCTCCAGAGGCATGTCCTCGTCCTGTCCTTTTTCTCTTCAAACGTTGTCGCGTTGTCCCAAAAAACATCGCAGCCTGCAAGGCAGGCCTGTTAGCCGTCCAACTTATCCGCGAGGATTTGGTCCATAGAGCGCGCAGGCTCCGCGCAGCCAGCTTCGCCCACCACGCGGGCGGGCACGCCAGCGACCGTCTTGTTATGCGGCACAGGGGCCAGCACGACAGAGCCTGCGGCCACACGCGCGCAATGGCCCACTTCAATATTGCCAAGAATCTTTGCGCCCGCGCCGATCAGCACGCCCCAGCGGATTTTGGGATGACGATCGCCGCCTTCCTTGCCCGTTCCGCCCAGCGTCACATCCTGCAAGATCGACACATCATCTTCGATCACAGCGGTCGAGCCGACAACAAGGCCGGTCGCATGATCAAGGAACAGACCCTTGCCAATTTTGGCCGCCGGATGAACATCCGTCTGAAAAACTTCCGACGCGCGCGATTGCAGATAGAGCGCAAAATCCTTGCGGCCGCGGTTCCACATCCAATGCGCCAGACGATGCGTCTGGATGGCGTGAAAACCTTTGAAATAAAGAACGGGGTCGAGAAGACGCGTGCAGGCGGGGTCGCGATCAGCGACCGCCAGAATGTCGGCGCGGAAAGCTTCGCCCAGCGTCGCATCCTCAGCAATGGCTTCGAGATAATGCGCGCGGATCAAAGCACCCGGCACGGCGCCATGGTCGAGACGCGCGGCCACGCGATCAGCCACCACTTCTTCGAGCGAGTGGAGATTGAGAACAGCCGGACGGATGAAGCCCGCCATTTCCGGCTCACGCGCCACCGCCTCTTCCGCTTCCGTGCGGAGCCGGAGAAAAATCGGGTCGGCCTGACCTGCAAGAGAGATGTCAGCCGTCTGCGCCTGCGCCATTCAAAAACTCCTCTACGCCGATCCTTCTACCATGCCCCGCCTGCAAAGGGCGAGCGGCTAAGGCTCAGGGGCGGTCCTTCAAAAAGGCCAGCACGCCCTCTTTGAAAACCTTGTCCCCCACCGCCAGATTGTGATCGCGGCCGGGAATGTCGAGGGCCCTGGCACCGGGGATCAGCGCCGCCGCCTCATGTGGATTACCCGCCACATCATCCTTGGTGCCCACCGCCACCAGAACCGGCACCCGGATGGCGGCAGCCTCCTCACGGGTCAACGTCTGGCGCGAACCCCGGATGCAGGCAGCCAAGGCATTCAGATCGCTCTTGGTCTGTTCGGCAAAAGCGCGGAACATCCGCTGCATAGGGTCGGTGAGCCCATCCAGCGAGGGGGCTTCCATCGCGTCCGCAATGCCCATCGGCAGGCCAAGCCCGTTGACCAGATGATGGCCCAGCCCGCCGAGTGTGGCCGAGCGGACATATTCGCGGTGGTTGAGCGCCAGAAAAGCCGTGATGCGGGCGCCCATGGAATAGCCCATGACATCGACATGCTTGAGCTTCAAATGTTCGATCAGGCGGCGCGCATCCTCAGCCATTGTGGCCGTGTGATAGAGGGCGGGATCATAGACCTTCTGGCTCGCGCCATGGCCGCGATTGTCGAGCGCAATGACGCGGCGGCCCGAATGGGCGAGATATTTCACCCAGAGCGTATTGACCCAATTCACGGCATGGTTGGAGCCAAAGCCATGGATCAGCAGGATCGGCTCGTCGATATCGGGGCCTGTCGGGGCGTGATCGATATAGGCGATCTGCAGCCCGTCAGAATTGAAAAAATGCATCAAGGTACGTCCGTAGTTGAGCAGGCGGGCACCTTAGTGAAGGAACCTTAGATGACCAAAGTACAAGGAGAACGGTCTACTGCCCAAAAGTCCGCGGCTCAAGCTCCTTCATAAACCGCAGGATTGCAGTAACTGTGTCGAAAATAAACCGAGCCTCAGCTGAGGAGACCAACCGATTGTCGTGAGCTAGCGATCCATTATTTCGGACATGATTAAACTTTTCAAAGACACCAATTGTATTCTTGATGATCTGCTTTGAGACATCTTCGAGTTGATGCTTTTGCTCAATTACCCTGACGTATCTACCGACCCGCGAGTGAAGAGGCTCAGAGGTTGAACAGGTAAGTCCGTTTTCTAACAGCAAATGCGCAAATTTTTTCATACAATATGTATGCAGCCGATCAAGAGTCGAGGCGGGTCGATTGGCCGCTATGTCACGCTCGATAGATGCGACAAGCTCCTCTAGCGTGGCGTCTTCGACAAATCGCTCAATAGCATCAGTCTTTGGACCGGCAGTACGGCTTTCAATTTGCGCAATCAACGCTATGAAATGATCGCCGAGCTGATTTAGACTACTCTCAGTGCTTCCGTAAATTTGCAAAGTTCGACGATGATCCCACAATTTCCGCAAAACACGACCAACCAGTGGAGCATCTTCATGCCGGATAAATGCCCGCAAGCGCTTCGCTTTCGAAGGCCCATTAAAAGCGTACTTTTCTGCGTAGATATTGATGCCAAACTCATCATCGAAAAACTCAGCAAACGTTCGATCAGTGAAGTTCAAAACGTACCCCGAGTTCATCTGCATCGCTTCATCAATTAGCGTCGCTTCGGAGTGTTTAAGCGCGACCATAATGACATCTCCGTATAGGTATAAAATCTTATTTTTGTAAAAAAGGATATGGCGGAAGACATGGCCCTCATCACTCCCAATTACAAGCTTAAGTCTTTTTGACCCTACCCAAGCCGCCCGCCCTCGCTTATGGTGCGCGCCATCTGAACACCCTTGATCTCACGGATAAGAAGCCATGGCTGAACATTCCACGCCCCATTTCCACAACCAGCCGGGTGTCCCGCTCGTGCGTGTGGGCGCGAAGGAATTCATGTGCATCGGCGCGCTGCCGCCCTTCGATCATCCGCATATTTTCATCGACATGGGGGATGATACGGAGGCTGTCTGCCCCTATTGCTCGACCCTGTTTAAATACGAGCCCTCGCTCCACGGCCATGCCGATCCAGCCACTTGCGAGTGGAAACAGGATCAGGCCGCGGCCTGATCCCCGCAAGGGCCTCAGGTGGCACGAACCCCTCACGAGAAAAGACGCGCGCTGATTGCAGGCGCTGGCATCGGCGGATTGGCCGCAGCGCTGGCTTTGTCGCGCACGGGATTCCTCGTTGATCTGTTTGAACGCGCTCCCGCGCTGGAGCCTGTTGGCGCTGGCATCCAAATCCCGCCCAATGCCTCTGGCATTCTGGCAGATCTTGGCGTCTTGCACCGGCTCGAAGGCAAAGCTTTAGAACCAGAGCGTCTGCGCGTGCGCTCGGGCGCCACCGGCTCGCAGCTCATGACTATGCCTTTGGGGCGCGAAGCACGTTTGCGCTGGGATCATCCCATGCTGGTGACCCATCGCGCCGATCTGCAAGCAGCCCTGCTCGATGCAGTATCGCAAGACATCAACATTCATCTGGAACTGGGCGCGCGCGTCACTGGCGTTGAATTCGATGCGACCCGCGTGACGTTGCAGATGGCCAGCGACAGCGGTGATCTGCAAGAGACAGGCGATTTGCTGGTGGGAGCTGATGGCGCCCATTCACTCATCCGCCGCGCGGCCGGACTTGGCGCGATCAAGGCGGGCTATTCGGGACGGGTTGCTTGGCGCGCCTTGCTGCCAGCCGAACAAGCGCCCGCCTTTGCACGTGCCAAAGAAACCGCGCTGTGGCTCGGGCCAAAAACGCATCTGGTGCATTATCCACTGCGCGGTGGTGCTTTCATCAACATCGTTGCCATAACGGATGATGAATGGCGGGGTGATGATGAAAATTTCTGGATCTCAGAAGGCGACCCCAAACAATTGCTGCGCGCGTTCCGCGATTGGGATTCGTCGGCGCGCAAATTGCTGGAAGCGGTAAGCGATTGGCGCCGCTGGCCGCTGCTTGATGCTGAACCTTTGAAGCGCTGGAGTGCAGGCCCCATCACACTGCTGGGCGATGCCGCCCATCCCATGCTGCCCTTTTTCGCGCAAGGCGCTGCGCAAGCCATCGAAGATGCGGCCGCTTTGGGCGCGGCTTTCATGCCGCGCAGCTGGCAGGAAACATCCATCACACGCGGCCTTGCCGATTATGAACGCAAGCGCCGCGCGCGCGCCGCGCGCATCCAATCAGCCTCACGCAAACAGGGCATGATCTATCATCTGGCCGGCCCTGCCGCACTGGTGCGCGACATGGGCATGCGCGCGCTGCCCCCCGATATGGTGATGGCGCGTTTTGATTGGCTCTATGAGGATCAGCGCGGCGCGTTTTTGACGTAATTGGCCAAAAATTCGCGCGTGCCAGTGGGCAGCGCCAATTGCTTGCGCACACGATCATTCACCTGATCACCGGTGACGAAATCAGGCACATAGCCCAGCGTCTTTTCCGCATCGGCCGCATAATCGGCATCTTTTTCCAAATCTTTGATCGCTTTGGTCAGAGCGTCTTTGGCCTCTTTCGGCACGCCCGGCGGCATGACAATCAAACGCTGCATGGCGCCATTGGCGGCAAGAATCGTGCGATAGACATCCCACAATTGGCCTGATGGCGGCACGCCTTTGATCTTTTCGTAGAACTGGCGGAAGTCCATCATATTGACGCCTTCCATTTGCTTGGGCGTGCGAAAAGTTTCGCCGTCATAACCGGGATCATAAAACAGCGGGAGCACTTCGCCCGATTTCACCAAAGTCGGCTCAATCAGCGAGCGATAGGAGGGCGGCGATTCCGCATAATAATTGATCTCGCCTTGTTGAAGCGCCAGACGCGCGGCCTGCGACCCGCGATAGCTGGTGACATATTTATACTTGAGCCCGAGCATATCGAGGCCCAAGCGCAATAAGAGATCCTTGGCATTATCCGCACCAAGACCGCCCGAGACGACACCGACCGCGCGACCGAAATCTTCCGGCTTTTTCAAGCCCGGCGCTATATCGGTGCGCGCGAAATAAACGGTGGTGCCCGGCTGATAGGCGACGAATTCATAGTTCTTGAATTCCACGCGACGTGGCGCGGGATCATTGATCGAGCGCCAAATCTGTCCGGTGAGATAGCCGAAAGCTGTGCCATCGCGCGGCGCAATTTCGCCCAGCCAATTGGTGCCGATGAGACCGCCAGCGCCATCCATATTTTGTGCAATCAGGCTGGCCGGTTGGTCGAGATATTTGATGATATGTTTGGCAAACAGGCGGCCCTCAATATCGGTCGGGCCCCCGGCTGCATAATTGATCATGATGGTGATGCGCTTGCCGCGGAAATAACCCTCTTGCGCGGATGCCGCGTGAGCGCCCGCAAAAAGCAGAGTTCCAGCCATTAGAGAAAGGGTCAGTCCCTTCAGACGCGCGCCCAGCCCCATGATCATTCCCCCCCGATTTTTATTTGTTAGGGGGAGCATGCACAGAAAAGAGAGGCGCGGACAAGGCCCCGCCAGCCCTTCCCATCGGGGGCATTTCATGGAAATAAGAGCCCGCCTGCCCCCTTGATGGAATTGGTAGACATACAAGACTTAAAATCTTGAGCTTTCGGGCGTGCCGGTTCGATTCCGGCAGGGGGCACGCATTTTCCCCATCATTGCGGGGACGCGGAGGCGACGCTGCAACCCAGAAGCCGCACATGAGGCCTCTGGTTTGCTTCGCTTACGCTCGCAATGACGCCCAAGAAGCGACACCTCTGCCACCGTCATTGCGAGGAGCCGAAGGCGACGTGGCAACCCAGAGCAGCGCGTGAGGCCTCTGGCTTGCTTCGCTAACGCTCGCAATGACGACCAAGAAGCGACGCCCCTGCCACCGTCATTGCAAGGAGCCGCAGGCGGCGCTGCAAATCAGAGCTGCGCGTGGGCGCCTAGTTTGCTTCGCTTCGCTCGCAATGACGGCCTGAAGGCCGTCACCCCTTTTCGTTCTTCGAAATCGGCGGCTGGAAAGCCAAACCTAGATCCCACGGGAAATAAATCCACGTGTCCTGGCTGACTTCCGTCACGAATGTATCGACCAGCGGGCGGCCCTGCGGCTTGGCATAGACGGTGGCAAAATGGGCGTTCGGCAGCATCTCGCGCACCACGCGCGCGGTTGCGCCCGTGTCGACCAGATCGTCAATCACCAGCACGCCTTTGCCATCGCCATGTTTGGCGACTTCGGGCGTTATGCCTTTCAAAACTTTCAAGCCGCCCTGCGTCGTATAATCATGATAGCTGGCGATGCAGACCGTCTCGATCATGCGGATGCCAAGCTCGCGCGCGACAATAGCCGCTGGCACAAGACCGCCGCGCGTGATGCAGACCAGAGCCTCAAACGGCCCCGCTTCCGCCAGACGCCAAGCCAAAGCGCGCGAGTCGCGGTGGAACTGATCCCACGAAACCGGAAAAGCTTTGTTGTTCGGATCCGACATTTTTTATCCCTTCAATCCGGCGCGCAGCTTGGCCAGCATAGCTTCGATTTCGTCAGCTGCTGTGGCGACCTGTTGCGGCTCGCGCCCGCGCACGATGATCTGGTTGCGGAAAGCCCCATCGACATAGCTGGGGTAAGAGCCGATCGAGAGCGTCTCATGCGCTTTGGCAATATCGGCCAGTGGCGTGGCATATTGGCCTTCGGGCAGACCAGCATCAATCGCATGCATGGTGAGTTTGACGCCCGTCTCAAGTGTCGGCGCAACACTGTCGAGCATGGCTTGCATGATCATCGGCACGCCGGCCATGGTGATCACATTGCCAATGCGGAAACCGGGAATCTTATTGACCGGATTGGGCACAAGATCGCCACCGCGCGGCACACGCGCCATGCGGCGGCGTGCTTCGTTCAAATCTTCCGGCTTGATGCGCTCAAGCATGGCAGCAATGATGCGCTCGTCTTCATAAAGCTCGACACCAAAAGCTTGCGCCACCGCGTCGGCGGTAATGTCATCATGGGTCGGGCCGATGCCGCCCGTGGTAAAGACATAAGAATAGCGCGCGCGCAGAGCATTGAGCGCCTCGACAATCTCTTCCATCACATCGGGAACAATGCGCACTTCACGCAGATCAATGCCGATATTGGTGAGATAATCGGCGATATAACCGATATTCTTATCCTTGGTGCGGCCCGATAAAATCTCGTCCCCGATGACGAGAATGGCGGCGGTAATATGCTTCTGGCTCATCATCTCGGCCTTGCTCTTGGTTCAAACCAAGGTTTAGGGAGGTGGGACCGCCCCGCGCAAGCGCAAACAGACCGAAAACGGGGATTTCCCCCGCTAGGTCAGGCCCTTTGCCAGCCGATATTTTCCCGCGAGCGGAGCACTTCGCGATAGCCATAGGCCGGCAGCATGCGCTCCAGATCCACCGACCAAGCCGTATTGGAACGCGCGCAGAGAATGAGACGCGGCCACAGATCAGGCGAAGCCTGCCGGAAGAAGGGCTCCAAGATCACGTCCTCAGCACCTGCCACATCAATCTTCAGCGCATCCATGCGCGCATAGCCTTCGCTCGCCAAAATATCTTTCAACGTGCGCGCGTGAACCTTCAGCGTACCGCCGGCCGCATCTGAAATGCGCACCGATGTGCGGCCCTGATTGCGCGCATCCAGAAACAAAGTGATCTCGCCTTCGCGATCTGCCACAGCGCATTCCAGCGCCTTCACCGTCGCAAAGGGATTTTGACCGATATTATAGATGAGACGCTCGAAAATAACGGGATTGGGCTCAACCGCGAGAATCTTTGCCCGCGCGCCGGCAAGCCCCGCCATGAACAAAGCATAGCCGCCGGCGCTCGCGCCAATGTCGACGAAATGCATGTCGTCGCTCGCCACTTGCGCCAGCAACGCGCGCTCCGCTGGGTCAAAATAATGCGGCGTGAACAGAAGCCGCTTTTCGCAGGTGTTGTTGGCTGGATAGAGCCGCATCCGCACGCCAAGGCTTTCGACATCGAGCGGGCGACCATTCAGAAGCTTCACCGCCAGAGCCCGCAGGAAAAAAGCGCGCCGCGCCCCGCCCCATGTCGCCGGACAGGCCCGTGTGATCTCAAGGATAGCCTGCGCCAAGCCGTGTGGGGCATGACGGCCAAAGGCTGAGAGATCATTGACGATTGATTTTTGCATCACTCGGTCCGGGGTTCGGACTCCGCACAGCCTTGAGAACAGGCGTGTTTTCTTGTCCGGGACGGTTTCTACCATAGGCGGGCCGCCAAAAGCCAGAGAGGCCATAATCCGGGCTTGCACATGAGGCCCGTTTGCTTAGATTCGAATCCATCTCCTGCGCGCCCCCGGTGCGCGCCTCCAAACCCATGGAAGTGACATGAATTTCGTAGACGCGGCCGAAGCCCCCGGCCGCAAGACGGGCCAGATCAAACTGCATGGCGCCGAAGATTTCGCCGCCATGCGCAAGGCTGGCAAATTGACCGCCGAAGCCCTCGATATGCTCGTTGATATCGTCAAGCCCGGCGTCACCACCGAAGCCATCGACAAGCTGTGCTTTGAATTTGCCATGGACCATGGCGCCTATCCCGCGCCGCTCAATTATCGTGGCTATCGCAAATCCATCTGCACCTCGATCAATCACGTCGTCTGCCACGGGATTCCCGACGACAAGCCGCTGCGTGATGGAGACATTGTCAACATTGACGTGACGCTGATCGTTGATGGCTGGCATGGTGATTCCAGCCGCATGTATCTTGTGGGCGCCGTGCCACGCCGCGCCGAGCGCCTGATCGAAGTGACCTATGAAGCGATGATGCGCGGCATTGCCATGGTCAAGCCCGGCAATACAACGGGCGACATTGGCGCCGCCATCCAAGAATTTGCGGAAGCCGAGCGCTGCTCTGTCGTGCGCGAATTCTGCGGCCATGGATTGGGCCGCCTCTTTCATGACGAGCCCAATATTCTCCACTACGGCCGTCATGGCGAAGGCGTGGTGCTGAAGCCCGGCATGTTCTTCACCATCGAACCGATGATTAATCTCGGCCGCCCGCATGTGAAAGTGCTGGCCGATGGCTGGACCGCGGTAACACGCGACCGCTCACTGACCGCGCAATTTGAGCATACGGTGGGCGTGACCGAAGACGGCGTGGAAATTTTTACGCTTTCGCCCAAAGGCTACCACCAGCCGCCGTATAACGGCTAAACCACAATCAGAAAAATTTATTTTGTAATAAGTTTATTCATTTCAGCGGCTTATTATATTTTGGCTTCGTTCTGTAAAACGCGCGTAAAATTAAACAACGCGATGAACTTGTTTAGGGTCTCGAAAACCACTCAATTTGACGATGTCTTGTTGCCATTCATAAGAGATTTAGAAAAGCGCATTGATCGAAAACTATGAAGGGTCACGCAACCGGACGCCTGGGCCACGATCATCGCCGCTAGGAAGAAACACAATTCCCCCAGCCTCTAGCGCAGCCATCACCTCGAGCAACGTAGAGGAACGGCTAGGTGGTACACCTACTGCCGCCTCAAACCGCAGTATCGTGCGCAAACTAACACCCGAACGCTCCGAAAGCATTTCTGCAGACCAGCCAAGCGCTCCCCTGGCTGCTCGAATTTGTGCGGCTGTTATCACTTGACAGACCAAACCTTATGTCATATTTTATGACACTAGAAGCACAAAAAATGCCTTTAGGTGTCCAATGAACCAGCAGTTACAATTTGAACGCACCCGCTTTGTAGAACTCCGCCGCCGGCTGCTTGAGCTGCATCCGGATTTGGATGACCAGACCCTAGCCGACACGTTGGAAGGCGCAAGTTCTTTCCAAGAGGCGTTGGCCGCTTTGATCCGT
>CANGFE010000088.1 GCA_947453155.1 Beijerinckiaceae bacterium | reverse complement strand
GCGTTCGACTTGCATGTGTTAGGCCTGCCGCCAGCGTTCGTTCTGAGCCAGGATCAAACTCTCAAGTTGAATGAGATTTGTTCCCGACTAGTCACTATTTCTCTTGACGAGTCCCGAACACACTCGCTCAAAAAGATCTGCCTCACGGCAAATCAAAGCGAATGGTGTTCGAAAACGTGACCGTCGATAGTCTCTTTACGACCCTTGCCTCACAGCAAAGGTCTCGCAAGGACATCGCCGTCCACGTTTCTCTTTCTTCCGATTTACATGTCAAACAGCGTAGTCGTCTCAACCAAGACGCGCCCGACAGCGAAGTGCTCCGGTTGCCCGGCACCATGCGCCATCGAAGGTCTGGAAGAGGGCGACGTCTCAATGAAGAGCGCGTCACCAGTGGGGCGTTTCTAGTCCCTGCCTGAGATTGAGTCAACAGCGATCTGAAAAAAGGCAGAGTGACTTACCCACAGGCAGTCACCCCCTTCCAACCATCGCCAGAAAAGCCGGGCGTTTTGGAATAAATCAAGCATTGCCATTATCTTAGCTATTTCCTGCCGGATTTTGGGGCGGGTCGACCGACCAGCCCGGGCTGCCAGCCACCCTGAGTCCGCAAGGCAGGCATTCCGCTGATGCAGCCCGCTCCACCAAAGTCCGCGCCTTTTCAACTGAGGCAGAGCCAGAGCGCCACAACCTCTGCGCTTGACCACAACGCCTGCCCGCCCCCAAAACTAGCGCAACGCAGAAAACCAAGAAATCAGCGGGCGAGATCATGCACGACCACCATCAGCACGGCCATCACGATCATCATGGCCACCATCACGGGCATGATCACAAGCACAAGCACAAGCACAAGCATCACCATCACCACCATCATGATCATGCGCCGAAAGATTTCGGTCGCGCCTTTATTGTCGGGCTTATTCTCAACATTGGCTTTGTGATCGCGGAAGTGGCTGCTGGCGTGATCGGCAATTCCATGGCGCTGATTGCTGATGCCGGACACAATGCATTTGATGTGCTGGGTCTTATCGTTGCCTGGGCGGGAATGAGCCTCGCGAAACGCCCACCCAATGCGCGCTATTCATTCGGCCTTGGAAAATCATCGGTTCTCGCGGCTTTCATCAACGGCATGTTGTTGCTGGTTGCCGTTGGCGCCATCAGCATTGAAGCTGTGCAGCGCTTGATGAACCCATCCCCTGTTGCCACCAATCTGATGATAGCTGTTGCAGCGGCTGGTGTTGTTGTGAATGGCATCACCGCCTGGATGTTTGCTGGTGGTGCCAAAAGCGACATCAACATTCGCGGCGCCTTTATTCATATGGCGGGTGATGCAGCCATTTCTGCGGGCGTTGTTGTGGCGGGCTTCATCATCTCCCTCACCGACCTCGTCTGGATCGATCCGCTGATGAGCCTTGTGCTGAATATCGTGATCATCTGGGGCACTTGGGGACTTCTCACCTCTGCGTCGCGCATGGCCTTGTCTGGCGTGCCAGACGATGTCGATCCCGACGCGATCCGTTCAACATTACTCGGCATGCCTGGTGTGCGCGAAGTTTGCGATCTGCATGTCTGGTCGCTCTCGACGCAAGAAAAGGCCATGAGCTGCCATTTGGTCATGCCAGCGGGGCATCCGGGCGACGCTTTTCTGGTGGAGGCCGCGCGGATGATGAAGGCACGCCATAAAATCGGGCACCCCACCTTCCAGATTGATCTCGAGCGCCAAGTCAATTGCCCACTCCACACGGCATCCTGATATTGCAGATGTGCGGCCAACCTGATCTGATCTCAAAAAAAGATCAGGGAGGGGACAATGGCTGCACATGACACATCTGACCGCCGCACATTTCTTGCCGCGGCAAGTCTCGGCATGGCCGTGGGTGCGAACCTGGCAAGCCTCGGCATGACACAAGCACAAGCCCAAAGCCTGCCCGTGCGCACGGATAGCAACGCGCCCTTTCAGCACATGCCGCCCGCTGAACAAGCGCCCGCAAAAACAGGATTGATCGATATTCCTGGCGCGCAACTTTTCTATTGGGACACAGGCGGCACGGGCGCACCAATTGTGCTGATGCACCCAGCTTCCGGCAGCGCGATGATCTGGGCCTATCAGCAAGCGGCTTTTGCCAAAGCCGGTTATCGCGTCATTGCCTATTCGCGCCGCGGCTATGCGAAATCTTCCGCCTTCGACAAAGCCAACCCTGGCAGCGGTTCAGAAGACCTCGCAGCTTTTGCAGCGGCGCTCAATCTGCCGCGCTTTCATCTCATTGCATCTGCCGCGGGCGGATCGATCTCGATGGACTTCACGCTGTCCTATCCAGACAAGCTCCTCTCGCTCACCATCTCAAGCAATTCAGCTGGTGTGCGCGACGGCGCGATTTTCAAAGCAGCCGAACAATCCAAGCCACAAGGCTGGGATAAAATGCCGGTCGATTTTCGCGAACTCGGCCCTTCTTATCGCGCAGTCAATGCTGCTGGCACCAAACTCTGGCTTGATCTCGAACATCATGCACTGACCGGCACTGATTATCGGCAAGTGCCCACTAACCGCATCACCGATGCGTCGCTCAAAAATGTCAAAGTGCCGACCTTGCTGATTGCAGGCGCCGCCGATCTCATCACGCCGCCCTCCATCATGCGCCTTGTGCGCGATGCGATTCCGGGTGCGCAAATGGTGGTGGCGGAAGAGACCGGACATTCGGTCTATTGGGAGCGGCCAGACCTGTTCAACAGCGCCGTTCTGGAGTTTCTGGCGCGCGCTCCAAAACCCAAATGAAACCAAAGCGCATCGGGGCTCCATGCCCCGATGATCGCTTGACTCTCCCGTGAGCAAATGATGATTTGCGGTCACAAAAACAGCGCCAAAAAAGCGCCGATCGGGAGGATCAAGATGAGCCCAGACAAAACGCTTTTAAACCGGCGTCAAGCTCTCGCCGTAGCGGCGGGCGGAATGGCTGGTCTGGCAAGCGGCACGACATGGGCCAATGTCGAACCTTTCTACAAAGGCAAGAATATTGATCTGATCATTGGCTATCCGCCAGGTGGCAGCAATAATCTCTATGCCCGCGTGCTGGCCAATCACATCGGCAAATATATTCCGGGCAATCCTGGCGTCGTCGTGCGCAATATGCCGGGCGCTGGCAGCGTGACAGCAGCAGCCTTTGTGGCCAATTCAGCACCGCGCGATGGCACTGTGCTCGCCCTCGCCTCCCCCACTTTACCGCTCGAAGAACGCCTCACACCGGCAGGCAGCGGACAGCGTTTCAAGTCATCTGAATTTTCATGGATCGGGCGCATCAATACGCTGGTGAATGTGATTTTCACGCGCGGCGCTTCGATCAAGACCTTTGATGATGCGTTCAAAACATCTGTGCGCCTGTCGGCGACAGGCGCGGGCTCTGCCATCACGGTTTATCCCAATGCGACCAACACAATTCTAGGCACGAAATTCGACATTGTGCGCGGCTATTCCGGCTCGATGGAAGGCATGCTTGCTGTCGAGCGCGCGGAAGTTGACGGACACTGCACCGGCTGGGACACGCTGAAGACCAGCCATCCGCAATGGATTGACGACAAGAGCGTCAATATTCTCACGCAATTCTCATCCAAGCGTCATGCTGAATTGGCCAATGTGCCGACGGTCGTCGAATTCGCCAAGACCAAGCGCCAGAATGATCTGATGCGCGCTATTGTGAATGCGGCCGACATTGGCACGAGCTTCTTTTCAACCCCGCAAGTGCCAGCAGATCGCCTTGCAGCGCTGCGCCAAGCATTCATGCGCTGCATGGAGGACAAAGATTTCTTGGCCGAGATTGCCACGCTGAAGATCGGCCTTGATCCGTTGGCGGGCGAGCGCGTTGCAGAGACAGTGGCCGAAATTGCCAAAATCCCTGACGAACTTGTGCCTGAGCTGCAGCAAGCCAGCCTCATGGTCACCAACAAATAAAGAAAACGGAGACAGACAATGAATATTCCGACCAAAGCCAAGGAATTCATGACGACGTGGCACACGTCGGCGCGCTCCTATCTGCCAGCCTGGGCTCTGCGCCAGAAGTCGAGCCTGATGAACTCCGGCAAGAGCACACGCGCCCTGCCGATGTTTCGCGCTTTCGATCTTTTGAAGAACCCAAATGATCGCGCCATCATTCTGCAAAATGCTGATCACAAGATCGGCGTTGAAAGCGTCTGCGGTGCGCAGCAGGAATTCGTGCGCCATGTCGATTACGACACGGTCTATGTGCAATTTGCAGGCTCCAGCACGATTGAAACGGAATTTGCCACTTACGAAATGGCCGCTGGCGATATCATCCATATTCCCGAAGGCATTGCGCATCGCTCATCGGGCTCTGCCGACAGCCTGCGCTGGTTTGCTTGGGTCAATGCGCCATTCACGCATTTCATGACCGAAGAAGATCAGGTTTCGGAAACCAAGTTCAACGTGCGCCGCGTCAACGGCCCGAACTGGACCATTCCGGCTGATCGCAAAAGCGCGCCGAAGGATAAAGTCATCGAGCGCATGATCTGCTGGGATGACAAGCCGACCGATGAGACGATCTTCGAGCGTGATTATGCTGACCTTGTGCCCGCTGGCTCGACCAGCCCGCGTGAAGCCAAGAGCGGTATTCTGAAACTTCGCGCATTTGATCTGTTCAAGGAAATTGCGGGCACCAGCGGCGAGCCCAAGCCCGTCATGCGCGGTAAGCATCTCGAAATCAAAGTCTACAATATCATCGGCGAGCAATTCGCCTTCCACCGCGCTCTGCGCTCGGAAGAAGTGCGCATCCAGTTCCGCGGCAAGGCGCTCGACATGTCGGAAACCGGCAATGCTGATACGGCGCCCGGCACTGTAACAGTCATTCCGCGCGGCATTGGCCATAGCGTCATCACCGATCCGGTCGATTGCACAGAATTCCTGCGCATGAATTTTTACAGCGAGCTGCCGTGGTCCTATCCGACCGATGTGACCAAGCATCACCACGACAGCCATTTTGAAATTGAAACGCAGACGATCAAGAAAGCGCCTTGGCGTAGCTGATCTCTTGAAGCAAGAAGGGCGCGCGGAAATCTAGCGCGCCCTTTTTTCATGGCGGAAACAAGAATGACAAAATCACCACGCCTGCCGCGTGCCATTGGCGCCAGCGGCCTCACCTCTTCCCCACTAGGACTGGGCTGCGCCTCTCTCTCGGGCAGCTATGGCCCGTCTGACGAAACCAATGCTCTTGCTGTTTTACGCGAGGCCTTTTCACGCGGCGTCACTATGTTCGATACGTCGGACAAATATGGCAACGGCCATAATGAAGAATTACTCGCACGCGCTTTCAGCGGCCATCGCAACGAGGTCGTTGTCGCCTCCAAATTCGGCAATATGGCCGGCAAAGATGGCAAGATCGCTGACAATAGCCCGCAGACCATGATCGCCTCTTGCGAGGCTTCGCTGAAGCGGCTGAAGTCAGACGTCATAGATCTCTATTACATTCACCGCATTGATCCGGCGGTGCCGATTGAAGACACGATTGGCGCTATGGCGCGGCTTGTCGAGCAGGGCAAAGTGCGCGCGCTGGGCATTTGCGAAGTGAACCCCGCAACCTTGCGCCGCGCGCATTCTGTGCATCCTATTGCCGCGATCCAGAGCGAATATTCCATCCTCTACCGCCAAGAGGCGGAGGAGGTTTTGCAAACGACACGTGAACTGGGCATTGCCTTTGTCGCCTATGCACCGCTCGGGCGCGGGCTTTTAACGGGAGCTGTGCAACCGGGCTCGCTCGGTGAAAAAGACGAGCGCCTGCGCCATCCGCGTTTCTCGGCAGAGAACCTGCCCAAAAATCTCGAACTGGTGGATGCCATTCGCGCCGTTGCTGACAAGCGCGGCTCGACACCGGGGCAAGTCTCCCTCGCTTGGCTGCTCGCACAAGGCGAAGACATCATCCCCATTCCCGGAACAAAAACCATGAGCCGCCTGATTGAGAATATCGATGCGGCCTCGATCATATTGTCGGAAGACGAGATTGGCTTTATTGCCAAGTCCATCCCGCCCGATGCGGCGGCCGGCCTGCGCTATCGGGCCGAGCATATGAAAAACATGTATCTTTGAAGGGCGGAACACCTATGGCCGAACAGGACATCACATTTAAATCCGAAGGACTGACGCTGACAGGCACAGTCTCCGTGCCAGACGGCATCGGCGCCAATGAAAAGCGCCCCGCCTTCATCGTTCTGCATGGCTTTGGTTCCACGCGTCACGCGGGCAATGTCATCACGCCTTGCAATATGCTCAACAAGCTCGGCTATGTGACGCTGCGTTTTGATTTCCGCGGTTGCGGCACGAGCGAAGGCCCGAAAGGCCGGCTCATCTGCATGGAGCAGGTCGAAGACACCAAAAACGGCCTCACTTTCTTGCAGAGCCATCCCAATGTTGACCCTGCACGCATCGCGGTTGCGGGCTCATCTTTCGGCGCGGCTGTGGCGGTTTATACGGCGGGCACTGACAAGCGCGTGGCGGCTTGCATCTCGGCCTCTGGCTGGGGCAATGGCGCATTGAAGTTTGAAGGCCAGCATGGCGATAATTATCCAAACTTCCTGAAGATGCTCGAAGAAGGCCGCGCTTACAAAGCCAAGCACGGCACATCGATGATCGTCTCGCGTTACGACATTGTGCCGATCCCGGAAAAGCTGCGCGGCCATGTGCTCAAGGGCTCAATCATGGATATGCCGGTTGATACGGCCCAAAGCATGTTCGACTTCACGGCCGAAAATGTCATCGCTGACATTGCGCCCCGCCCCACCCTGCTCCTGCACAGCGCTGTCGATAGCGTGACACCGCCCGGCCAGACGGTGCGCATGTATGAGCGCTCGGCAGCACCGACAGAAATGCATCTCTTCTCGGGCACAGATCACTTCATGTTCGCTGAAAAGAACCAGCGCGTGCATGAGGTCGTCACTGCATGGCTGAGGGATTTCTTCCCCGTGAGCGGCGAGGCCGCTGGCATCAAGGCCATGGCCGAGCATCACTAAAGAAAAAGGCCCGCTTCATGCGGGCCTTTTTTATTTTCGCCTTTGCATCACGACTTCATAATCAGAGGCGCCATCATCTGTCTCATAACGACAGATGAGCTGCGGCGTGATGAGCTCGCCGCGCGTCCCGCGTGAATCGGTCGCCGTTTTCCAGTCTTGCTCACGCCCGCGACAAGCATCGTTCAAAGCCTCGCGCACTTTACGCGGGGGCGTTGCGGCTGGCACCTGCAAGCGGCTTGATGCAACTTGGTCCCGCTCGACATTCACGGACACTTTGTTGATTTTGACACCGTGAAAATCGGAGAAAGACGCAAGCCCGCCTTCATCCTTGAAGGATTCCCACAATCTGCGTGATCCACTCAGCGGATTGACCGCTGCCTCAAGCAAGCTGAGATTGCGCGTGCCTTGCGCACCGCCACGCCCTCCCGGCACGACGACAATTGTATTGTTCCCAGGCGCAATCACCACGCGCCCGCCGTCAGATTGACCGGGCATATCGACAAGCCCGCTATCGCGCCCCGTCGGAGACAGCAGCGTCGACCCAGATTGGCTCGGCGCATTTCTGTCCGCATTTGTCGAACCCGCGGATTGAGCGGCAGCAGCAGATGGCGGCGTGAAAGATGGCGCAGGCGTATTGGCTCCATCGCGCTGCGCGGGCAAGCCAAAACATTCACGGCGATAGGGCGCAATCCCTTCATCAGAAGCTGAAATGCCAAGATTGATCAGCTGATCAATTGTGCGCCCATCGATCTCTAGCTTGGCATTGATGCAGGCTTTGATTTCCGGCCGCACGGCATTCCATGAGCTGCGTGCTTCAATGCGCTTTTGCGCCAACTGCTGGCGCGCGCGATCATCGGCGCGCTCCGCCTCGCATTCGCGCTCCAACATGCGCTTCTGCGCAACTTCGGCTGGCCCATTGATATCAGGCCCTGCCATCATCAACGCACGCCCGCAGGCGCCTTGCGCAAAGGCGGACGAGGACAGGCCCATGAGGCCAAGCGTGACGAGAGAAAAGAGGTTCAGCTTCATGGGCAAAGTCTAACGCCGCGAAGCTTGCAGAAGATGAAACAAAAGGAGCTCTGGTGGCCTTCTGGATTGCCACGTCGCCTTCGGCTCCTCGCAATGACGGCGTAAGCGCACCGTCATTGCGAGCAAAGCGAAGCAATCCAGAGGCAACAAACGCCGCCTCTAGATGAAAGCGCCTCAGACCTTGCGCGTATCGGGCATGGTCAGGAATTCGCGCATCGCGTGCCAGACGCGGTGGCGATTGATGCCAAGCACCGCCACATGGGCAATGCCACGCATCATGACGAATTGCTTATCCTTGGTGTTGAGCTTGCCATAAAATTCGATCAGCTCTTCATCCGTCGCATTGCCGTCTGTTTCAGCGCGCGTCAGCAGCACCGGACATTTGATCTTGGTCGGATCGACCATCGGCATATTGATCGCCATGTCGATATAGGAGCCCGACGGCGCCGTATCGCCATATTTCAATTCATAAGCGGCGAGCGCCTTCGGCACTTCCTTTTCAAAGGTCGACGGATCGTCGCGGCTGAAAATGCCCATGAATGTGTCGAGATCCATCTTGCGATTGGTGTTCTTCTTGTAGCTTTCCACCTGCTCGCGACGGCGCATGATTTCCGGCGCCTTTTCACCAGTCCAGGTGAAAGCATCGAGAATGAGACGTTGCACGCGCTCTGGATGGCGCATCGTGAAGACGCCAGCGCGGATTGCGCCCGATGACTGGCCCATGAACAAGAAGCTCTTCTGGCCTGTCACTTTTTCAACGACCGGCATAGCGGCTTCAATATCGGCAACGCCAGTTTCGATATTGGAGTTCACGCCCGTGCCACGTGTGGAGCGACCGTAATTTTCATGGTCCAGCGCCCAGACGTCATAACCAGCACGCGCGAATTCATCCATGAAGGAATAATTCGGCTTACCCGGCACTTGCAGATCATAACCACCGCGGCCCGAGAAAGACGAACCATGCACGATGAAGAAAACCGGCTTGTTCTTCTTGCCGTCGTTGAGACGCTTGCGCCACAGATAGAGCTTCACATTGCCCTTCTGCGCCCAATGCTCTTCGCCGACAATCTTGCCGCCAGCCGCTTCTGCTTCTGACACAGCCGTCATGGCGAGCGGCGCGGCAGCAGCAGCAAGAGCCGCTCCCTTCAGCAGCGCACGACGCGCCGGATTTTTGGTGGTGTCCGTCATTCGTTCCTCCCGATGGATTGGCGGGGGCCGCCGATTCTCTTGCAGCCTTGGGAGGCATACTATCGGCACAGGGCGATAGATCACAATTTGAGACTGTGGAATGGTGGGCCCGGCAGGACTCGAACCTGCAACCAGACCGTTATGAGCGGCCGGCTCTAACCATTGAGCTACAGGCCCGAAAAGCATCGGGATGCCATCTGGTGATAACGGGTCGCGCGCCTGCGTTCAACCAGCTGGAATAGGTCGCGGGCGCCCCTGATCATCGACAGCCACGAAAGTGAAGGTCGCATCGGTCACCTTCTCCCGCAGCGTCGTCTGAAAGCGCTGGGCAAAGGCCTCGATATGGATCTGCATGGACGTGCGCCCGATCCGCTCGACCTCGGTATAAACTTCCAGCACATCACCGACTTTCATCGGCGCGATAAAGGTCATGGAATCGACTTTGACCGTCACTACGCGGCCTTGGGCGCGCTCAACGCCGGCAATGCCACCCGCCTGGTCCATCTGCGACATGACCCAGCCACCAAAAATATCGCCATTGGCATTGGTGTCAGCGGGCATAGCGATGGTGCGAACGGTGAGCTGGCCGCGAGGCTGGGACGGGTTTGTCATAGGCAAGGATCCGAAACTGTCATTGCAACTAGCATAAGCCACCCCGCTCGTCATTGCGAGGAGCCGAAGGCGACGCGGCAATCCATAGCGCGAGCCTTCGACGCACTGGCGCTATGGATTGCCGCGTCGGGCTTTCAGCCCTCCTCGCAATGACGGCGCAAAATAAAAAAGGCGGGCACTTGGCCCGCCTTTGTTATCTTAGTTATCCAAGAAGCTGCGCAACTTGCGGCTGCGAGACGGATGCTTCAGCTTGCGAAGCGCCTTCGCCTCGATCTGGCGGATACGTTCGCGCGTCACCGAGAATTGCTGGCCGACTTCTTCCAGCGTGTGATCGGTGTTCATGCCGATACCAAAGCGCATGCGCAGCACGCGCTCTTCACGCGGCGTGAGCGAGGCGAGCACGCGGGTTGTCGTTTCGCGAAGGTTCGACTGGATCGCCGCATCAATCGGCAGGATCGCATTCTTGTCTTCGATGAAATCGCCAAGGTGTGAATCTTCTTCATCACCAATCGGCG
>CANGFE010000087.1 GCA_947453155.1 Beijerinckiaceae bacterium | reverse complement strand
CCACCGCGATCTTGTGCTTGCTGATTATGAGAAGGCGAGTCAGATCATGGTCTGCGTGTCGCGCTCATTGGGCGGCGAACTTGTTCTTGATCTGTAAGGGCTGACACATGAGCGCGCGCCCTCTCAAGCTCGGGATTGCCGGCATAGGCCGCGCCTTTTCCTTCATGATTCCGACCTTTCGGGATGATCCGCGCGTGACCATTGTGGCTGGTTTTGATCCGCGTGAGGAAGCGCGTTCCCGCTTCACGCAGGATTTCGGCGCCCCCGCTTTCGCCAGTATGGAAGAGCTCTGCGCCAGCGATGTGGATGCGATTTATATTGCCTCGCCGCATCAATTCCATGCGCCGCAAGTGGCGATGGCGGCCGCGCATGGCAAGCATGCGCTGGTCGAAAAGCCCATGGCTTTGTCGCTGGCGGATTGTCAGGCGATGATTGATGTGACGCGCAAGGCGGGTGTGCATCTGATCGTCGGCCATAGCCATTCATTCGATGCGCCAATCCGTAAAATGGCCGAGCTGGTCTCGAGCGGCGCTTATGGCGCTTTGCGCATGATCACGGCGATGAATTTTACCGATTTCCTTTATCGCCCCCGCCGTCCGGAAGAATTGGACACGGCACAAGGTGGTGGTGCGATTTACAATCAGGCTCCGCATCAGGTGGAAATGATCCGTTTGATTGCGGGCGGCCGCGTCAATTCCGTGCGCGCCATGGCTGGCGTATGGGATGCTGATCGCCCAACAGAGGGCGCTTACAATGCCTTTCTCACTTTCGAGAATGGTGTCAGCGCAACCATGACCTATTCGGGCTACGGGCATTTCGACAGTGATGAATGGCTCGATTGGACCAATGAATTGGGCCTCAAGAAAGACCCGAAAAATTATGGCGCCGCGCGCAAGGCGATTCTGGCGTCAGGCAATCTCGTGCAAGAGACGGCGCTGAAAAATGCGCGCAATTATGGCGGCTCCGCCTATACCGATCTGTCGGAAGCCTCGGCGCGCCAGCATCAAACATTCGGCCTTATGCTGGTGAGTTGCGCGCGCGGTGATTTGCGCGCCTTTGGCGATGGCGTGCGGGTTTATGGCGATGTGGCGCAAGAATTTCTGGCGCTGGCTCCGCCAAAAATTGCGCGCAGTGAAGTGACGGATGAGCTGGTGGCTGCTGTCTTTAACAATGTCGCGCCGCTGCATTCGGGTGAATGGTCGTTGGCGACCATGGAAGTCTGTCTCGCGCTGTTGCAATCAGCGCGCGAGGGTCGTGAGATTTTCATGCAGCATCAAGTGGGGCGTGCATGAGCAAACGCAGCACACTCGCACAAGTCATCCAGCATCATTGGCGCGAATCTGTGCCCGATGATCGTCTTGCTCATCTCATCAAGGATGCATCACGTGGCTTGGGTCGCGCCTTGCAGATGCGGCTCGCTGAACATGGGGTGTCCTTTGGCCATTGGACATTTTTGCGCATCTTGTGGAATGGCGATGGCATGACGCAGCGCGCTTTATCCGACATGGCTGGCGTGATGGAGCCCACAACTTTCTCTGCGGTGAAGGCCATGGAGAAATTGGGCTATGTCGAGCGCCGTCAAAAGCCAGGTGATCGCAAGCAAGTGTTCATTCATCTGACCCCGCTTGGCCTGTCCTTGAAAGACAAGCTTGTACCTCTGGCAGAAGAGGTCAATGCGGTGGCGGTGGAAGGTTTGGGTGAGCGCGAGATCGTCGCCATGCGCAAAGCTTTGCTTGCCATGATCGATAATCTGGCGCGCGATGAAGCTCAGGCGGCAGAAGACAATCGCCGCATCCCCTCGACGCGCGAAGTGGCCGGGCGTTTGTCTGGCGCGCAGCCTTCGCGTAATAAACAAGTCTGATTTTTTTGGGACCAGATCTATGACCATGGCTTTCTTTAATCCGATCCTGCTCGAAAATGCTGTGCGTGCAGCGCTTGATGAAGATTTGGGTGACGCTGGCGATATCACGACCATGGCAACCATTCCTGCCGATATGCAGGCCTCTGCCGTCATGGCGGCGCGCAAGGGCGGTGTGGTTTGCGGCCTGCCGCTGGCTGAAGCCGCGTTTCGTCTGATTGATCCCAAACTCTCGTTCGAGCCGCTCGTGCAAGAGGGCGCGCATGTGCCGGCCAAAACGCCGGTCGCCCGCATCAAGGGCAATGCGCGCGCGATTTTGACGGCTGAGCGTGTGGCTTTGAATTACGCTTGCCGTCTGTCTGGCATTGCGACGATGACGGCGGAATTTGTGGCGCTGGTCGCTCATACCAATGCGAAGATTTGCTGCACACGCAAGACCACGCCCAATCTGCGCGCTTTTGAAAAATATGCGGTGCGGTGTGGCGGCGCGATGAACCATCGCTTTGGTCTCGATGATGCCGTGCTCATCAAGGATAATCACATTGCAGTTGCGGGCGGCATTCGCGCGGCTCTGCGTGCGGCGAAAGCGGCGGCTGGGCATTTGGTGAAGGTCGAGATTGAAGTCGATACGCTCGATCAGCTGCGTGAAGTGATTGCTGAGGGCGCTGACTTTGTGTTGCTCGACAATATGTCGATCGAGCAAATGCGCGAGGCGGTTGCTATGGCCAAGGGCCATGTGAAGCTTGAGGCCTCTGGCGGCATCAATCGTGGCAGCGTGAAAGAGATTGCCGAGACAGGTGTGGATCTCATTTCGTCTGGCGCGCTCACCCATTCAGCGCCGATTCTGGATTTGGGTTTGGACATCGAGATCGGCTGAGTTTTTACTCGTCATTGCGAGCGTAAGCGAAGCAATCCATAGCGCGAACCTTGAGGCATTGGTGCTATGGATTGCCGCGTCGGCCCTGCGGGCCTCCTCGCAATGACGAGCCTAGAGGCTCGTCACTCGAGCCGCACGTTTTTCGAGAAGTCGTAGGACTTGGCGAATGAGCAATCGTAAGCCTGCATGACCGGATCAGCCTTCCAGTTCGGCGATAGAACACGCGCCAAAAACTTCTGCTGATCAGCCCAGCCCTGTTCAGCCTGCGGCTTGCGGTAGCGGCCGGGCATGGTGTCATTCAGCCAGCCATGGGGTGCATCGGCATAGACGTGAATGTCATAGCTCTTCTTATTGGCCTCAAGGCAATTGCGCATGCGCTGCACATCTTCTACCGCGATGATGTGATCGGACGCGCCAAAAGCGCCAAAGACCGGGCAATCGAGACTGCTGAGAATATCTTCCAGCGTTTTGGGCTGGCGTTCATTGATCGCCCATTCGCGCTTGGAGGCCGCGCCATACCAGACAATCGCGGCTGTGATCTTGCGTTCAGCTGCATAGACCAGCGGATGACGGCCCGTCTGGCAATAGCCAGCAACCGCAACCTTTTCCATATCGGCGCCTGCTTCATTCGACATGGCTTTGATCGCCGCATCGATATTTTCCAGCGCTTCCATGTCGCTCATGTCATAGCGGCCATCGCCGCAATTGAGTTTGGGCTGGTCGGGATGGCGGAAGAAGAAGTTGGGTGCGAGAACCGCAAAACCATCACTGGCGCAGCGCTTGGCGAGATCGCGTGTGTGCTGCACGAGGCCATAGCGCTCATGCATCAGCACCACCACAGGGCGGCGCTCGGAGCCGGCGGGCCGTGCCAGAAAGGCCGGCATGCCGTTCGAACAGGTGATTTCCTTCGTTTCGATCGAAGTCATTTTATTTCTCCTTAGGCGCGCATCAGCGCGACAATATCATCCACATTCATCACGCGGCTCATGCGCGGAAAAACGCGGTCCATGAAAAACTCATTGTTATTGCCGCGCGCCGAGAAACAGGCGTCACGTGCGACCACAATGCCGAAGTCCAGATCGCGGGCGGCAAAGACGGTGGAGGCAATGCCCACATCGGTCGAGCCGCCGCAGATGATAATGTTGACGATGCCGCGCACGCGCATCTGCAATTCAAGATCGGTCTGGAAGAAGGAATTCCAGCGATGCTTGGGCACCATCACGTCACCCTTGGCGGGCGCGAGTTCGGGGGCCACTTCCGCATCTGTGGAATCGCCATAAAAGCGCGGCTTGATGACGGCGTCCGGCGCGCTGGTCGAGCCCAGATCCATATCTGTGTCGGTCAGGCGCAAAACCGTGTCAGAGCCATCGGGCGCGTGATGGCCGGAGGGGTAGAAGGCGGTCATGCCGACCTTGCGCGCACCCATCAACAGGCGCTGCATATTGGGCAGGATATTGCGGTCGGCCAGAAACTTTTGCTTGGCAGGATCGCGCGGGTGCAAATAGCCGTTGAGGCTGTCGAACATGATGAGCCCGGTTGTCTCCGCCGACAGCTCTTTTTGCATTCGGGATATTTTGGCCATGCCGCCTGTCCTTTTCTTGTTTTTGGGAAGGCGCAGGATAGGGGCTTGCTCTGCCTCGCACAATGGGCCGAAAATGACCTCAACGACCGCCAGAGGCGGCAGGGAGGATCAAAGATGAGTGTTCTGGTCACGGGAGCCGGTCTGGTCGGCACGTCATTCGCGCGTGAGGCCATCAAGCGCGGCGAAAAAATCGTCTTTTTTGATCCCGAGCCGCGCCGCTCTTTCATCGATTTCAAATGCGGGGTGGGCAAGGCCGAGCTGGTGCGCGGCGATGTGCGTGATCTCCCCGCTTTGCTCGATGCGGTGAAGACGCACAAGGTCGAGACCATTGTGCATACAGCCGGATTGATCGGCGGGCGCGTGCAGCAATCTTTGTCGCTGGCGTTCGATATCAATCTGGGTGGCACGCGTAATGTTGCGGAAGTGGTTCGCCTCGCGGGGCTGCGCCGTCTCGTGCATATTTCGACCTTTGGTGTTTACGACACGCGGCGCGCCACATCGGGCACAGTGGATGAAAGTTTTCCGCGCGGTGCCGGGCGCGGCTATGGCAATTTGAAAGTCGCCAAAGAAGTGCTGCTTGAGGCCTATGCCGATCTGCACAAGTTTGAACTGGTCATGCTGCGCCCTGCCAATGTCTATGGATTCGGCCATTTCTGGGCGGGTTCATCGGGGGGCGCGAAAATGCAGGCCTTGCTGGAAGCGGGTCTGTCCGGCGTCAAGGCGCGCATTCCTTCGGCCGAGACGATGGCGAATGAATATATTTATGCCGAGGATATGGGCCGCGCGATTGATCTGGCTGTGACAAAATCATCAGCGGCTGGCGGCATCTTCAATATTGGCAATGGCTTCGTTACGCCTTTTGCCGAGGTTGTAGCAGCGGTGCGGACCCATTGCCCGGCTTTGGACTATGAGATTGAGGCGGGCGAGCCGCCGAAAAACAAATCTGCCCCTCTTTCGATCAGTGCTGCTGAAAAACAATTGGGCTGGCGCCCCAGTCACGACATTGTGGCTGGCTTCGGAGCCTATCTTTCGGAAATCAAGGCGGCCCGCGCGCAGGGTCTTTAAAAAACCTCCGACTTTGGTCGTCCCGCCCTCTTGGGGCATGGCGGAACAAGGCGGAGATAGATAAGATCGGTCATAAGAATTTCAGGGGGGATATCGCGTGGCCGGGCCCAAAGGGACCGGTGGCGGGTCCTCCTTGTTGCATGAGGAGGATGAAAGCATGTCGGACCAGGTGTCTCCGTCCGAAGACCAACCAACAGGGCTGATCAAGTCCACACAGGAATTGGGCGCTGGCCTGTTTCTGATTGCGGTTGCTTTGTTTTTCTACTGGCAGGGTCTTGATCTGCCGCGCGGCACGCTGCGCGCTCTGGGCCCGGGCATGTTGCCCTTGGCGCTGGTGACGATGCTTGGCGTCGGCGGCCTGATGATGGTGATCTATTCCATGTTGGAAGCGGGTCCGCGTCTTGAGCGCTGGTCGCTGCGCGGTCCGTTCTTTGTGTTCGGCGGCATTATTCTTTTCGCGCTCCTCATCCGCACGTGCGGTCTGGTCATTGCGGGTCCTGTGTCGATGATCTTCGGCATGTTGGCCTCCAATGAATTCCGTCTGAAGGAAGCGACGATTTTTTCGATCGCGATGACCGTGCTCTGCATCCTTCTCTTCAAGACGCTTCTGCGCTTGCCGATCCCTGTGATCGGTACGCTGCTTGAGCCGTTCTTTCCTTTCTAAGCCGGAGAATTTTTCATCATGGAAGCTTTCCTCGGCAATCTTGCTTTGGGTTTTGGTGTCGCGCTGACACTGAAAAACATCTTTCTCTGCTTCGTCGGTTGTATGGTTGGCACGCTGATTGGCGTGTTGCCGGGTGTGGGCCCCATCGCAACCATTGCGATGCTGCTGCCCATCACTTTCGGTTTTGATCCGACGGGTGCGCTCATCATGCTGGCCGGGATTTATTACGGCGCGCAATATGGTGGCTCGACGACAGCCATTCTTGTGAACATTCCAGGTGAAGCGACATCAGTCGTGACCACGCTGGATGGTCACCAGATGGCCAAGCAGGGCCGCGCCGGTGTGGCGCTCGGCATGGCGGCTATGGGCTCGTTCTTCGCGGGTACTGTTGCGACCTTGCTGATTGCAGCACTCGGTCAGCCTTTGACGAAACTCGCGCAGCTCTTCGGGCCTGCGGAATATTTCGCTTTGATGATCATGGGTCTTGTGTTTGCCGTCGTGCTCGCGCGCGGCTCGATCCTCAAGGCGATCTGCATGATCTTGCTCGGTCTGTTGCTTGCGACAGTCGGCACTGACCTTGAAACCGGTCAGGAGCGTATGACGCTTGGTATTCAGGATCTGTCAGACGGGGTCGACTTTGCGGTTCTCGCCATGGGTATTTTCGGTTTTGCGGAAATCGTCCGCAATCTCGAAAATCCTGAGACACGTGACGTTGTGCGCGCAGCCATTGGTCGTTTGTGGCCGAACAAGGATGACTTCCGTCAATCCTATTTCCCGATCCTGCGTGGCACGATCATCGGTTCTATTCTTGGCATTCTGCCGGGCAATGGTGCGGTGCTGGGTCCGTTTGCGTCTTACACGATCGAAAAGAAGATCGCGAAAGATTCAAGGCGCTTTGGTCGCGGTGCGATTGAAGGTGTGGCCGGTCCTGAATCCGCCAATAATGCAGGCGCGCAAACAGCCTTCATTCCGCTGCTGACTTTGGGTATTCCGCCAAACGCCGTGATGGCGCTGATGGTTGGCGCTATGACCATCCATGGCATTATTCCAGGCCCGCAGGTGATGACCAAGAATCCAGAATTGTTCTGGGGCATGGTCGCCTCCATGTGGGTGGGCAACCTCATGCTCGTCATCATCAACCTGCCGCTCATCGGCTTGTGGGTGAAGCTCTTGCAAGTGCCTTACCGGATGATGTTTCCGGCGATCATGATCTTCTGCTGCATTGGCATTTACTCGATCAACAATTCCACCAGCGACGTGCTGTTCACGGCCTTCTTCGGCCTCGTCGGCTATACGCTGTTGAAATTCGGTTTCGAGCCCGCGCCGATGTTGTTGGGTTTCGTGCTCGGAAAGCTGATGGAAGAAAAGCTGCGTCAGGCTTTGATCCTGTCACGCGGGTCCTTCTCGACCTTTATCGAGCGCCCGGTCTCGGCCGGCCTGCTGCTGGTGGCGGTGGTCATGCTGGCCATTGCGCTCTTGCCGTCGATCCGGAAGGGTCGCGACGAGGTCTTCACCGAGTAGGCGTTCACAATTCTGACAAATGGGCGGCGATCCCTCTTTCGCCGCCCATCAATAACTCCCATACTCTCTCCATGGGCCGGAAAGGTCCGAGACAATATGTGGGAGCGAAACTATGAAGAAGCTCATCTTGGCGCTGGCCGCCACGGCGATGATGGCCGGTGCCGCGCAAGCTCAATCTTATCCCAGCCGCCCCGTGACCATGATCGTCCCCTTCGCAGCGGGCGGCCCGACGGACATTATTGCGCGCATCGTCGGCGAACATATGTCGAAGACGCTCGGCCAACAGATTGTCGTTGAAAATGTGGCGGGTGCTGGCGGCACCACAGGCATTACGCGCGCTGCGCAATCCAAGAATGACGGCTACACAATCATGATGGGCCATATGGGCACGCATGGTGCGGCGCCTGCGCTCTATGCCAATCTGAAATATGATCCGACGAAAGATTTCGAACCGATCGGCATGGCTGCTGGCACGCCGATCCTGATCGTCGGTAAGAAGAATTTTCCGGCGAAAGATCTCAAGGAAATGATGGCCTATCTGAAGGCCAATCCGGACAAGGTGAACCAGGCCCATGCGGGCATTGGCGCCGTGTCTCACATGACCTGCATTCTCTTCAACAGCCAGCTTGGCATTAAGCCCACAGCGGTGCCTTACAGCGGCACAGGCCCGGCTTTGAACGATCTCGTGTCGGGTCAGGTTGATTATATGTGCGACCAGATCGTGAACCTCGTTCAGCAGGTCAAGGCGGGTTCGATCAAAGCTTATGCGATTGCCACACCTGTGCGCTCGCCGGCTCTGCCAGATGTCCCGACGACGAAAGAAGCGGGCATGCCGGAATATGAAGTGACGGCCTGGAACGCGATCTTCGCACCGAAGGATACGCCGAAGGAAATCGTGACAGCTCTCACCGAAGCGCTCAACAAGGCTTTGGATGATGAAATGACCAAGACCCGTCTGCTGGAACTGGGCGGCGTTCTGCCGACCAAGGACGAGCGCGGCGGCAAGTGGCTCGGCGAATTTGTGACCAAGGAAGTTGCTCGCTGGACGCCGGTTCTGAAGGATGCACCGAAGTAAGGTTTGCCTCTTCGAGGTTTGAGAAAGGCGCCGGAGAAATCCGGCGCCTTTTTTTATTGTGGTGTGCCCCCAAGCCCGTCATGGCTGCGCCCCCGCCGCCGTCATTGCGAGGAGCGCAGCGACGCGGCAATCCATAGCGCTAACGCCCATAGGTTGGTGCTATGGATTGCCGCGTCGGCCTTCGGCCTCCTCGCAATGACGGGCTGGGGTAACGTACTATGGCTTATATTCTCAAAAATTGAGAATATGAATTGACTCTCGCCGGTCCCTCTCTTAGCTTTCGTTCAAACGGGAGGATTCTCATGACCTATTCAACGCTTCATGCCGCGGCCTATCTCCATCATATCGAGCTGGAGAGCTCCAATCCTGCGCGGCTCGCCAAATTTTATGGCGATGCCATGCAAATGCAGGTCGAGAAGCACGGCGATGTTTTCGTCTGCCACGGCCCGCAGCGTCGCCTGATCGTCTCCAAGGGGCAGGACAAGAAACTCGCGCTGGGTGCCTTTGCTTGCCGTGATGCGGAAGCTTTGGAAGGCCTGCGCGGTCGCGCCGCCAAAGAGGGCCTCAATCCGCAAGATGCGCCCTCGCTGCTCATGGACAAGGCTTTTGCGGTCATCGATCCTGATGGCAATCGCATTCTCTTCGGTCTCGCCAAGAAAGATCCGGAAGGCCTGAAAGGTCTGAAGGGTCCGACGCAGCATTTGACGCTGGCGACCCATGACCCAGAAGCGATTGAAGCTTTCTATGCCGGCAAACTCGGCTTTGCCGTGTCGGACCGCGTGCGCAAGCCCAATGGCGAAGTGGCGACGATCTTCACGCGCTCCAATCATGAGCATCACACGCTGGCTTGCTTCCGTTCAGATCGTGTGGGCGTGGATCATCATTCTTATGAAGCGGGTGAATGGAATGTCATTCGCGATTGGTGCGACCATCTCGCAACGCTCGACATTCAATTGATGTGGGGGCCGGGCCGCCATGGTCCTGGCAATAATCTCTTCATCTTCATCGTCGATCCGGATGGCAATTGGATCGAGATTTCGGCTGAGCTTGAAATCATTCACGACCGTCCGGTGAAAGAATGGCCGCATGCCGAGCGCACGCTCAATCTCTGGGGCAAGGGCATTTTGCGCAGCTAAGAACATGTGAGAGCGCGAAGCGCATGGCAGGTCTGTCACGATATATGGCTGTGCTACGCCTTTTCTCGGAAGGCGCGCCGACATGGACCGTGGCAGAAATGGCCGATGCGCTTGGTGTTCCGCAAAGCACGGCCTATCGCACAGTGCGCGACCTGTTGAGTGAAGGTCTCGTCGAAATGTCCTCCGAGGCGCGCTATCGCCTCGGACCCGCCTTCATCGAATTTGATCGCCTCACGCGGCTCACCGATCCGCTGCTACTGGCTGGCAATGAGATTTTGCATGAGGTGGTAAAAGAGGCGGGCATTCCTTGTGTAGGCTTACTGACGCGCCTCTACGGGCGCGAGGTCATGTGCATTGCGGATGCGGCTTCGCCCGATGCGTCCTTCTCGCCAAGCTATGAGCGCGGGCGGCCCATGCCGCTGACGCAAGGGGCAACATCCAAAGCCATTCTCGCGCGTCTGCCGAGCAAGCGATTGGTGAAACTGATCGGGCGTGAAGCGGCTGATGCCATGCGCGAGGAATTGGCCGCATTACGCCGCGCGGGTTTTTGTTTGGGTCGCGGCGAGATTGACGAGGGATTGGCTGGTCTCGCCGCGCCGATTGTGTGCGAGGCGGAAGGTTTGATCGCGTCGCTGTCTCTGGTTGTTGAAAGTCATCGTTTGGCAGGTGCGCGTGAGGAACGCTTGCGTTTGCTGCTCATCTCCGCAGCGCAAGAGATGGAAGTGCGCTTGCGCGCGGCAGAACATATCAAAGAAGGAAGTCCGGCATGAGCTCTGGCATGAGTGCGGCAAAGACGCTGACTTGCGACGTGGCCATTGTGGGCTCAGGGCCGACAGGCATGACGCTCGCGCATTTGCTGGGTCAAGCTGGCGTGAATGTCATTCTGATCGAGCGCAATGCAACGACGGTGACGCAGCCTCGTGCCGTGTCGATTGATGATGAAGCTTTGCGGACCATGCAGGCGCTAGGCCTTGATCGCGATGTCATTGCGGATGT
>CANGFE010000086.1 GCA_947453155.1 Beijerinckiaceae bacterium | reverse complement strand
GCCACACAGCCGTGGCCTTGGGCATCAGGGGCGCGTTGCTCATTGCTGAGACTCCAAGCGAATAAGGGACGAGCGCCGCCGGGCTCCGGCCCGGCCGAGGGCAAGCCTCAAAACACATCATCCATGACGGGGATGGGCAGAATATAGGCCGAGCGGGGTCGAAAGGCAATGCCGCAGGCTAGAGCAGGGCGCCCCCTAGAGCGTCAAAACGATCTTTCCGACATGGGTCGAGGCTTCCATATGGGCGTGCGCCTTGGCTGCCTCCGTCAGCGGATAGGTGGCATCAATCACCGGCCGGAAGGCGCCTTTGTTCAAGAGTGGCCAGACCCTCGCCTCCAGCTCACGGGCAATGATCGCCTTTTGCTCTGGCGTGCGGGGGCGCAGCGTCGAGCCTGTATGGGTGAGGCGCTTGGCGCTGAGGGCGCGCATGTCGAGCGCCTCGATTTTATAGCCCTGCATAAACGCAATCTGGACAATGCGCCCCTCGACTGCGGCCGCCGCATAATTGCGCTGCACGTAAGAGCCGCCGACCATGTCGAGGATGACATCGGCACCTTGGCCGCCGGTGATTTTTTTCACCTCTTCGACAAAGTCCTGCGTCTTGTAATTGATCGCATGATCGGCGCCGAGTTTCACGCAAGCCCCGCATTTCTCATCCGTGCCAGCGGTGACGATGACTTTCGCACCAAAGGCTTTGCCGAGCATGATGGCTGTCGTGCCAATGCCCGATGAGCCGCCGTGAACGAGAAGCGTTTCGCCGCTCGCCAGATGGCCGCGCTGGAACACATTGGTCCAGACGGTGAAGAAAGTTTCAGGCAGCGCTGCCGCTTCCGTGAAAGAAAAGCCCTGTGGCACAGGCAAAGCATTGCTTTCATGCGCGAGGCAGAAGCTTGCATAGCCCCCACCAGGCACCAGCGCGCAGATTTGGTCGCCGACCTTCCAACGCGTCACCTGATGTCCGCAGGCGACAATCGTGCCTGCTACTTCAAGACCCGGCACATCCTGCGGTGCGCCCGGGGGTGGCGGATATTTGCCTTGGCGCTGCGACACATCGGGGCGGTTCACGCCGGCCGCTTTCACTTCGATCAGCACCTCATAATCGCCCGGCATTTCGATGGGGCGTTCTTGCGGCTGCATCACATCGGGTGCGCCGAATTGGGTGATGACAATGGCGGTCATATTTTGCGGCAGCATGCGGGGCTCCGGTGAGATCGTCGTCTTGGCTCTTTTTCTATCATAGAACTGCGGCCTATAATCAGGCCGTGTGATGGCGAAGAGGGAGTGCGCATATGGCCCGCGAAGATGATGATCCGTTTGGCGTGGCACCCCCGAAGAAACCCGCCACCCATGAGATCGGCCAGCTGCTCGATACGCTCTCGGTCGATGAATTGGATGAGCGCGTGGCCCTGTTGAAGGCGGAGATCATCCGGCTCGAAGAGGCCAAGGTCGCCAAACAGGCCTCAAAACTGGCGGCAGATGCCTTCTTCAAATCCTAATCTGCCCTAAAGGCATGGGAATAAAGGCTTTCTGCTTTTGCGGCGTTAACGTTAATCTGAGCTTACCCACGCGTCTCCGGCTTTTTCCCATAAACTCATGGGGCTGGAGAATTTTCATGCATCGCAAAGCCCCGACTGCCGCCCGCAATACTGTGTCCTTCGCTCACCATCTGGCCTCGTCAGAGGCTTTCAAAACCCTGTTTTCTGCGGGGATGGTGCTGGTGGAAGAGGCCGCCGCCTATCTGTATGGCCCCGGCCGCCAAGAATCGCGTGTCCTGCCCCGCCATGATGCATTGGCCTATGCCTCCGAGAGCATGCGCCTCACCACCCGCTTGATGCAGATGGCCTCCTGGCTTTTGCTCCAGCGCGCGGTCAATGAGGGTGATCTGACCCCCAATCAAGCGCGCACCGACAAGCACCGGGTCAATCTGACCCGCCAAGGCCTTGCCACTCCGCCGGACGCTTTTGCGCGATTGCCTGACCGTTTGCAGGAACTCGCCCTTGCTTCGCACCGCTTGCAGGGCCGCATCATCCACCTCGATGACCAGCTTTATGCGCAAGGGGTGGCGCCAGCTGTGCCCAGTGCACCCACCATCCACCATCAATTGGCGAGCCTGCAGGCCGCCTTTGGCGCCCGTAGCGCTTGAAACAACAAAAAACCCCGGCAAAGCCGGGGTTTTTCGTAAGTGCAGGGCGCTTGGAAAAGAAGCTTACTTCTTGCCGAGCGAAATGCCGCCGAAGCGCGAATTGAACTTCGAGAGACGGCCGCCGCGGTCCATGAGCTGCTGGCTGCCGCCCGTCCAAGCCGGATGGGTCTTGGGGTCGATGTCGAGGTTCAGCGTGTCGCCGTCATTGCCATAGGTCGAACGGGTCATATAGTCCGTGCCGTCCGTCATGACGACCTTGATGAAATGGTAGTTAGGATGGGTATCGGCCTTCATCGTCTTGTCCTTGAGGTCAGCGGGGACGCACGAGAGCGTGGCCGCAGCCGCTAAAAAGTCGCTTCCCGTTCTCGGGGTTGCGCCCCTATAACGCAGGCGTGGACCCGAGACAAGGTGTAAGGGTCGCTCTCCCCGCTGGGGCGGGAAAAAAGGAAAAAGGGTCTGGGACAGATGGCAGAGCCGAAGGATCAGGGTAAACCGGCAACCTCCCTCAAGGCGTTGATCCCGCTTGTTCCCTATGCGCGCCGCTATAAGGGCCGCATTTTGGCGGCGCTGGCCGCCCTGACGGCGGCCTCGGGCGCTACCCTCACTGTGCCGCTCGCCGTGAAGGGTATGATCGACCACGGCTTCTCTTCGGCCGACAGCGCGGGTGCGATCAATTTCTATTTTGCCGCCATGGTTGTCGTGGTCGCGGTTTTGGCTTTGGCTTCCGCGACCCGTTATTACCTCGTCATGACGATTGGTGAGCGCGTGGTTGCTGATCTGCGCGCCGATCTCTTCGCGCATCTGACGCGCCTTGATGCACCCTTTTACGATACGGCACGCACCGGCGAACTCGTCTCCCGTCTGACCGCTGACACGACACAGATGAAGACAGCCTTCGGCGCGTCTGCCTCTGTCGCTCTGCGCAATTTCTTCATGTTCCTTGGCGCGATTGCCATGATGGTCATCACCAGCCCGAAATTATCGGGCCTTGTGTTGATTGCCATTCCGATCATCGTTTTGCCGCTGGTGGCCTCGGGCCGTTCTGTGCGCGCCCGTTCACGCGCAGCCCAAGATCGCCTCGCCGATGCCACCGCCTTTGCCGCAGAAAATCTTGGCGCCGTGCGCACCATGCAAGCCTTTGGCGCGGAGCGCACAACGATTGGCCGTTTCACCGAAGCGGTGGAGGAAGCCTATCAGGCTGCACGCGCAGCCACAGGCGCGCGCTCCATTCTCACAGCAGTCGCGATCTTTTTGGCCTTCGCCAGCGTGGTCTGCGTCTTGTGGTTGGGCGCGCAAGATGTTTTGGCGGGCCGCATCACGGCCGGTCTCTTGTCGCAATTCGTGCTCTATGCCGTCTTCGGCGCAGGCGCCTTGGGCGAACTCTCGCAAGTGTGGAGCGAAATCTCGGCAGCTGCGGGGGCCGCGGGCCGCATAGCCGAAATTCTTGCTGTCCAGCCCAAAATTGTAGCGCCCGCTAAGCCGCTCGCGTTGCCTTTGCCGCCGCGTGGCGAAGTGACATTTAATGCTGTGTCATTCGTTTATCCGACGCGTTTGGATACGCCAGCCATCAGCGATCTCTCCTTCCGCATTGCGCCGGGTGAGACGGTCGCTATTGTCGGGCCCTCGGGCGCTGGCAAGTCGACCGTCTTCCAATTGCTGATGCGTTTCTATGATCCGACCTCCGGCTCGATTGCGGTTGATGGTGTTGATCTGCGCGATGTAGCGCCAGCCGATCTGCGCTCACGCCTTGCATTGGTGCCGCAAGATCCTGTGATTTTTGGCGCCAGCATTGCGGACAATATCCGCTACGGATCGCCCGAAGCGCCGCTTGAAAAAGTGAAAGCTGCGGCTGATCGTGCAGCAGCGGCCGAATTTATTTCGGCACTGGATGAAAGTTATGATGCGGCTGTGGGTGAGCGCGGTGTCACGCTCTCGGGCGGCCAGCGCCAGCGTCTCGCCATTGCGCGCGCGATTTTGAAAGATGCGCCCATTCTTTTGCTCGATGAGGCGACATCCGCGCTCGATGCAGAGAATGAAGTGCTCGTTCAGGCAGCGCTCGAAAACATCATGAAAGATCGCACGACGCTTGTTATCGCCCATCGCCTGGCGACTGTGCTGAAAGCCGATCGCATTCTGGTGATGGATGAAGGCCGCATCGTCGAAGAAGGCACGCATAGCGAGCTGGTCGCCAAGAACGGCCTCTACGCACGCCTCGCGCGTTTGCAGTTTGATACGGCTGCGGCGCAAGAAGAAATGGTCTGAAAGCGCACTCCCTGCGCCGTCATTGCGAGCGAAGCGAAGCAACCCAGGGGCCTCACGCGCGGGCTCTGGGTTGCCGCGTCGCCTACGGCTCCTCGCAATGACGGGACTAGCGTTCCGTCAATTTCAACTCGATACGGCGATTGCGGCGATAGGCGTCTTCTGTCTCAGCCGTATCAATCGGCTGAAATTCACCAAAGCCAGCAGCCACCAGATGCTGTGGCGAGACGCCTCTGGAAATCAGAAATTGCACCACCGCAATGGCCCGAGCGGCTGAGAGATCCCAATTGCTACGCCCGACAATTGGGCGTTTGTCGGTGTGGCCATCAACCCGCATCACCCAATTAATCTCGGGCGGAATGACGCGCTCCAGATCGCTCAGCGCAGAGGCGACTTTTTCCAATTGGGTGCGGCCTTGCGGATTGAGTGCGGCTTGTCCCACTTCAAACAAAACTTCCGATTCAAAAACGAAACGGTCACCCACGACGCGCACGCCGGGGCGGTTGCCCAGAATATCGCGCAAGCGGCCGAAGAAGTCTGAGCGATAGCGGTTGAGTTCCTGCACCTTCTGCGCCAGCGCCACATTGAGGCGCGACCCCAGATCAGCAATACGCGCCTGGCTTTCCCTGTCGCGTTTTTCAGACGCGTTGAGCGCATCTTCCAGCGCCGCCAATTGTCGCCGCAGCGCTGAAATCTGCTGGTTCAGAATTTCCACTTGTGCCAAAGCGCGCGCCGAAATCTGCCGCTCGCTGTCCAATTGCTGGCGCGCTTGCGTGGTCGCACTGCCGGCGGCTTCCAAGCCGCCGCGCGTGGCGTCTGTCAAGCTTTGCAATCTTTGCTTTTCACGTTCCGCCGCTTCGAGCGTCGCCTGCAAAGCCAGAATGGTCGATTGCGCTTCGCCTTTGGTGGCGCGCTCCAGCGAGAGCAGCGAGGTTAATTCTTCAATCTGGCGATTGAGCCTTTGCAGAGCCGTATCTTTGCCGCTCATTTCGCGGGTGAGAAAATATTGCGCGAGCATGAAGACGGACAGAAGAAAGATGATGGTCAAAAGCATGGTCGACAAAGCGTCGACAAAGCCCGGCCAATAATCAAACGTCCGGCCCGTGCGCCGCGCGCGACCCAGCGCCATTAGCGCGGCTCCGTTTCAGAGGCGAGACGCGCGAGCAATTTGCGCACTTCCGCCTGTTGTTCGGCTTGCGCCTCAACCCATGTGCGCAGCATTTGTTGTTCGCCACGCATATGTTGCACGAGGCCTTGAATGCCTTCCGCCAGATTGCTCATGGCCAGCGAAGCATTGCGCGCCATGGCCGGATCGCTGCCTTCCGAAATCTTTTGCAAAGCTGCGCGCAATTCATCCGGCAGGCCTGCGCCATCAAAAGCCATGGGCGCCGAGACGGCAGTATCTTGCGTATAGGTTGAAAGCGCGTCTTCGAGCTCGGTGTAAAAACGGTTTTGCGCTTGTCCCGCTTGCAGATCGAGAAAGCCAAGGATCAGTGAGCCAGCCAAACCGAAGAGCGAAGAGGTAAAGGCAATCGCCATGCCGGAGATCGGCGCAGCCAAGCCGTTTTTGAGGTCATCAAACATGACAGCGGCATCAGAGCCCGTCTGCATGGACGAAATCACGCCACCAATCGAGCCAACGGTTTCGAGCAAACCCCAGAAAGTGCCGAGCAACCCCAAGAAAACGAGAAGGCCGGTGAGATAGCGCGCAATCTCGCGCGATTCATCAAGGCGTGTGCCAATCGAATCGAGAATGGCGCGCAGCGTTGTTGTCGAAATGGTGCGATAACCATCTTGGCCCATAATGCGCGCCATGGGCGAGAGCAGCACAGGGGGGCGCACCTGATGGGCCAGACCACGCCGCATGGCATTCACCCAGCGGATTTCTGGGAAGAGCTGCACCACTTGGCGCAGGCCCAGAAAAATGCCGATCGCCATCACAGCCAGGATCAGGCTGTTGAGGCCCGGATTGGCCATGAAGGCGGTGACGATTTGTCGGTAAAGGATCAGCGCCACAAAAGCGGCAAGGATCAGAAAAACCACCATGCGCAGAAGAAAAATGCGCGGCGAAGAAAGCGAAGTAGGATCGCGCTCGGACATTTCCATGCATTCCTGCCGCGCGGGACGTTCGGCGCGGCCTCAGCGCTTAGGAGACTCTAAAATGGCAGGCGGTTCAAGCGTGGCATTGCGCCGCCCGCTCAGGCGTTTTTGATGATCGTCAGCAAAGCGCGGTGCATGGCCTCATTGCCCACGCAAATGGAGCCGGTTTCCAGAATTTTGTCCTGGCCGTCCGCATCCGACACATAGCCGCCCGCTTCTTTGACCAGAATCGCGCCAGCCGCCACGTCCCAGGCCGAGAGACCGCGCTCCCAGTAACAGTCGAGCTGACCAGCCGCGACCATGGCCATATCGAGCGAGGCCGCGCCCATGCGGCGGATATTGCCGCATTTGGCGATCACAGCGCCCAGTTCCTGCTTGAAGCGCGGGTGGAGATGGGCGCGCGCCAGCGGGGGAATACCGCAGGCGACCAAAGCATCGGCAAAATCGCGACGCTCTGCGACGCGCAGGCGACGATTATTGTGCCAGGCGCCTTGGCCCTTTTCAGCGACAAACATGTCATCGGTCGCCGGATTATAGACGAGGCCCGCGATCAGCTGGCCTTCACGCTCCAGCGCGATCGAGATAGCAAACACCGGGAGGCCATGCAGGAAATTGGTCGTGCCATCGAGCGGATCGATGATCCAGCGGTGGGTTTTGTCCGCGCCTTCCACCACGCCGCTTTCTTCCATCAGAAAGCCATAGCCGGGGCGCGCCTTGTTCAACTCGTCAAACAGAACCTGCTCAGCGCGCTTGTCGGCTGCGGAGACGAAATCGCCGGGGCCTTTGACCGAAACCTGCAGGTTTTCAATCTCGCCAAGGTCGCGCTTCAAGCCTCGCCCGGCCTTCACGGCGGCGGTTGTCATGACATTCATCAGGGCAGAGCGGATCATCGGGCGGGTCTTTCAGCGCACATCTTTGGTCGGGCAGGGTCTTACCCCGTGGGGGCTTGGGTCACAACCCTTTAGGGTCAACCAATTGCCGAACGGCCTCGTCGACCTGCTGGCGCTGGCTTGAGGTCAGCGTCCCCAGCGTCTGGTCGAGCCATTCGTCATTGAGCCCGACCGCGCGGGCGAGCAAATGCCATTTCATGCCCTCGACCACGTTTTTCTCCACGCCGCGGCCTGAGACCAGCAGGCGCGCGAGGCGGTTCATGGCAATCGGATTGTTGCGTGAGGCGGCCTTGCGGAAGAGTTTGGCGGCACCTGCCTCGTCCTTCTGCACGCCATTGCCGTTGAAGGTCATGATGGCGAGCTCAACAATGGCGGCGGAGATGTTTTCATCCGCTGCGCGGGCCATCCATTTGGCAGCTTCCTGCGGATTGCGTTCGCCGCCCTTGCCTTCTTTCAGCAAAACCGCGAGCGAATAGGCGCCATCTGGGCTGCCGCCTTCTGCCGCGCGGCGATAATAATCGGACGCCAAGCGAAAATCCTGAATCTCGTTTTCTAGCGCGAGCACGCCCAGATTATACCAAGCACCCGGATGACCTTTGGCGGCTGCTTTTTCAAACCAGTCTTTGGCTGCGGCTTTGTCTTGCGCCATGCCTTCGCCGCGCAAAGCAGCCAGTGCGACCGCAAACAGCGCATTGCGATCACCGCGTGCGGCCGCGAGCTTGTACCAATGCAAAGCTGCATTGAGATCGCGTTTCACGCCGCTGCCATCGCGATAGATTTCGGCCACCAAAGTCATGGCGGCCGCATCATTGCGGTTCTTTTCAATGCGTTTCATCGCTTCTTGAAAAGCGGAGCGGAAATAGCCGCGCTGGTAAGCGCCATAAGCAATGTCAGCGCCGGGTTTTTCCGGCCCCTTGGAAGCTGGAAGCGTTTGCGGCTTGAACATGGGCATCAGCCCAGATTGCAATGTATTGGGTGCCTGGGGCGCGAGTTGCGGGGCGCTGCGCATGGTTTGTGCTGAGGCTGCCAAGGGCAGCGCGGAAATCACAAGCGCAAGTTTCAGCGCCGCCCGCATGATCATTCGCGCTCGCGCGCATTGGCATTGGCGTCGAGCAGGGCTTGCGCTTCTTGCATCGCTGCCACGGGGCCACGCGCATCATCCCAAATCGCTTCACGCAGCGAGATGAAATCTGCGCCTACTTTGGTCAGCGTTGCGACATCCGCCAGAGTGGCGGCGTGGGCCACGCAAGGCACATTGAAAATCTCCGCCCACCATCCGGCGCGCTCCGCAATCTGGTCGATGGGTGGCACATAGCCATCGGGCGCGGGATCGCCAAAGCTCACGTAATCGACGTCATATTCGCCAGCAATCATCGCATCATGTTTGGCACGCAAGCCGCCGATGCCCAGAATACGATCTTCTTTTTTGAGCGCCTTGATGGCATCTGGCACAAGTTTTTCCAGCGTGTCGGTGGTGACGCGCATATGCGCGCCATCGGCACCGGCGCGCATCACCAGTGAAGGCGCATCAATAAGCAGCGCGACGCCCAAAGGCTCCGTCACATCAATTAGCGCTTTGACGATTTTCTTGGCAGACCCTTCGTCACGCGCCGTGAGGGGCGCGAGCACACAGGCTATATCACCCACACCCAAAACGCTCTTCAGCTTTTGCGGCCAATCTCCCGCCTCATCGAGGGGCGGGAGCATGAGGTAGAGGCGTTGATTGGTCTGTGGGGCGCTCATTGAAAAATCAGCCACCCATCTTGGCGACAAGTGCGTCGGAGATTTCAAAATTGGCATAGACGTTTTGCACGTCATCATTGTCTTCAAGCGAGCCAATGAGCTTCAAAATCTTTTCGCCAGCTTCGTCATCGACATTGATCGTGTTCTGCGGACGCCAGACGAGCGAGCTCTTCTTGGCTTCGCCAAAGCGCGCTTCAAGTGTCTTCTGCACATCGCGCAGAGATTCCAGCGAGGTGATGATTTCGTAAATCTCGTCCTGCGACACGACGTCATCAGCGCCCGCTTCAATCGCGCCTTCCATGACGTCATCTTCCGAGCCAATCGACTTCGGATATTCGATGAGGCCGACATGATCGAACATGAAGGAGACCGCGCCTGTTTCAGCCAGAGCGCCACCGGATTTGGTGAAGTAAGAACGCACTTCGCCCGCTGTGCGGTTGCGATTGTCGGTGAGTGCTTCGATGATCACAGCAACGCCGCCGGGCGCATAGCCCTCGTAGCGCACTTCATCATAATTATCGCCTTCGCCACCGGCGGCCTTTTTAATGGCGCGCTCGATATTGTCTTTGGGCATATTTTCCGCACGCGCGGCGATAATGGCGGCACGCAGACGCGGGTTCATATTGGGGTCGGGCATGCCCATTTTGGCAGCGACCGTGATTTCACGGCCGAGCTTGGAGAAAAGCTTGGAGCGCACAGCGTCCTGCTTTCCCTTGCGGTGCATGATGTTTTTAAACTGACTATGGCCTGCCATGGACGCCTCGGAAAAATCGGCTGAAGTTGAGTTGGCGGGGGTTATACGCGCGTGAGCCGGCTTTTTGAAGAGGCGGGGGATGGCTCCCTAGCCCCGGGGGTCGGCCGCCTTGTAAACTTCATTTCTCTCGCGCTTGCCGACGGCGACAACAAGAACCAGCAATTCTTGGTCGCGAACTTCATAGACCAGCCGAAACCCTGCATTGCGAAGCTTGATTTTGTAGCGGGGTTTGGATCCGTGCAGCCGGGCTGAGGGGATTTTGGGATTTTCGAGCCGCTCAGCCAGTTTCGTCTTGAATTGCGCACGTGTGGTGCTGTCGAGCTTGCGCCACTCCTTCAGGGCTTCATCCAGAAAGGCGAGCTCATAGGTCATCCAGCGAGACCTTGTGAATCGCCTGCCCTTCGCGGGCATCCGCAATGGCGTTGAGTTCAAGGTCTTCAAGGCGCTCCAGCATGGCCTCATAGGCTTTGGCGGGGACGCAATAGAAGGCAGGCTCGTTGCGGTTGAGGATGGCCACAGGAAAGCCTTCGCCCGCCGCCACGGTGCCCATGGGGTTTTTTTTGAGTTCCGAGACGCTGGCCGTCACGGAAGCAAGCAGATGATGCGCCATAAGAGCCTCCTTAAGAGTGCTTTTATTAGCACTCTTAGCAGGTCTTTTCAACTACCCCCAAAACTCCGGCAGCGCCGGCGAGAGCCGCCCGCCGATGCGCACGGGGGCGACTTTCAGTGCCAGTCCCGTCTTGTCGTCGATCTCCACCGCCAGCCCACACAATGTCGCCTTGCCCTCTGCGGGCTCAAAACGGCCACCGGGAATTTTGCGGGTGAAGCGGCGCAGGGGTTCTTCCTTGTCCATGCCGATGACGCTATCGAAATCGCCCGTCATGCCAGCATCGGATTGATAGGCCGTGCCGCCGGGCAAAATCTGATGATCGGCGGTGGGCACATGCGTATGCGTGCCCACGACAAGGCTCGCGCGGCTGTCCACAAAATGCGCCATGGCCATTTTTTCAGATGTTGTTTCGGCGTGTAAGTCGATGACGAAAGCATCACAGCCCAGACCCAAGGGACAAGCAGCGATCTCGCGCTCGACGGCGGCGAAAGGATCATCCATCGCATCCATGAAAATGCGGCCCATCACATTCATCACCAGAATGCGCTGACCTTTGGCATTTTCAATCAGATTGGCGCCGCGCCCCGGCG
>CANGFE010000085.1 GCA_947453155.1 Beijerinckiaceae bacterium | reverse complement strand
GACGCACGATGATGTTGCCGCCGATGACAGCTTCACCACCGAACTTCTTCACGCCAAGACGACGACCGTCTGAGTCGCGGCCGTTGCGGGATGAGCCGCCTGCCTTCTTGTGAGCCATTGATCTGCTCCGAACCTTATGAGCCGACGGATTGTTCCGTGGCTCCTGTGAAACCTATTGGGCCCTTTATAGCGTAAAAAGGCCCGTTTTGAAACCGATCCGCGCGATTAGTTCGCGGCGATACCGGTGATGCGCACGATGGTCAGATCCTGACGGTGGCCACGCTTGCGCTTCGAATTCTTGCGGCGACGCTTCTTGAAAGCGATGACCTTGGGGCCACGTTCCTGAGCGACGATTTCGGCCGAAACCTTGGCGCCGGCAACCACGGGGGTGCCAACATTCATCTTGTCGCCATCGACAAGCATGAGGACTTCGTCGAACGTCACTTTATCGCCGGGCGCACCAGCGAGGGTCATGACGGTAATTTTGTCTTCGGCGGCAACCTTATACTGCTTGCCGCCGGTTTTGATGACTGCGAACATCGTTTTATCCTCGTGTTCATCTCCGACTCTGCCCAAGGGTTGACCCTCGTGACGGTCGGCTTCTTTGCAGATTTGCAAACCAGCGAATGTTGCTCCGAGCCGCCACCCCGCCCTGAAAACCAGAGACCAAAAGGCCAACGAAAAACGCGGCCTTGAAAAGACCGCGCGCCGAAGCAGGGGTTCTATAGGGGGATCAGAGGGGAAGAGTCAAACAGGAAAAGGGGCTGTGGCAGCGCGCTTTCGGGATTGAACATGCGGCGGCGCCAAGTAATCAGGAAAAAATACCTAGGCTGCTCACCTCTGGGTTTTCAATTGACGTCCCCCGCCGCGGCCGTCATTGCGAGCAGAGCGAAGCTAACCCAAAGCCTCACGTGGCGCCCCTGGGTTGCTTCGCCTTCGGCTCGCAATGACGGATATAAGGCATGACCTGGCTCACCTATCTGACCGCCGCCTTTTTCGAGATCGCCGGATGCTTCGCCTTCTGGTCCTGGCTGCGCAATGATAAGCCGGTCGCCTGGCTTCTGCCCGGCATCGCCTGCCTGATCGCCTTTGCTGCCCTCCTCACCCGCATCGAGACCGAGGCGGCTGGCCGCGCCTTTGCGGCCTATGGTGGCATTTATATTGCCGCATCCCTCATCTGGCTCTGGCTGGTCGAAGAGATGCGGCCCGACATTTACGACCTGATGGGCGCGGGTCTGTGCATCGCCGGCGCTTTGTTGATCGTGCTGGGACCACGCGCGGCCTGACAGCTCACCTTGCTCGGTCGCTTCTCCGGATGGTAACGCTGGCCCATGTTCAAGAAACTCTACCATTGGACTCTCTCACTCGCTGAAAGCCCGCGCGCTACATTCGCGCTGGGCACCGTGTCCTTTGCCGAGAGTTCCTTCTTTCCCATTCCACCCGACGTCATTCTTCTGCCCATGGCTTTGGCAAAGCCACAGCGCGCGCTTTTCTATGCACTGATCTGCACACTCACTTCTGTTGCAGGCGGCATGCTCGGCTATGCGATCGGCTGGTTTCTGTGGGACCCGTGGGTGCAGAATATTTTCGTCAGCCTCGGCTGGGGCGGACATATTGCCACGATCAAAACGGCCTATGCGCAATGGGGCTGGGCTTTCATTCTGATCAAAGGGCTGACGCCCATTCCCTATAAAATCGTCACGATTCTCTCGGGCGCACTGGATTATAATTTTGCGCTTTTCGTCATTCTCTCATTGATCACACGCGGTGCGCGCTTCTTCCTGCTGGCAGGATTGCTCAACAAATTCGCTGGTCCGATCAAAACTTACATTGATGACTTCCAATGGACGGTTGCGCGCGTCGCTTTCACCCTTGCGCTGATCTCACTCGCCACCATTGCAGGCGCATGGATTTTTGAGGCTTTCGGCTATCTGCCCTGCGAACTCTGCCTCAAACAGCGCATCGCTTATTATTTCGGTGTGCCGCTGGCCGCTGTAACTTATCTGCTCGCCAGCAAGAACATCCCTGCAGCACGCGCACTCCTCTATGCGTCAGCATTGCTCTGGTTCGGAAGCGCGCTGTTTGGTGTTTATCATTCGGGCGTCGAATGGGGCTTTTGGCCCGGCCCCACCGCCTGCACGGGCTCAGGCGCCAGCGCCAGCGACATGGATGTTTTCATGAAGCAATTGCAGACGGCGCAAGTCGTGCAATGCGACAAAGTCGCCATCCGTATTTTCGGCCTGTCGCTGGCCGGCTGGAATGCCGTGATCTCAGCGAGCATGTCAGCGCTCGCACTCGTCGGCGCGCGCGCGAAAGAGGCTTAAGCTTCGTCGTCGAGCGCGAGGCGCGCACGGGCGCGCAGCTTTTCTGTTTCCGATTTCAACTGACCACAAGCCGCCAAAATATCGCGGCCGCGCGGCGTGCGCACGGGGCTCGCATAACCGGCATTGAAAACAATATCGGAGAAAGTCTCGATCGTCTCCCAATCGGAACATTCATATTGCGCGCCGGGCCAGGGATTGAACGGGATCAAATTGATCTTGGCAGGAATGCCTTTCAGCATCCGCACCAATTCGCGCGCTTCTTTGGGTGAATCATTCACGCCCTTCAGCATCACATATTCAAAGGTGATGCGGCGTGAATTGGCAGCACCCGGATAATTGCGGCACGCATCCAGCAAATCTTTGAGCGGATATTTTTTGTTCAGCGGCACAAGCTTGTTGCGCAGCTCGTCATTGGTGGCATGCAGCGAGATCGCCAGCATGGTGCCCGATGTTTCGCCGAGCGGCGCAATCTGCGGCACAACGCCCGATGTCGACACAGTGATGCGGCGCTTCGACAAAGACAGACCTTCGCCATCGGTCAGCACGCCGATCGCATCATTCACTTCGTCGAAATTATAAAGCGGCTCGCCCATGCCCATGAAGACAATGTTGGAGACAGGACGCACACCTTCGCCAACCGGAATGAGCCCACCATCTTCAGGACGCTCGAGACCTGGAAAATCGCCCAGCATGTCGCGCGCGACAATCAGCTGCTGCACGATCTCTTGCGCCGTCAGATTGCGCACGAGTTTCTGTGTGCCTGTGTGACAGAAGGTGCAGGTCAGTGTGCAGCCAACTTGGGAAGAGATGCACAGCGTGCCGCGATCACTTTCAGGGATATAGACGCATTCAATTTCCGCGCCCTTGTCCTTAGCATCCACGGGCGGCAGGCGGATCAGCCATTTGCGCGTGCCATCCAACGACAATTGCGCGGCAACGACTTGCGGACGCTCCAGCGTGTAGGTTTCTGCAAGCTTGGCGCGCAAAGCTTTCGAGACATTGAGCATGACATCGAAAGAGGTCGAGCCTTGATAATAAATCCAGTGCCAGAGCTGGCCGACCCGCATACGCCGCTCGCGCTCGGGCACGCCGATGGCGGCCAAAGCTTCCGCCAATTGCGCGCGCGTTTTGCCCACCAGCGACGGGCGGGCATTGGGATCAAAAATGGCGGGGCTCTCGTTCATGCTCTCGTTCATGGGCGGGCTCATAGCAGTTTTTTCCCGTCATTGCGAGCGCAGCGAAGCAATCCGGGGACCTCACGCGCGGCTCTGGTTTGCTTTGCTGCGCTCGCAATGACGGCGTTATAATTTGCGCTCTTCCACCTTCAGCGCATCCGCCAGCCGCATCTTGGCTGAGCCCGGCGCCAACGGCTTTTGCTGGCTCTGATGCGGCGCCCAACCTGACACCCAGACAAATTCAAATGTCGCGCGCAGACGCCCATCAGGATCGGCAAAGCGGGACTGATAAATCTCGGCGGCTTTCATCAAGACCGCGCGGCGAAGCGGCCTGCGATCACGCGCGATCAAAGCATTGGTCGCGCCCATAGCGCGCAGATCACGCAACAGGCCAAACATAGAGGCATAGCGCACCGTAATCGTATCGCTATCGGTCACCGGCAAAGCGAGCCCCGCGCGCTGCAACAGCCCGCCCATATCGCGCAAATCAGCAAAGGGTGCGACGCGTGGCGATGTGCCGCCCATAATGCTGTCTTCGGCTTCGGCAAAAGCCAAACGCAATTCCTGCAAAGATTGCCCACCGATCAAACAACCGATGAACAAACCATCGGGAGCCAGCGCGCGGCGGATCTGAATAAGCGCTCCCGGCAGATCATTCACAAATTGCAGCGCGAGCGCAGAAACGACGAGATCAAAGGCATTTTCGGGAAATGGCAGGGCTTCCTCATCCACCACCATGCCGGTCCATGGACCCTCGCCGAGCGCTTGCGCGACGGGAGCAGCCCGCACCAGTTTTTCAGGTGCGCGCGCCGCCATCAAAGTGGCGAGTGCTTGTGTCGGTGTGCCGAGATCGAGAATGCGTGGGAAAGGGCGCAAGACCGCCGACAAGCGATCCGCAAAATCACCCGCCACATGATCAACCAAAAAACCGGCTGCGCCTTGCGCATGCGCGCGCGCGAGACGGCTGCGCAAAAGCGCGCGATCAAAAACGAGATGGGCGGGCGTATTCATCAGCGCCTTATAGCGCCGTCCTTGCGAGGAGCGCTAGCGACCAAGCAACCCAGAGGCCACACGTGGGGCCACTGGGTTGCTTCGCTTCGCTCGCAATGACGGTCAAATAAGGTTAGCCTTCGCCCCATGCGGCTCGTCTCATTGCTTCTGGATCGCATCTACCCGCCGACCTGCCTCGCCTGCCGGGCGGGTGTGGAGGAAGCGGGAAGGCTTTGCCCTGCTTGCTGGGCTGCCATGCCCTTTATCGAGCGGCCCTTTTGCGAGCGGCTGGGCCTGCCCTTTTCCCAAGAGCTGGGGCCGGGCCTGATTTCGCCCGCGGCCGAAGTGAACCCGCCCGTCTTTGCCCGCGCGCGGGCCGTTGCCCGCTATGATGGCCCCGCGCGCACCCTGACGCGCCGCCTCAAATATGCCGACCGGCTCGACCTTGCTCCCGCCATGGGCCGCTGGATGGCCCGCGCCGGGGCCGAACTGATCACGGAGGCCGACCTCATCCTGCCCGTCCCGCTGCACCGCGGGCGGCTCTGGCGGCGGCGCTTTAATCAGGCGGCCCTGCTCGCCCATCATGTCGCGACCCACACAGGCCGCCCCTGCGAGAAGGGCTGGCTCACCCGCATCAAGCGCACCCGCCCGCAAGTCGGCCTCACCCGCGAGGAGCGCGCCGACAATCTGCAAGGCGCCTTTCACCTGAGCCCGGAGGCGGCCGGCCAGATTGCCGGCGCCCGCCTGCTTCTCGTCGATGATGTGCTGACCACGGGCGCCACATTGAATGCCTGCGCGCGGGCGCTGATGAAGGCGGGCGCGGCCCGCGTCGATGCGCTCACCTTTGCCCGGGTTGTGAGCGGGGTGTGAGAGACCCTATAAGGAGGCCGCCCGGCCCACAGGACATAGCCCGATGCAAAGCGTGACGATCTATACCAAATCGACCTGCGTCTATTGCGCCCGCGCCAAGGCGCTGCTCACCAGCAAAAATGTCGCCTTCGAGGAAATCTCGGTTGATGGCGATTATGCAAGACAAGAAGAAATGACCAAGCGCGCCAATGGCGGCTGGACCGTGCCGCAGATCTTCATCGGCGCCAAACATGTGGGCGGCTGCGATGATCTGCATGCGCTCGAGCGCGCGGGCGAACTCGACCCGCTGCTGAAGGGCTGAAGCAAAGAGATGATTAAATATGCGCTGATCTGCGACGCCGATCATGATTTTGAAAGCTGGTTTCCTGACAGCGCCTCTTACGACAAGCAGGTGAAGCGCGGGCTTGTCACATGCCCCGTTTGCGACAGCGCCAAAATCTCCAAAGCCATTATGGCGCCCAATGTCGCGCGCAAAGACAAAGACCGCGTGATCGTCGCCGACAATGATGATGCGCCTACGCCTGCGGCTCCAGCGCAACCAGCGCAAAACATTGCGCTGCTTGACGAGCAACAGCAGCAATTGCGCGGCATGATTCGCGAGCTGCATGAAAAAATTGTCGCCAACACCGATGATGTGGGCGAAAACTTCCCCGAAGAAGCACGCAAAATGCATGACGGTGAGACGCCCGCGCGCTCCATTCGCGGCAAAGCCTCTTTCGAAGAAGCGCGCGAATTGCTGGAAGACGGGATTCCCGTTCTGCCGATTCCCGATCTGCCGGAAGAACGCAATTGAGCGCGCTCCCCGCGTTTGAAAATGTCTATGGCGCACCGCCGTTGGAGCTTTGCGGCGACACATCGCGCCTGCCGCAATTCTCGCCCCTCATACCCGGCGCGCTGGATCTGCACGATGTTGCGCCCGCTTCACTGGGCCCCATCACCATGCTCGCCCCGCCCGGCACCATCGAGCGCCGCTATGCGCTCGCACTGGCCCTTCGCGCCTTAAAACCAGATGCCACACTCACCGCGCTCGCGCCCAAAGACAAAGGCGGCACGCGCTTGGCGGGCGACATGGAAGCACTGGGCTGCACATTCCACGAAAGCTCGAAACGCCACCACCGCATTTGCGTGACGCAAAGTGGCGGCGATGCAAAGACAATGGCGCAAGCCATAGCCGATGGCGCGCCGCGCTTTGAGGAGGAGCTCGGCCTATGGACGCAGCCCGGCGTGTTCAGCTGGAACCGCATTGATCCGGGCAGCGCCATGCTGATGAATCATCTGCCTGATTTTTCAGGCCGCGGCGCTGATCTGGGTGCGGGGCTTGGCGTGCTCGCGCATGGCGTGCTGGCCTCGCCTAAAGTCACAGCCCTCACTCTGATCGAGCTGGATGGCCGCGCCATCGCCTGCGCCAAGCGCAATGTCACCGATGCGCGCGTGCAGTTTCTGCAAGCCGATGTGCGCAAGCTCAATGTGCCCGATCTGAAAGCGCTCGACTTTATCGTTATGAACCCGCCCTTCCACGATGGCGGCGCGGAAGACAAGTCGCTGGGTCAGGCTTTCATCAAGACGGCGGCGAGCTTGCTCAAAAAAGGCGGGCGTCTTTATTGCGTCGCCAATCGTCACCTGCCTTATGAAAATGTGCTGAAAGATAACTTCCGCCGCGTGACTATGGTGGCGGAAGAAGCCGGCTTCAAAATCTATGAGGCCATGGCGTGAGCAAGCCGCAAAATATGCGGCTCGACAAGCTGCTCGCCAATCTGGGTTACGGCTCGCGCCGCGAGATTGCCATGTTCGCCAATGCGGGACGCTTTCTGCTCGATGGCGCACGCATTGCGCGTGTGGATGAACGCATTGCGCTGACGCCCGATCTGCCCGCGCGCCTGACCTTTTATGGCGAAGAGCTCGACCCGCTGCCCGGCTGCGTGGTGATGATGCACAAGCCGCTGGGCGTGACCTGTTCGCACAAGGAAGCGGGGACACGCGTCTATTCACTCTTGCCCGACCGCTGGCAGCGCCGCGACCCCGCCTTTTCAACCGTGGGACGGCTCGACAAAGACACCTCGGGCCTGTTGCTGCTCACCGACGATGGCGCCTTTCTGCACAATGTGATTTCGCCCAAGCGCAATATCGCCAAAAAATACCGCGCCAAACTCGACCGCCCTTTGCGCGGCGATGAAGCGGCGATTTTTGCGGCCGGCACGCTGATGCTGGAAGGCGAAAAGACCCCGCTTCTGCCAGCCGTGCTGGAGGGTGTGTCCGAGCGCGAAGCGGTGTTGACGATTACGGAAGGTCGCTACCACCAAGTGCGCCGCATGTTTGCAGCGGTGGGCAATCACGTGGTGGCCCTGCATCGCGAAGCGATTGGCGGGCTGGTGCTGCCGGAGGATTTGGAGCCGGGTGAGTTTATGGTGTTGGATGATTTAGCCAAAGCCGAAATCTTCGCCTAAACGCGCGCGTCATTGCGAGCATAAGCGAAGCAAACCAGAAGCCTCACGCGTGATCTCTGGATTGCCACGTCGCCTACGGCTCCTCGCAATGACGGCGGAATGGCGGCAACCTCCGGGACCGTCATTGCGAGCGCAGCGAAGCAATCCAGACTAAGCCAAGGTCTCATACAAATCCCGCCAATGCGGGTTCATCGCCTCAATCAATTTCAATTTCGCTTTACGAGGCCCAGCCTTGATCTGTTTCTCGCGCGCAATGGCTTCATCCATGCGCTCGTAAGACTCATACCAAACGAGCAAGGTGCAGGCGTAACGAGAAGCAAACCCCACCTTCGCTTTGGTGCGATGCTCATAGGCGCGGCGCGACAGATCAGACGTCACGCCTGTATAAAGCGTACCATTGCGTTTATTGGCCATGATGTAGACTGCGGGCTCACGCATAACCTAAGGTTACGCATCACACCTCAACATGCCACCAACCAAAAGGTTGTTCTGGATTGCTTCGCTTCGCTCGCAATGACGGTGGAGAGATGCCGCCTCCGGGCCCGTCATTGCGAGCGCAGCGAAGCAACCCAGACCTATCGCGACAGCTAAGCTTTAAAAAGGACTAATCTGTTTTCGAGAAAAGCTAGACCAAAAAGAGACCGCCCTAGCTGCTGCTTTCTCACGTTGAGCGTCTAGATCGAATGATTTCTTTCCCACTGATGCTAGCAAATCGCTTGCGATCGAAACGCTTGCATCGATAAGCTCTCGCTCCATCCCTCGAGACCATGGCCGTATACCGCCATTCTTTATCTCAGCCCTGCTCTTATTTAATGCGTGAGCGAGAAACTTGTCGCGGTTTTCCTTGAGCGCTTGAAGCGCGGGGCTTTTTTTTATTTCTTCGATCCTCAAGAGGGCGCCCTCGAGCAACTCATCCATTTCTATTGCGCGTTCCGCGCCAAAGTGATTTTCGGAATCACAAATCAATTTTTCTGTTTCTAAGTCTTCAGCATCTAAATCGACAGATCGATTCCAAAACTGCGCTTCAATTTCTTTCAGCCTTCTTCGGACGTTTTTATCTGCCGCATGCTTTGCAACGACTGACAAACTTTCTTCTTCTCCATCCCCAATGTCCCACAAGGCATACAGCCTTATTAGTTCATATTTATAAAGCGAACTGCTCACTATTCGGAAAGAACGAGCGATTTGCGTCGGCACTTCGAAATTGGTTCCGTATGAGATTTGATTTATTTCATGAAGATCTATGAGTAATAGTAGATGATCCAAAACTCGTTCAAGCCGAGTTTGTGCTAAAATGACTTTTTCTTCTAAATTACTATCCATAAAAAATCTCCGGAAAATTGATTATTCTGCTACCAGCACCACTCAGTATAAAGCGTGCCATTGCGTTTATTGGCCATGATGTAGACTGCGGGCTCACGCATACCCTGAGGTTACGCATCATAACTCGACACGCCACCAACCAAAAGGTTGTTCTGGTTTGCTTCGCTGCGCTCGCAATGACGGTGGAGAGATGCCGCCTCCGAGCCCGTCATTGCGAGCGCAGCGAAGCGACCCAGACTTAGAACTTCCGCCCCACACACATATAATTCACATCCGTATCGCGCGACTGAGACCACTTGTCCCGTAGCGGGTTGTAAACCACGCCCGCCACATCAAACACCTCAGCGCCACCAGCGGCCATCGCCTCTTCAAGCTCTGATGGCTTCACGAATTTTTCCCATTGATGCGTGCCGGCGGGGACCCAGCGCAGCACATATTCTGCGCCCACAATCGCGAGTGCGAAAGACTTCAGCGTGCGGTTGAGTGTTGCCATAAACAACAAGCCGTTCGGCTTCACCAAGCCTGCGCAGGTTTTCACGAACGCATCCACATCCGTCACATGTTCCACCACTTCCATCGCGGTGACGACATCGAAGCGCGCGCCCTCGCTCAACAAATCTTCAGCCGTCACCGCGCGATAGGTCACGTCTGCGCCGGTCTCGCGCGCATGCGCGGAGGCAATCGCAATATTGCCCGCCGCCGGATCAATGCCCGTCACATCCGCACCCAAACGCGCCAGCGGCTCGGCGAGGATGCCGCCGCCGCAGCCGATATCGAGCAGCGTGAGACCACCCAACGGGCTCGGGCGCTTCACGTCGCGCGGGCGGGCGGTGTCGGCATCGGGGAAATGCTGGCAGATGTGGTCGCGGATATAGGCAATGCGCACCGGGTTCAGGCGATGCAGCGGGCGCATGGAGCCGTTTTCGGCCCACCAGTCCTCGCCCAAAGCCTCGAAACGGGCGACATCCGCCTCATCCACCGTGCCGCGATTGGCCACCATTGCTTTTGCCTCGTCACGCCTAACCGAAGTGCCTCGAAAAGAGGCTGAAATCAGGGCCAAGCAATTGACTTGGCGCCCCGCCGCCGTCATCTATACGCGCCCTGCGGCCCGGGGGGAACCATCCCCTCCCCGCGCCTGTCCCATCGGTCCTTTAGATTAGGCTCCTATGTCCCGTCTGGTCATGAAATTCGGCGGCACTTCCGTCGCCAATATCGAGCGCATCAAAAATGTCGCGCGCCATGTGCAGCGCGAGGTGGCCGCTGGTCATCATGTTGCCGTCGTCGTCTCCGCTATGTCGGGCAAGACCAATGAGCTCGTCGCTTGGTGCAAAGAGGGTGCGGCCCTCTATGACCCGCGCGAATATGATGCCGTGGTCGCCTCCGGCGAACAGGTGACCTCCGGCCTGCTCGCCATCGTGCTGCAAGATATGGGCATCCCGGCCCGCTCGTGGCAGGGCTGGCAGATTCCGATCAAGACATCGGATGCGCATGGCTCCGCCCGCATTGAAGACATCGACCCCAAGGGTCTGGAAGAAGGTTTTGCGCGCGGCGAAGTGGCCGTCATTGCGGGCTTTCAGGGCATTCATGTCGAGACCGGCCGCCTGACCACGCTGGGGCGCGGTGGTTCGGATACATCGGCTGTGGCCATTGCTGCCGCGCTGAAAGCCGACCGCTGCGACATCTACACAGACGTTGATGGCGTCTACACCACCGACCCGCGCATTGTGCCAAAAGCCAAGCGTCTGGACCGTGTTGTGTTCGAAGAAATGCTGGAAATGGCTTCCCTTGGCTCGAAAGTGCTGCAAGTGCGCTCGGTCGAAGTCGCCATGGTCCATAAGGTGAAAACATTCGTGCGCTCGTCTTTCGACGACCCGGCTGACCCCAAGCCCGGCACGCTTATCTGCGACGAGGAGGATATTGTGGAACAGCAGGTCGTCTCAGGCATCGCCTATTCCAAGGATGAAGCGCAGATCACATTGCGCGATGTGGCCGATAAGCCCGGCATTGCCGCGGCGATTTTCGTGCCG
>CANGFE010000084.1 GCA_947453155.1 Beijerinckiaceae bacterium | reverse complement strand
GATCGGCACCTACAAGAAGGGCCATTGCCATGGTCCGGGCGCGCACGTCATCATCCTGTCGGGTGAAGGCTATTCGCTGATGTGGCCGGAGGGTGATGAACCCAAGCGCTATGATTGGGAAGTCGGCACCATGATCGTGCCCCCGAACATGTGGTTCCACCAGCACTTCAACACCGGCAAGACGCCTGCTCGCTATCTCGCGTTCAAGCATGAAGTCGTGTCGATGCGTAATGCGCAGGGCGTGCCGAAGGCTTGGATCTCGCGTCGCATCGGCGGCGATCAGATCGATTACGCCGATGAGAAGCAGGTCGTGCGCGACATGTTCTCGAATGAACTCGCCAAGAACGGCCTAGAGCCGAAGATGGACGAGGCCTATAAGACAGAACTCGAGTCGCTGCCGCCCAAGCCCGCAGCTTAATTCGAAACTATGAAGTTGGGCGGAGCTTAGGCTCCGCCCTTTTTCGTCGTCTTTGCGAGGAGCATAGCGACGAAGCAATCCAGTCAGACGAAGCATCCCTCTGGATTGCTTCGCTTCGCTCGCAATGACGGGCTAAAATTGGGGAGAGCCACATGGCCAAGGACGCCACCGTTTCCACCGAAATGGCGAATAAATTCGCGACGGAAAAAGACACACCTTATTTGAAATGGGTGCGCGGCCAGGGCCTTGATATTATCAGCGCGCATTATGTGCCCGATCTGAAAGTCGTCGATCTCAAGCCTTGGGCTGAGCGTGGCGGCAAGGGCGTCTTCATCAATCATGAAGCCTCGCGCACCTCGAATGATTGCTATGTCTGCGAAATCCCCAACGGCGGCAAGCTCGCCCCGCGTCGTCAGCTGTTTGACGAAATGGTGCTGATCTTGTCTGGCCGCGGCTCCACGAAAGTGTGGAACGACAAAGGCCAGAGCCTCACTTTCGAATGGAAAGAAGGCGCGATTTTCGGCATTCCGCTGAATTGCTGGTTCCAGCATTTCAACGGCTCGGGTCAGGCGCCTGCGCGCTATGTCGGCGTGACCTATTGCCCGTCCGTTTTGAACCTCTACGGCGATCCGGAATTCGTTTTCAATTTCAAACATGACTTCACGCAGCGCTTCAATGGCGAGCCTGATTTCTTCGCCGCCAAGACGGAGCCGGAAGGCTTTTTGCTGAAGACCAATTTCGTGCCGGATGCGGTCAATCTGCCGCTGATCAGCGCCAAAGAGCGCGGTGCGGGCGGTGGTCATATCCGCTTCAACATGTCAGGTGGCATGATGGCGAGCCATATCTCGCAATTCCCCGTCGGCACGTACAAGAAGGCGCATCACCATGGGCCGGGCGCACATGTGATCGTGCTGTCTGGCGAAGGTTATTCCTTGATGTGGCCGGAAGGCAGCGAGCCGCAGCGCTATGAATGGAAGCCCGGCACATTGATCGTGCCGCCCAATGCTTGGTTCCACCAGCATTTCAATGCAGGTGCTGCGCCTGCGCGCTATCTCGCGTTCAAGAACTGGTCGCCGCGCAACACGCAGGGCGTACCGATGTCATGGATTTCGCGTCGTATGGGCGGTTTTCAGATCGACTATGCCGACGAGACCAAGCAAGTGCGCGACATGTTCTCAAACGCGCTCGCCAAGCACGGCCTCGAGCCACGTATGCAAGAGGCTTACGAAAAAGAGCTCGAGACCTTGCCGCCTAAGCCGGCTGATTGGGCATAAAGAAAAGGCGGGCTTAGAGCCCGCCTTTTTTGTCTAGCCTCTCCCTCGTCATTGCGAGCGAAGCAAAGCAATCCATAGCGCTAACTTTTCGAGGCGAGTGCTATGGATTGCCGCGTCGCCTTCGGCTCCTCGCAATGACGGCTTTACTTGGGGCCTGCTGGAAATCCGCGACCCGTGAGGCAATCGCAAACCTCTCGCCCGTCATTGCGAGCGAAGCGAAGCAATCCATAGCGCTAACCTTTCGAGATGAGCGCTATGGATTGCCACGTCGCCTGCGGCTCCTCGCAATGACGGCGTTACTTGGGGCCTGCTGGAAATCCGCGACCCTTGAGGCAATCTCAAACCTCTCCCCCGTCATTGCGAGCGAAGCGAAGCAATCCATAGCGCTAACCTTTCGAGGCGAGCGCAATGGATTGCCACGTCGCCTTCGGCTCCTCGCAATGACGGCTTTACTTGGGGCCTGCTGGAAATCCGGGACCCGTGAGGCAATCGCAAACCTCTCGCCCGTCATTGCGAGCGAAGCAAAGCAATCCATAGCGCTAACCTTTCGAGGCGAGCGCTATGGATTGCCACGTCGCCTTCGGCTCCTCGCAATGACGGCCCTTGAAAGGAAAACGGCGCCTCGAAGGGCGCCGTTTTTGTTTGTTTAAATCTTGAACGCTTCAAGCGTCTCGGGTGCGAAAAGCTCTTCGGGCTTCAAGAGCCGCTTCGAGAGACCCTGCTCGTAGTGATAGCCGAGGAAGGTCTGGAGCGTTTCGTAATTCTTCTCCAAACCATAGGCCCAATAATCATCGCCCATTTCAGCGCGCGTCTCATCCATCACCGCGCCCAACCACGGCACCATGGCTTTCAGAGCTGCTGTTTCCTTCAGATCTTCATAGGTGCGGCGCTGGGATTCATGGAAGGCCTTGAACAGGGCCTGCGCAATCCAGCGGTTCTTTTCATAGACTTCGCGGCGGATGGCGACCGTGTGCATGATCGGGAAGATTTTGGTCTTGCGATAATATTCGCGCTCGACCTGCGCATAATCCGGGAAGAGGCGCAGCACTTTGAGGCCATCGAGCGTTGAAGGCGCACGTGCTGTGTGGAACGCATCCAGCTCGCCATCGCGCAGCATTTGCGAAATGGTTTTGTCCTGCGGGATCGACTGCACTTTGATGTTGGCAGGCAGATCGAGCTTCTGCTTTTCAGGACGGCCCGGCTCTTCTTCGCCACCCGTGTAATACGTGACGCTGTCCACCGGCACGCCATAGTGCTCGGAGAGAATGCCGCGAATCCAGACCGGTGCGGTCATCTGATATTCCGGCACGCCGATCTTCTTGCCGATGAGATCCTTGGGCGTCTTGATGCCCGATTTGGCGCTCACATAAATGCAAGAATGGCGGAAGAAGCGCGACGGAAAGACCGGAATCGCGATGAAAGGCGAGGGGTCTTTGAACAGCGACACGGTGTATGACGACAGCGACATTTCCGCGACATCGAATTCGCGGTAGCGCACCATGCGGAAGAAGGTTTCTTCCACCGGCATGTCGAGATAGTTGAGATCAATGCCATCAGGCTGCACAGAGCCATCGGCCAGCGCGCGCGTGCGGTCATAGTTCCAGCAGGCGAGCGAGAGTTGCAGTTTGGACATGGGGCGTTTCCTTATCGTCTGTTCTGTTATTTTACGCCGTCATTGCGAGGAGCGGAGCGACGAAGCAACCCAGAGGCAACACATGTGGCTTGCTGGTTTGCTTCGCTTCGCTCGCAAGAACGGTGCGGCTATTACACGAACTGGTCGTAGTGAACCTGTGTCGGCGGAATTTTCTTTTCGACGACCAAACGCATGACGGCTTCGGCCATCATCGGCGGACCGGCGAAATAGATTTCCATATCTTTCAAGCCGTCGCCGAAAGTCTGCGCAGCAATGTCATGCACAAAGCCCGTGAGGCCGTTCCAGTTTCCGGATTCCGGCATCGAGACGACGGGATAATAATGCAGGTCCACGCCGTAATCGCGCAATTCCTTCAGCATGTCTTCGCCGCAAATATCGGCAGGCGTGCGACCGCCATAAATGAAGTGCAGCTTGCGACCCTTGAGCTTGTCGGACTTTGCCCAGCCGCGTGCAATCGACACAACAGGCGCAAGGCCTGAGCCGCCACCCAGACACAGAATATCGCGCTCAACATCTTCGCGCAGATAGGCCATGCCATAGGGGCCATCGAGACCGATTTTTTCGCCGACCTTGATATGATCAAACAGAGCCGTCGTGCATTGACCATTGGGCACGCGACGAATCTGGAAATGCCATTCGCTGCCATCATCCGAGACATTGGACATGGAATAAGCGCGGCCACCCGAGATGCCGGGCACATGCAAGAGCGCATATTGGCCGGGCAGGAACATGACAGGCGTATCCAACTTGAAGCGGAATTCGCGAATGTCGTGCGTAATGTCATGCTGGCCGGTGAATGTGCCCTGCACACGCTGGGGCGCAATATGCGGCTTGTAATGATCGATCAAGCGCACCTTGATATTGCAATCGCTGTGCGGCTTGGCTTGGCAACCCAACCAACGTTTGCGCTGAATGTCGCGCTCCGTATAGGCGGGTGAATCCTTGCGCTCATGTTCGACTTCGCCGTCGATGAGCTCAAAGCGGCAATTGCCGCAAGAGCCGACATTGCACTCATAAGGGAAGGCGAGGCCTGCGCGCAGAGCGGCGCGCAGAATCGTATCATCGTCTTCGCAGTTAAAGCTTGTTCCGCCCGTGATCGTGATCTGCTTCATGGTGTCGAGACCCTGGTCATTTGTTTTGTTTTAAGCACCCGCCAACGAATTAAATCCGAGGCGGACAGAAATGGTTCTTGCTGCATCCACAACAAGAGGTGCGAAGGAGGCGAGGGCCTCATCCGAAATGCGTTGCATGGGGCCAGCCAGACCAATGGCTGCAATCACGCGGCCATTGGCATTGCGAATGGGCGCTGCGACCGAGCGCATGCCCAATTCGCTTTGCTCGTCTTCGGTGGCAAAGCCTGTTGTGCGAACATCTTCGAGCGCTTTGCGGATGGCGCGCTCGCTGATGAGTGTTTTGGGCGTGCGCGGCACAAGGCCCTTCGCCAACACATCATCGATCATGTCTTTGGATTGGAAGGCCAGCATGGCGCGGCCTTCCGCCGTGCAGAAAGCCGGCTTGCGCGCGCCCAAGTCGGCGCGCATGCGGATCGCCTGATTGCTTTCCAAGTTCAGCACAAAAACGATTTCTGCGCCTTCCAGAATGGCCAGATGCACGGTCTCGCCTGTGGCTTCACGCAGATGGAAGAGGAAAGGGCGCGCGTCGGTCGCCACATTCATACGCTGGCGCACAAGAGCGCCAAGGCCAAAGAGCGACATGCCCAGCCGATAGCGTTCCGTCTCGGGGTTTTGCTCGAGCAACCCTTCAGAGACCAGTGTGGAGGCGAGGCGATAGACAGTGCTTTTCGCCACGCCCAAGCGGCGCGACAAAGTCGTGACGCCGATTTCGGCTTCGCCTTCGGAAAAACTTTTCAACAGGCGCACCGCCATGGCGACCGAGGAGAGGCGCTGGGGTTCGGGGCGTTTGGCTTTCACAGGCGCAGCCAGCTCCACAGCGGCAATCTTGCGCTGGGTGGGGGCTTTCTTCGCCTTGGTGGAAACAGCCATTTTGTGCCTGTCAGCAAAAGGCCGGCGTGCGAGACGCCGGCCTGAAAAGATCAGACTTCAATATAGACGGTGTCGCCGTCGACCTTGGTGGGGTAGGTCTTTTGCGGGATCATGCAGGGCGGATCGACCACTTCGCCGGTCTTGATGTTGAACGAACCATTGTGGAAATCACATTCCACAACATCATCGCAGATCGGGCCTTCGGACAGGGAGCCGGGGCCGTGCGAACAGACGTCGTCCAGTGTATAAAAGGCGCCGTTCAGGTTAAAGACGGCAAGAACCAGATCGCCGGTTTCCACCTTGATGGCGGTGCCCTCGTCCACGTCGCTGGCTTTGCACAAATCGATCCTCTGCGGCATTTCGGTCTCCTCGTTGACGTCTTACCGGACCTGATTTAGGAAAGGGTCAGGTCGGCTGCGGAACGCTGTTCCGTATGAAGGAACTGGCCGGTTCAATAACAAGTGTCCCGACAGCGGTCAACGCCCTAAAGGCCTTTATCTAAGCCTTTTGAATAGGACGAGGGCCAAGCGGGTCGGGAAGAGCACGGGAGCGCATTCATGCTGAAGAAAGAACAGAACGATCTGGTGACCCAGACGGGTCCGGGAACGCCGATGGGGGATCTTTTCCGCGCCTATTGGCTGCCGATTCTTCTCTCCGAAGAGCTGCCGGAAAATGATTGCCCGCCGGTGCGTGTTAAGGTGCTCTCCGAGCGCATGATCGCTTTCCGCGATTCGGAAGGCAAACTCGGCCTGATCGACGAATTCTGCGCGCATCGCGGCGTTTCGCTGTGGTTCGGCCGTAACGAAGAATGTGGCCTGCGCTGCCCCTATCACGGCTGGAAGTTCGACACGACCGGCCAGTGCGTCGACGTGCCCTCAGAGCCCGAAGAATCCGGCTACGCCAAGAAGATCAAGCTGAAGAATTATCCGCTGATCGAAAAGGGCGGCGTTCTGTGGACCTATATGGGCCCTGCTGAAACGACACCGCCCGAGCCCGAGTGGGAATTCGCCACTGTGCCGCTCAACCAGAGCTTCACCTCGAAGCGCTTGCAGGAAAACAACTGGCTGCAGGCCATGGAAGGCGGCATCGATTCCAGCCACGTATCCTTCTTGCATCGTGGCGATTTGAACAATGATCCGTTGTTCAAGGGCGCTGCTGGCAACAAGTACAATCTGGCTGATTCCAAGCCTGTCTTCGAGGTTGTCGAAGCCCCCGGTGGTCTCTACATCGGCGCGCGTCGCAATGCGGAAGATGGCAAGTTCTACTGGCGCATCACGCCTTGGGTCATGCCTTGCTTCACCATGGTTCCCCCGCGCGGCGATCATCCGATCCACGGCCATTTCTGGGTTCCGATCGATGACGAAACCTGCACGGCTTGGAGCTTCGATTACCATCCGACCCGTCCGCTGACGGACACTGAGCGTCAGGCGATGAAGGACGGCAAGGGCATCCATGTGCGCTATGTGCCGGGCACCTATCGTCCGCTCGCCAACAAGGACAATGATTATCTCATTGACCGTGAAGCGCAGAAGGCTGGCCGTACCTATTCGGGTGTGGAAGGCATCGGCATGCAGGATGCGTCTTTGCAGGAATCGATGGGCCCGATCTGCGACCGCACGAAGGAAAACCTCGTCGGCACAGACAATGGCATCATCATGGCCCGTCATCGCTTGATGCGCGCTGCCAAAGCTCTGCATGAAAAGGGCGTGCTGCCTCCGGGCCGCACGGTCGATGACATGAAGGTGCGTTCGGCCGCTGTGATCTTGCCGCCGGACCAGCACTATAAGGAAGCTGCAAAGGAAGCACTGATCGCCAAAGTCGGTGTGAAGCAGACTTCGGTTTAAGAAACCTGTCCCCTCCCCCTTTGCGGGGGAGGGGATTTCTTCTGCCTGCGAGAGAAGGAACGAAACTATGCTCCTGAGTGAATCGGCCCGTGTTACGACCGCTCAAGAAGCCCGTTTTCGGATCCAGACTCCCAATTCCAAGCCGCGCGCTGTCAAGGTGATTGCGCTGGATTCCGAGGCCGCCCGCCTCGTTGATGAAATTTCAAAACAGCCCTGGAATGGTGCGGCTTTCTTCAAGTCGCTGTCCTTCGAACAATCGGGTGGCGACAATGTCAAAGCCTGGCTGAATGATCTGGCTGGCCACACCAGCGATCTGGTCGGCGAAGTTGCCAATGCCGATTGCGTGGTTGTTATCGCCGGTGCCGGCGAAGATGCGGCCTCCGTCTCGGTGATTGCGGAATTGTGCAATCATTATCACAAGACACTTGTCGCGCTGGTTGTGCCGCAGGGCTCTTACGATCAGGACACAGTGGACCGCTCGCTGAAGGCGCTGCGTCCACATGCCAAAATGCTCGTGATTGCGCATGAGCGCGATTATATCGAAGCCATGCTCACTGCATTGCGCGCCTGAGGTATGAGCGAGACCGCAAAGGGGCCGTCAGAGCCTCTTCCGAAATTCCGGGCACTCCCCAAATCCATTGATCGCTCGCTGATCGTGATGATTGTCATGGTCATTGTTGCGGGTGTCGCCTGTTGGTTTGTTGAGGGCCAAGAAGCTTTCATGGAAAGCTTCTCATCCGATCTCGTCATGATGATGAAGATCGTGCCCAAACTTGCTGCCGCTCTGCTTGTTGCGTCTTTTTTGCAATTGATGATACCGCGCAAACTGGTCGCCAAATGGATTGGTGAAGGGTCTGGTGCAAAAGGTGTCGCCATTGCCACAACCATTGGCGCAATGACGCCCGGCGGTCCGATGACCAGCTTTCCAATGGTGAGTGCGCTGGCGGAATCGGGCACAGGCCGCGCGCCGCTGATTGCTTATCTTGTGTCGTGGTCGAACCTTGGCTTCCAGCGTTTGCTGATCTGGGAATTGCCGCTGCTCGGGCCGACATTTTTGATCATGCGCTATATTGCCTGTTTGCCGCTGCCATTTCTGGCGGCGTGGCTGGCCACCAAAATTCCGATGAGCATCGAGAAGGATGAAAAATCCTGATGCTCGATCTCTCCACCATCATTCTGTTTCTGATTGCGCTGGGCCTCGCCATGGTGGCGGCGCGCCGCCAGCCGCATATTGTGAAACAGGGCACGGTCATGTCGGTCGAGCGTTTTCTCGCCGTTTTGCCGCGCATGGCGCTCGCTATTCTCGCGGCTGGTTTTGTCAGTAAGCTTGTGCCGTCGGGCCCGATTGCGCATCACATCGGTCCTGATAGCGGCATCTACGGCATTTTGCTCGCATCATTGATCGGGGCTTTCATTCCTTCCGGCCCGAGCGTGTCATTTCCTGTTGTTGTCGTGCTCTTGCAGGCAGGCGCGGGCTTTCCGCAAGTGGTTGCGTTTCTGTCCGCTTGGTCGGTCGTCGCACTGCATCGCGTCCTGATTTACGAAATCCCGCTGATGGGCTGGCGCTTTGTCGTGGTGCGTGTGCTCTCGGCACTGCCGCTCGCACCGCTGTCGGGCCTGCTCGCGCAAGTGATCATAGATATTTTTCCGATGAAATAGGGTCGCGTCCGATGATGAAGCTTTGTCTCGCCTCGCTAGGGCTGTTGCTGGCAAGCTATTCGGCTCATGCCGAAAGCGTCTCGTTCAAATCCCCGACAGGCAATATCAATTGCATCTATTCGGACTATGACAATAAGCCGGAAGTGCGTTGCGACATCATGCAGTTCACGCCGTCCTTCAAAACGGTGCCGCCTGGCACGTCGAATGAAGTGATCAGATGCACGCCGCAAAAGCTCAATGCCTTTGTGATCACGCCGAATCATTCAAGCGGTTCAGCTTTCTGCCCCACAGATGCAGCCATTGATGGAGAGCAAGTGGTTTTGGCCTATGGACAGACGTTCAAGCGCGGTGGGCTTTTGTGCACGTCGGAGACAACCGGCGTGACCTGCATGAATGCAGCAGGCCACGGCTTCTCGCTGTCACGCGCATCGCAGAAAGTTTTTTAGCCGTCTTTGCGAGCGAAGCGAAGCAATCCCGAGCTACACCTCATGCCTCTGGATTGCTTCGCTGGCGCTCGCAATGACGGCGCAGAGTGCGCAATAAAAAAAGCGCCGGTGTTTCCACCGGCGCTTTTGTTTTTCAATCCCGAAAGATCAGGCCATGCCAGCCTTCAGACGCTCGGCCGTGAACGGGCCGCGGCGCATGCGCACGCCGGTGGCGTCATAGATCGCATTGGCAACAGCCGCGACGACCGGGCGCATCGAGCCTTCACCAGCGCCTGACGGCGGCAGGTTCTGGCGGTTGATGAGCACAACGTCGATTTCATGCGGACGCTCGGTGATGTCCAGGATCGGATAGGTCAGCCAGTCAACGCTGGTCACCGTATCCTTGCTGAAATTCACCTCTTCATGCAGCGCGCGCGAGAGGCCTTGGCAGATGTTGCCTTCAATGCCCTGCGTGAGCAGACGCGGGTTGATCACGACGCCGCAATCATGCGCCACAGTGAACTTGCGCGCATGCACCTTGCCGGTCTTCGTGTTCACATCGACTTCCGCGACGATGGCGACGCGGGTGCCGTTGCGCTGGGAATAGGCAATGCCCATGCCCGTTAACACATCACCCTTTTTCGTCTTGGTCGCAGCCGTGTGCGGCTTCCAGCCCGCCTTGTCGGCAGCAGCCTTCAGCACGTCCTTGTCGCGCTGTTCGGTTGCTGTGGCGAGACGGAAGGCCACCGGATCTTGGCCGAGTGCGAAAGCCACTTCATCAATGAAGCCTTCATTGGCGAAGTGAATTTCCGGACCCAGCGGATCGCGCAGATGCGAGGAACGCAGCGGGTTCATCACCTCCAAGAACGGCGGGATGACTTCCCACGTCTGCTGCTTCACCGGGAAGGCATAAGATTCTTCCGGTGTGCCATAGGTCAGGCCGGGCTTGGCCTGGAAGCCAACGGCCTGTGCGCCGAGATTGTCTGACGGATCAGATTCATTCGACGACACATTGAGACGGTCAAACGCCTTCGAGTGGAAGTGCCACGCGACAACTTTGCCGTCCTTGATGCCAGCACGGATCGTGTGGATCGAGGCAGGGGACTTCGGATCCCAGCCGGAGCCTTCATGACGCATGCCCTGATAGCGCACCGGCTTGCCGGTCGCTTTCGAGAACAGTGCTGCATAGACAGCAGCATCGCCCGCATCATTGCGGCCATAAGAGCCGGGGCCCGCCACCCAGATGCCACGCACCTGTTCAGGCTTCAGACCCAAAATCTTGGCCACGCCGTCGCCAGCGAAATGCGGCTTCTGCGAACCGGTCCAAAGTGTCGTAATGCCGTTGGGCTGATAATCGACAACTGCGCAGGCAGGGCCCATAGAGGCATGCGACTGGAACGGCCATTCATAGGTTGCTTCAATCACCTTGTCGGCGCCCTTGAAGGCTTCTTCCACTTTGGCGGGTTCGACATTCTTCGGCGAACCGCCAGCCTTCAGCACTTTCGCATTGCGAATGTGGGTGAAGAGATCCTTCTGATCAGGGAAGGGAGCCGGGACCTCCGACCATGTGACCTTCAGCTGGTTTGCAGCCTTGATCGCATCCCATTCCTTCGGCGCGACAACGCCGAGCAGTGCTTTTTCAAACACAACCTTGGCGCCCGGAATGTCCTTGATGGAGGCTTCATCCACCTTCACCGGCACAGCGCCAGCGCGTGGCGGCATGATGGTGCGGGCATGCAGCATGCCGGGCACTTTGATGTCGACGACATAATCGTCGGTGCCGAGCATCTTGTATTCCACGTCACGACGCGGCGCCGATGTGCCATAGACCTTATAATCTTTCGGGTCTTTCAGCTTGGCGCGTGTCTTCATGGACAGATCGTTGCCGATCTTGCCGTTCCATTCGACGTCCGTTTCAAACCACTTGCCGCCGACAACTTCGGCGTAAGTCATTTTCTTCGAGGCGTCGTTCTTGGAAGAAATCACGCCATTGGCGGTGACCAGATCTTCCATCGGAACATTGAGATGCTTGGACGCGATTTCCAGCATCACGTAACGGGCTTCAGCGGCCGCATTGCGCAGCGTCGCGCCACCATGCGAAACGCCGGTCGAGCCAGATGCGCCACCTTGATTGAGGCTGGTGCCGGAATCGCCCGCCAGAATGATGACTTTTTCAGCCGGCAGATCGAGCTCTTCAGCCACCATCTGTGCGACACCGGTGTCGGTGCCCTGGCCCATGTCCATCTTGCCGAAATAGGCGATAGCCGAACCATCCGCGCGGATCGAAATGTAAGAAGCGAGCTTCTTGGGATCGAGCGGCGGGCGCTTGTCGAGACCGGCAACGGCGGCACGCGCCTTTTCGCCGGGCATCAGAACGGAAATCGTCAGCGCGCCACCCGTGGCGAGGAAATGACGACGATTGAGATGAGTGTTCATCTGTGTGTCTCCCCTCAAGCCGTCGCTGCGCGGCGCACGGCGCGCATGATCGAGGCGTGAGTCGCGCAACGGCACTTGAGTCCGGTGAGCGCTTCTTCGATCTGGGCGTCAGTGGGCTTCGGGGTTTTTTCGAGCAGGGCAACGGTCGTCATCACCCAGCCGTTCATGCAATAGCCGCATTGCGGCACTTGCTCGGCGATGAAAGCTTCCTGCACTTTGTGCGGCTTGCCGTTCTGGACGAGGCCGCCCATGGTCGTGATCTTGCCCTTGCCGATGGCGTCGACCGGCAT
>CANGFE010000083.1 GCA_947453155.1 Beijerinckiaceae bacterium | reverse complement strand
GGTAATGCGTGGCCAGCTTTTCTTCTGCCGACATGTTCGCCGAATTGTGACCGAGATCGGCGGATGCCGCGCCCTTGGTCACTCGTGAATCGTCTGCCATGTTTCTCTCCCAGATGGTGGGTCGGGGTGCTTCCCGACACGGCTGTGGCCGGAGCGGAGTTTGCCTCCGCCTTTCGACTGAGTTTCGAATAAGCCTTTTGGCGGCGCCGTGCAATCTCGCGCCGCGGGATTTGCGTGAGGATCAAGGGCTTGGATGCCGCCAAGCCAATTCACCGGCGGCAATCCGGCTCGTCACCAGAGGCTGGAGCGCATTTTCCAGCTCTCTCCGGCGTGCCGCTGGCAATTGGGCGCGCGTGATCAGAACCAGCGAGCGACTAACTGCCGGATCGGTGAGGCGGCGGGCGGCGAGCTGCCCCGCGCGGATTTCCTCGTAAAAGAGGCCCAGCGGCACGATGGAACAGCGCCCGTGGCGCACCAGCAATTCGCGCTTCACGGTGACAGCCTCTGCCTCAATGAGATCAAGGCTCATACCGCGCTCGCGCGCCGCTTGTTCAATCAGGCGGCGCCCCGCTTGGAACGAACCATCGAGCACCAAAGGCAGACGTGCCAGATCAGCAAAGGCAAGATCTCCCTGCGCCCCAACGAGATTGGGCGGGCCGACGAGATAAAGGTCTTCGCTGTAAAGTGGCACCGGGCTGAGCCGCTCAACGCCTTGCGGGTCGTAACAGAGCGCCGCATCCAACTCGCCAGCCAGCACAAGCCGAGCCAGCTCGTCCGACAGGCCTTCACGCAAAGCGATTTTCGGCCCCGCGCCCAGTGCGGATGCGGCCACAAGTTCCGGGGCAATGGCGCGGCCGGGGGTCGGCGTCACGCCGAGCGAAAGGACGGGCTGGGGCGTCTTGCGCATTTTGCCGAGTGCGGCTTCTGCCGCCTCGACCTCGCCCATGATCTTGCGGGCATGTTCGGCCAGAACGGCGCCCGCCTTGGTGGTGCGGATGCCGCGCGAATGGCGCTCCAGCAGCGGCGTGCCATAGCGCTCTTCCAGCTGCTTGACCTGATAGCCCAAGGCCGGCTGGGACACATGCAAGCTCTTGGCAGCAGCGGTGAAGGAGCCCGCCTCGGCCACAGCCAGAAAATATCGGAGCTGACGCAAATCCATGGGAGCTATAAAAACTATTTATAGCTCCTGTTCAAGCTCTGTATTGGAAAAAGGTCACACAGGCGCTTACCCCTCGGGGCAACACGGGAGGCAAATATGCGTTACATTGATGCGTTCAACCACTTCTTCCCCCAGGCTCTCTGGGACAAGATGATGAATTCCGAAGGTGCGGCCAAGGACATTGGCAAGCGCATGCGCGGCATTCCCTGCATTTACGACATTAACGAGCGCCTGAAGTGCGTCGACATGTTCCGTAAGGATCATGACTACAAGCAGGTGATCTCGCTCGGCATGCCGCCGCTGGAATCGCTCGGCACGCCCGCACAGGTCGAAGAATTCGCCCGCCTCGGTAACGATGGCATGGCCGAACTCGTGCACAAGCACCCCGACCAATTCTGCGGTTTCTTGGCTTCACTGCCGATGAACTCGGACAATGCCTGGAAAGAAGCCGAGCGCGCATTCCAGCTCGGCGCCAATGCGATCCAGCTGCACACCAACATCAATGGTGATCCGCTCGATCATCCAAAATATTTCCCGATCTTCGAACTCGCCGCCAAGCATGGAAAGCCGATCTTCCTGCATCCCTCGCGCGCTGCGGGCGATCTGGCCGATTACAAGAATGAGTCGAAGTCCAAATATGAAATCTGGTGGACCTTCGGCTGGCCCTACGAAACATCAGCCGCCATGGCGCGTCTCGTGTTCTCCGGCATGATGGACAAGCTGCCTGAGCTGAAAGTTCTCGCGCATCACTTGGGCGCAATGGTTCCTTACTTCGAAGGCCGCGTGGGTCCGGGCTGGGATCAGCTGGGCAAGCGTACGTCGGATGAAGATTATTCGGTCGTGCTCGCAGGCTTGAAGAAGCGTCCGTTCGATTACTTCAAGGACTTCTATGCTGACACCGCCGTGTTCGGCTCGAAGCCTGCAACGGAGTGCGGTCTCGCATTCTACGGCGAAGACAAGGTGCTGTTTGCCTCTGACTCGCCGTTCGATCCTGAAAAGGGTCCGGGCTATATTCGCGACACCATCAAGGTTCTGTCTGAAGTTCAGATGTCAGACACGATGCGCGAAAAAATCTATTACAAGAACGCCCAGAAACTGCTCGGCATCAAATAAGATCAAAAGCCGAAGCAGCAAACTGAAAAACCCGCCGGGCAACCGGCGGGTTTTTTCATGATAGGCATCCGCAACTCTCTCAGCCCGTCATTGCGAGGAGCGAAGCGACGCGGCAATCCATAGCGCTAACGATCGGAGATTGGTGCTATGGATTGCCGCGTCGGCCTACGGCCTCCTCGCAATGACGGACGGAGAAACACAAAAAAAGGCGCTCCGGAGAGCGCCTTTTACTATTCTCTTACAAAAACCTTAGCGCTTGGCCGGCCCCAATTCCTTCACAGCTGCCTGAATGAAGCTCTCATCCAGCACCTGATCAACCGTGACCTTACCCGTCACATCGCCCTGCTCTTTGAAGAACGCCAAATCCTTCTTCAAGCTCTCAACATTGAGCTTGCCGTCCGGATCCGTGCCGTGAACGATCATCGAGCGCAAGGTCGCCTCGTCCTTGATGACCGAATATTTGGCGAGGATCTTCACCATTTCATCGGCGCCCGGACCTGCAATGCGACCATTCACAATCGACGCATTGAATTCACGCGCCGCGCGCAAATAGGCTTTCATGAAACGCTTGGCGACTTCAGGGCGCTTTTCCGCAAAGTCTCCCGACATCAGGATCGTGGCCGTCTGGGCATTGGGATAGAATTCGTCATTGCCCTTAAAGCGCACAGCCGCCCCCAGTTCCACAATTTTCGAAACCGTCGGCTCCGTCGAAATGCTCGCCGCAATCGCGCCATTCTGGAATGCGACCGCATGCTGCGGGAAGCCGAGATAGACCTTCTCGACATCATTGTAAGTCAGGCCGCCATTCTTCATGGCTTCGTTGAGCACGGAGGCATCCGAGCCACCCGCACCCGTGATCGCAACCTTCATGCCTTTCAGATCGGCAAAGCTTTTCACCTTGCCGCTTTCGATCAAATCCTTGCGGACCATGAAGGCCTGAAAGCCAGCGCCTTTCACATTATGCGCCTTATCGGCAACGATCTTGATTTTGATGCCGCGATCAACGGCATTGTAGAGACCGGCCGATGCCGCACCACCGCCAATATCGAGCTGGCCCGCCCCAAGCGGCGCCACCATTTTCGCGCCCGTATCGAAGGAGACAAACTCCGCTTCAATGCCTTCGGCTTTGTAATAGCCCTTGGCATCCGCGATGAAGAGCGCTGCATCGCTCGAAGCATTGACGACAGCGACAGACACTTTGTCGGCAGCTTGCGAGGCCGTCGCTGCGAGAAGGGCAGCACCAAGCGCGAGCCCAAATTTTTTTGCGTGACGCATGGATGTTCTCTCCCAAATGAAAACGGCGGCGGTTGGCCCGCCGCCGTATGTTGGTCTTAAAGTGTCGGGTCTGTGCGCGAGAAGCCCGGGCCCATGTCCCAGCTCTGCGAACGATAGGGACGGCTGACCTCGCGGCACCAATTTTCCCAACCGCGTTCCCATGTGAAGCCGGCGCGGCCCTTGGTGTTGGTCGCCACTTCGCCTTCATGCATATATTCGACTTCGCCCATCTGGAGAGCCTTGATGAGCATTTCGGCGTTGATTTCCATATAGACAGCGGTGAAGACCGCTTCACGGATCGAACGGCCGCAGACAACCGAGCCATGGCCGCGCATCAGCGACACAGTGCGATTGCCGAGCGTCTTGGCAAGGTCGCGACCCATTTCCATCGAGGTGACGAGCAGGTTGGTTTCGTAACCAAACTTCGTGCCGATATCCCAGTTGGGAATATCCGTGCCGATCGGCGCGCACATATGCATGATCGGGCGCATCTTGCGGCCTGTCACGGTGAAAGGAACCACGTTCGGGCTGTGATTATGCACAACGCACATCACATCGGGACGCGCTTCGAGAATAGCGCCGTGAATAAAACGCTCGGAATAAGGCTTGCCCGGCTCGTGACCGACAATCTTCCCGTCGAGGGTGAATTCCATAATGTCGTTTTCTTCGGTGCAAGCGGGAGCGCGCGCACGTGACATCAAGAAATGGTTCGGATTTTCAGGATGACGAACCGAAATGTGGCCGAAGGAATCGACGACATGATGATGGGCGAGAATATGGTTCGCCGTGACGAGCTCTTCCTTCAATTGACCCAGATCGGTCATCGCTATTTCCTCCGCTGCTTGCGTCAGTCTTGAATGGCTGCGGCCCCCTTTGGTTTTTGAGGGTCCGTCACCTGTTTTCATACAGGTTTCATGCGGAGCTGACCACTGTTTCGAGCTGTAAATTGCAAGCTTTTCGGGCGCGGCGTGCGGGGTTCACGCCCCTTCGCGGGCAATGGCGCGCGTCACAAGCCGAGCACATTGCATCACGCGCGTAGCCATTTGCGTCAGCCGGTCCCCGGAGACATTATCCTGCTCAACGGTCAGGCCGAGCGAGCCCAGAACATTGTTGCGGCGATCAAAGATCGGGGCCGCGACGCCGGTGGCGCCACGGGTGACCTGGCTTTCCGTCATGTCAAAACCCGCCTGCCGCATAGCACGCAGGCTGGCACGCAATTCATTGATCGATCCGCCAAGACCGGCATCCTGGACCGCCTGCGGATTGGATTCGTAAACTTTGCGCACTTGCGCCGAGGGCAGATTGGCCAGAATGATCCGCGAGGCTGCGCCGCGAAACAGCGGCCGCGCCAGCCCACGCTCATAATTGGACCGGAAAGAGGCCGTGCCGCGTTCTTGAAATACGCAGAGCACCCGATCGCGGTAGCGCCGGCACAAAAGCGCAATGCCGGGAATCTCCTGCACCAATTCGACCATGATGGGACGGCTTGCGCTGATCAGCGGATCACGCCTGCGCATCGAAAAATCAAGCTCGGCGATGCGCGGCCCGAGCGTATAGCCAACCTCCGGCAAAGAAGTGAGCAGACCTGTATCAGTCAGCACTTTCAGATAGCGATACAGCGTGGAGCGCGTATAGCCGAGACGCGCCTGCATATCTTCAAGGGTCCATTCGAGCCGCTCACCCTCGAATAGATCAAGAATGACGATCATACGCTCAAGAGAATTCACGGTTGCTCAGCCCCTGATGGTCTTTCAGCCCTATTAGAGCTTCATCTTTGCAAAAGGCCAAGCCCCGATCAGCGACCTTTTGCAAAACGGGCTGCCGCTTGGCCCGCCACACATCCCGTCGCAAAACAGGCCTGCAAGAGATAACCGCCAGTGGGCGCTTCCCAATCCAGCATTTCCCCGCAGACAAAAAGCCCCGGTGCCTGGCGCAGCATGAGCCCGTCATCGACCTCATGAAACGCCAGCCCGCCAGCCGAAGAAATCGCGCGCTCAATCGGGCGCGGGCGCGTGAGCGTCAAAGGCAGGCTCTTGATCAGCGTGGCAAGTGCTTGCGCATCGTCGGGCAAATCGCGCTGCACTTCGCGCAGCAGCGCCACAGCCACCGGCGAAAGCCCAGCGGCCTTGCGCAACACATTCGATAAGGATTGCGAACCACGCGGGCGTGACAGGCGCGCTGCCAATTCATGGGCACTCACATCGGGGCGCAAATCAATCTGCACAGGCGCCACACCATCGCGCGCAATCGCATCACGCAAAGGCGCTGAAAGAGCATAAATGCCGCCGCCTTCAACGCCGCTTTTAGCGATCATCACTTCACCGCGCGTTTCATGTTCGCCGCAAGACAGGCGCACAGATTTCAGCGGCTCGCCTGCAAAGCGCGAAATAAAATGCTCCGACCAATCGACATCAAAGCCGCAATTGACGGGCATAAATGGACGCACATCCAAGCCACGTGCCGAAAATGGATCGCACCAGCGCGCATCTGATCCAAGCTTGGGCCATGAGGCGCCACCCAGCGCAAAGACGTATGCATCAAAGCGCTCTGGTATGCGCACACCTGTTGCATCCGCAATGATCGGCGCACCCGCTTCATCAAAACCCTTGAAAGAATGGCGCGCGCGTAAACGTACACCCATCCCGTCGAGGCGACGCAAAAAGGCTCGCAGCAATGGCGAGGCTTTAAAGCTCTTAGGGAAGACGCGCCCGCTTGAGCCCGCAAAAGTCGGCTCGCCCAGCTCTTCGCTCCAAGCCCGCAGCATAACTGGCGTAAAAGCAGCGATGATCGGCGCCAGATGTTCAGCTGCCGCGCCATAGCGCGTCATGAAGAGATCGAGTGGCTCGCTATGGGTCAGATTGAGCCCGCCACGCCCGGCCAACAGAAATTTGCGCGCCGGGCTCGCCATCTGGTCAAAGACCGTGACCGCAAGGCCGGCACGGGCCATTTCCTGCGCGGCCATCAAACCTGCAGGCCCTGCCCCGATGACGGCGGCTGTTTTGGATGCAAATGGCGGCACGGGCGGGACCCATCATGAAAAAAGAGGCCTGACGTTTAGTAGCAAACCGCCGGACGTGCTATGGGCTTATCTATGAACCAACACGCCAAGCGCCGCTATCAAGCCGGCATCACCGCAGAGGCCGAACGGGCCGAGCGGATGCGCCCCAAGGAGCCCAAGCTCCCCACCGCCCCGCTCGCCACGCCCGAGACGGGCGCGACCGTCTATGAGATCACGCCCGAGGAAGCCGGGCAGCGCCTCGACAAAGTGCTCGCTGCACGCGCCGAAGCTGCCGCCATTGCACTGTCGCGCACACGCTTGCGCGCGCTGATCGAAGAAGGTCGCGTGCAGGTCGATGGAAAGACCGCGACGGATGCAGGCGCGAAAGCGCGCGTCGGACAAGTCGTAACAGTCGATGTGCCTCCGCCTCTGCCAGCCGAGCCACGCGGTGAAAATATTCCGCTCGATATTGTCTTTGAAGACGAGCATCTGATCATCATCAACAAGCCCGCCGGACTTGTCGTGCATCCCGCAGGTGGCCATGAGACAGGCACTTTGGTGAATGCGCTGATTGCCCATTGCGGCGATAGTCTCTCGGGCATTGGCGGCGTGAGACGCCCCGGCATTGTTCACCGCATCGACAAAGATACGTCGGGCCTGCTGGTGGTGGCGAAATCAGATGCGACGCATCAGGGCTTATCCGCTTTGTTTGCCGATCACGGCCGCACCATGTCACTGACGCGCGAATATCTCGCCTTTGTCTGGGGCCGCCTCAATCGCAAAGCAGGCATGGTGGACGCAGCCATTGCGCGCCATCCGCACAATCGCGAGAAAATGGCGGTCTCCACGCGCGAAGATGCGCGCGAAGCCATCACGCATTGGGAAATGCAAGACAGCTTCACCTCCGGCACCAGCGATGTGTCGCTGATCGCCTGCCAATTGGAGACGGGCCGCACCCATCAGATCCGCGTGCATATGGCCCATATCGGCCACCCGCTTCTGGCGGATGCGGTCTATGGCGCGGGCTTCAAAACCAAGGCGCTGCATCTGGGCCCCGCCACAAGCGCGGCGCTCGAAAAGCTTGGCGGACGCCAAGCCCTGCATGCGGCACGCCTCGGCTTTGAACATCCCATCACAGGCGAAGAGCTGGAATTCGAAAGCCCGCTACCGCCCGAATTGGCGGCTCTGGAAGCAGCTCTGCGGACAGATTCTGGCCGCTGACGAGAACGTGACAAAAATTTAATGCGAGGCCATGGGCCGCCTGATGACGTGCGGCGGCCCGACCATGGCAATAATAAACATATGATATTACTGTATTTTCTTAATATAAAGGGGCTCGAAACAGGCCTTGGAAAGCATAATTGCAACACTCTTGCGCCCTGTGCCTTCGCCCCCTTTTAGCCACGGTTGAGCAAAACTATCTTTAGGACCGAGCCGAGCGCGACCACACGGTTGGCCGGGGACGGATCTGCCCAATCATGGGGGATCTGAAACAGGAGGGTTTGATGGCTGCTGCACTTCCGATGATTTCTGCTGAGAGCGGTCTGTCCCGCTATCTCGCCGAGATCCGGCGGTTCCCGATGCTGGAGCCGCAAGAGGAATATATGCTGGCCCGTAGTTGGCGCGAACATGGCGACCGCGATGCGGCCCACCGTCTCGTCACGTCACATCTGCGTCTCGTCGCCAAAATCGCCATGGGCTATCGCGGCTACGGCCTGCCGATTGGCGAAGTGATTTCCGAAGGCAATGTCGGCCTCATGCAGGCTGTGAAGCGGTTCGAGCCCGAAAAGGGCTTCCGCCTCGCGACTTATGCCATGTGGTGGATTCGCGCTTCGATCCAAGAGTACATCCTGCGCTCGTGGTCGCTTGTGAAAATGGGCACGACCGCGAACCAGAAGAAACTCTTCTTCAATCTGCGCAAAGCGAAGAGCCAGATTTCCGCGCTGGAAGATGGTGATCTGCGCCCCGATCAAGTGACGCATATTGCGACGCGCCTCGGCGTCACCGAACAGGATGTGGTGGATATGAACCGCCGCATGTCGGGCGACGCTTCGCTCAATGCGCCTTTGCGCGCAGAAGGCGAAGGCGGTGGTGAGTGGCAGGATTGGTTGGTGGATGATTCCGCGAGCCAGGAAAACATTCTGGTCGAACAGGAAGAGAGCGACAATCGCATGGTGGCTTTGCGCTCAGCTCTTTCAGTTCTGAATGAGCGCGAGCGCCGCATTTTCCAGGCGCGCCGCTTGCTGGATGAGCCCATCACGCTCGAACAACTCTCCGAAGAGTTCAGCATTTCACGCGAGCGCGTGCGCCAGATTGAAGTGCGTGCTTTTGAAAAAGTGCAAGCGGCGGTGAAAGCCAGCATTGAGCAGCGCGAATCTCTGCCGCCACCCGTGAAACAAATTGAATCGCGCCCTAGCGCTTAACAAAAGAAAAGGGCGACCTCTGGTCGCCCTTTTTTATTTCCAAGCATCGAAAGCTTCGTTGATGATGCGCTCGCCTGCAGACCCTTTTTCAAAGGTGATCTTAGCAATGCGCTGATCGGACAGCAGCATGGGCACATCGAACCAGCCACGACTGCGCATCATATCGACATTGCGTGATTCAGCGCTGGCGCCGCGTGTCAGACCAATCAAGAAATAATTGCGCAGGATAGGAGCAGGCACGCCAATCAGCGAGTCACCCGAGGCCACATCTTCACGACGCATTTGCGGCGTCTGAATCTGCGAGATGCCCGGCACTGGCCCGCCTTCAGCCGGGATGAAACGCAATTCAATCGTATGCGAAGCCGGCAAAGTCTCATCCGTATTTTTCTGGATGAGCATCACCGCTTTCAGCTTGGCATCCGGCAGATCGATTTCAGCGCGCACACCCACGGCAAGCGGCTGGCCGGGACCACGGCTCACATTGTCCAAACGCCAGACAACATTGCCGACGAATGTTTTGACACGCTCTGGCTCATCCGGCGCATCCAGCAAAAGCGCTGCGCGCTGCGCAACCGGCACAGCCGCCGCGCCTTGCGGGGGGGCGACTTGTTGCTGTGCTTGATTGGGCGAGAGAGGCGATGTGGCTGGGCGCGGCACTTGCGTGGCGCCACCACCAATGCGCTCGACAATCTTGCCCTGCGTCGCATCAGCACTTGTTTCGGCGCCGGGCGCCGGACGCAATTTGGCAATCTCTTCCGGATTGTCGCGCTTCATCCAAGCAAAGACAGCGATGGCGGCAACAACGAGCGCAACCGGAAGGCCAATTAGCAAGGGTCGCAGATTGCGCTCTTTCTCCTTAACGGGAACGGGCGCCGCGGGATGCGAGGGACCACCCTTGGCGGCCTCATCCTTATCTGACTCACTTTGACCGTCAGTCTCGTCCGATCCTGACGCTGCAGCGGCAGCCTCAGCGCGTGGTCCAAATTTGCGCAAGAAGGGTGGCGGCCCGCCAGGCTCCTGCGACGACGCATCCGCCTCGATCATCGGCTCAGTGGACGGCGCTTCTTCAACGAAGGCGCCCTCCGTCTGGTCGGGACGATTGAGCTCTTCAGCGGGCTCCGGCTGAGGGGCTGGCCGCTCACCTGGCGTTGGCACTTTAAAAGCGACCGCAGGCTTCACCGCATCAATGGATGGCAGCTGCGTCGGCTTGGGCATGACAACGGGCGCACCAGCAGGGCGCGACGACGACGAGCGGGCAAGATTGGCGAGGCGCTGGCGGGCCGCCTCCAGAGCGCTGAGGCCCTTTTCATGGGTTGGGCGCGGCGGCAGGCCAGACGGGCTGGGGCTTGGACGGGCCGACGCCAAACGCTGAGCCAAGGTCGGGCCAGGCTCGGGGCGCTTGACCAGCGGCTCTGCAAGCTTGCGTGGCTCGGCCGGAGGCAGCTCGGCGCTCTTGGCTTCTGGCTGAACATCAGGAGCCTGAGAGGGAGCGGCCGAAGCGCTCGGCGCGTCTACGCTGGGCGCCGGTGCTTTGGCAGCGACCTCCGCTTCAGCCTCGAGCTGGGCGATGGCTTCGTCCAGCATCTGGCTTTCATGGTTGATATCTTCTTCAGCGATGGGCGGCTGCACGGCGCGCAACTGCGCGACCAGAGCAGCGCGAGCGCGGTCATAAATCGACCGACGCGATTCCGGATTGGAATCGGGCAGAGCTGCGACAGCCCGTGCGAGCAACGGATAATATTCAGCCATTGCGCCCTTCAAACACTCTCAAACCCTCACTCAACCTGACCACGACTCAATCTTGGAAAGGATTGTGAACAAGAATTGTATCATCGCGCTCAGGGCTGGTGGAAAGCAAGGCCACCGGAGCACCAATCAGTTCCTCGATCCGGCGGACATATTTGATCGCCTGTGCCGGAAGGTCAGCCCAAGAGCGGGCGCCAGCCGTGGTGCCCTGCCAGCCCTCGATCGTCTCATAGACCGGAACCACCCGAGCCTGAGCCGCTTGGCTTGCTGGCAGACGGTCGATCTCCTGGCCGTCGAGCAGATAGCGGACGGCAACTTTGATCTCTTTGAAGCCGTCGAGAATGTCGAGCTTGGTGAGCGCAATGCCGTCAATGCCGGATGTCTTCACGGTCTGGCGCACCAGCACGGCATCGAACCAGCCGCAACGACGTGCACGGCCGGTAACCGTTCCGAACTCATGCCCGCGCTCGCCAATCGTCTGGCCGATTTCATCGGTCAGTTCGGTCGGGAACGGACCGCCGCCAACGCGCGTCGTATAGGCCTTGGCAATGCCCAGCACATAGCCGATGGCGCGCGGACCCATGCCCGAACCCGTCGCTGCATTGGCAGCAGTTGTGTTCGAGGAGGTCACGAAAGGATAGGTGCCGTGATCGACATCAAGCAGCGCGCCTTGAGCGCCTTCAAACAGAATACGCTGGCCCTGACGGCGCATGGAATCGAGCAGATCCCATGTCGCATCCATGTAGGGGAGCACTTCAGGCGCGACAGCGAGAAGTTCATCGCGCACTTGTTTTGCAGTGATTTCTGGCAAACCAAGGCCACGGCGCAACGGATTATGATGCGCGAGCAGGCGCGCAATTTTGTCATCCAGCGTATCGGGTTCGGCCAGATCCATCACACGGATTGAACGACGACCCACTTTATCTTCATACGCCGGACCAATGCCGCGCATGGTCGTGCCGATCTTGGTGCCGCCTGTGGCAGCTGACTCGCGATGCGCGTCCAATTCGCGATGCAGCGAAAGGATCAGCGGCGCATTTTCAGCGAGCTTGAGATTCTTCGGCGAAACTTCGACTCCTTGGCCGCGCAGAATGCCGACCTCTTTGACGAGGTGATAGGGATCAACCACCACGCCATTGCCGATCACCGACACTTTGCCGGGACGCACAATGCCGGAGGGCAAGAGCGACAGCTTGTAGACCTTGCCGTCGATAACAAGCGTATGGCCTGCATTGTGACCACCCTGGAAACGGACAACCACATCCGCCTCGACAGACAGCCAGTCGACAATCTTGCCTTTACCCTCATCGCCCCATTGGGCGCCGACGACAACCACATTCGCCATGATGATTTTTCGCTCTTCGAAAATGTGAGCCTCGTGTGGGGTCTCC
>CANGFE010000082.1 GCA_947453155.1 Beijerinckiaceae bacterium | reverse complement strand
TGGGCCGACGTAGATAAAACCGACTTTCAGCTTTTCGGCAGCGGCAGCGCCGCTGACCAGACCAACGACGGCAAATGCCGCGGCGGCCAATTTAAAAATGCTCTTCATGGGACTTGTCCTTGGCTCGAAAGGGCGGACGAGCCGAGCCCGGACCGCCGAAAAACCTCGGTGATCCTGCTGCATTCACAAGGCATTTGCCAGCGGCAAAGCTTGTGTTCTTGAAACTGTCACCAGCGAAATAGAAGGGCGCCGCCCGACAGGCCCGCCCCAACAGCGCTCATCAGGACAAGATCGCCCACATGGAGGCCGCGGTTCCGCCCGGCGGTTGAAAGGGTCAGGGGAATGGTTGCGGCCGAGGAATTGCCGAAGGTTTTGAGGCTCGACAGGCCGCGCGACGGATCAAGCCCCAGACGGCGCTCGACCGCGGCCGTGATGCGCAAGTTCGCCTGATGGGGCGCCCAATGGGTGATGTCAGCGGCGCTGACGCCAGCTTTTTCCATCACGCGTGCGGAGCTTGTCACCATGGTGTCGACAGCTTTGCTGAACAGGCCGCGTCCATCGGGCATGTGCATATAGAGTTCATCAGCGCCGAGCTCTCTCGAAAAAGGTTTTCGACTGCCACCCGCCGGAATGTTGATGAAATCATAGCCTGCGCCATCCGATACAAGATCGGCAGCGATCACGCCGCTATCGCCTTGCGCAGGCGAGATGACAACAGCGCCCGCAGCATCCGCAAAAAGCGCGGAAGTAGACGGATCCGCCGGATTGATCCGGCGCGAGAGAATATTGGCCGCAACAACCAAAACACTTTTGCCATGAACGCGCACGAGTGAGTCCCCGAGCGTCAGTGCATTGATGAAGCCTGCGCAGGCGCCCGCCAGATCACTCGCCCCGCACGACAGGCCGAGCTGATGCGCCAGCAAGGGCGCGGAGGGGGGCAGCAGATGATCGGGCGTAGAAGTCGCCAGAATGAGAAAAGCAATCTCGGGGTGATCTGCTTCTGCAAGCGCCATTTGCGCTGCGGGCCGCGCGAGATCGGTGAGGGCTTGCGTCTCATCCGCATAATAGCGAGAGGTGATGCCAACGCGTGATTCAATCCAGCCGTCTTCAAGACCCAAGCGCGCTTCGATTTCGCGATTGGTGACGAGGCGTTTGGGCACATAATGTCCCATTCCTGAAATGCGCGTCCCGCTCATGCGCGCGCTCCGAATGTGTCGGCAGCCTCTTTGATCGCTTCATAAAGCGAGGCGAGTTCGTCGCGCGTGATGCAATAGGGCGGCATGATGTAGATCGTATTGCCGAGCGGGCGCAGCAGCAGTCCGCGCGACAGGAAGAAGTCGTAAAGCTTGGGGCCGATTGAGGCGAGGTAGCCTTCATCCGCCACGCGTAGATCGAAAGCGGCAATGGTGCCGCAGAGGCGCACATCGGTGAAGCGTGTATCCGCGCGCAGAGCTTCGCTCATCTCATGCTGCCATTGCGTAATCTGTGCGATGCGTGCCTGAACGGGCTCTTCATTCCATACATCGAGATTGGCGACTGCGGCCGCGCAAGCGATGGGGTTGGCTGTATAGGACGAGGAATGGAAGAAGGTCTTGCGTCGATCTTGCGAATAATGCGCCTCAAAAATCGGCGCGCTGGCCAATGTCACCGCGAGCGGCGTGGAACCACCCGTAATGCCTTTGGCGAGGCAGAGAATGTCAGGCGTGACGTTGGCCTGCTCGCAAGCCAGAAAAGTCCCCGTGCGGCCAAAGCCTGTCATGACTTCATCAGCGATGAAAAGTGTCTTCGTCTCGCGACAGATGCGTGCCATATCGGCGAGCACGTGCGGTGTATAGGTGAGCATGCCGCCCGCGCCAAGAATGAGCGGTTCGACAATCAGTGCAGCCGCTTGTCCATCGGCAGTCGCGGCGCGCAGGGCTTCGAGTGTCTCTTGTTCTTTGCCTTTGGCAGAGAAGGGCAGGCGGATGACATCAAACAGTAGCGGCTCATAAGGCGCGTTGAACACACCACGCGCACCAGCCGACATGGTCCCAATCGTGTCGCCATGATAGGCGTGCTCGAAAGCGATGATGCGCGTGCGGTTGATGCCCTGATTGCGCCAAAAACCCAGCGCCATTTTCAGCGCGACTTCGACCGCGGTGGAACCGCTGTCTGAAAAGAAAGCATGTGGCAGGCCGACAAGCTTGGTCAGCCGTGCAGCGAGTTCTTCAGCGGGGCGATGGGTGAAGCCGGCAAAAATCACTTGGTCGAGTTGATCCGCCTGTGCCTTCATCGCGGCAATAATGCGCGGATGGCGATGGCCGTGGGTGATCACCCACCATGACGAGATGGCATCCAGAATGCGTGTGCCGTCCGTGCGTTCAAGCCAAGCGCCTTCCGCACGTGCAATCTCAATCGCGTCGGGCTGTAGCGCATGTTGCGTGAAAGGATGCCAGACGGGGCCGTGGCTCACAGCTCCACCCCGAAATCAGCGAGATTGAAGTTTTCGCGGAAGGCATCGGTCAAACTGCTTGCATCAAGTGTGTCGAGATGCGGCAGGCGGCCGAGACGGCGCACGCCGCCCATGGTGCAGATGGTGCGCTCGCTGTCTTCATTGGCCTCGCCAATGAAAGCAATGCCGGTGATGTAAATATCGCGCAGGCGCAAAGCTTCAATCGAGAGCAGCGAATGGTTGATCGTGCCAAGCGCCGTGCGTGCGCAGAGCACAACAGGCAATTGCCAATCGGCAAAGAGATCGATCGTCAGCCAGTCGCGCGAGAGTGGAACCATCAGGCCGCCAGCACCTTCGATGACGAGCTGGTCAACAGCTGGCAATTGCAGCAGGCGTCTGCGGCTGATCTCCTGATCATCGAGTTCAGCGGCGCGATGGGGCGAGAGTGGTTGAGTGAATTTATAAACTTCCGGCAGGATTTTATGGCGCGGCAATCCAGACAGGCGCCCCACAACTTCGCTGTCTGTTTCGCCCTCAAGGCCCGATTGGATCGGCTTCCAATAATGCGCCTGCAAAGCGCCAGCCAGCGCCGCCGAAAAGACCGTCTTGCCGATGTTTGTATCCGTGCCGGAGATGATGAAGCCACTCATGCTGCGCGCTCCTGCATCAGACGGGCGAGCGCCGCGCCTAGCGCATCAATATTGTCGCGCGTGAGGTTAGCTGAGAGGGTGATGCGCAAACGCGCGGTACCTTCCGGCACGGTGGGTGGACGAATGGCGCGAATGTCAAAACCTTCGCGCGCGAGCGCTTGCGCCATATCGAGCGCGCGGCGGTCAGCGCCGAGCACGATGGGTTGGATTTGCGTGCCAGTGACAGGCAGGCCGATTTTCTGCAAATGCCCGTTCAGTTGTGCGATGCGCTCTTGTAAAGCCGTGCGGCGGTCATCGGCCTTGGCGCAAATCTTCAAAGCGGCGCGTACGCCAGCCGCCATCAGCGGCGAGGGGGCCGTTGCATAAATGAACGAGCGGCTGCGATTGATCATGAAGCGACGCAAAATCTCGGGCATCAGGATCAGCGCACCGGAGACGCCGAGCGCCTTGCCACAGGTGTGCAGGCTGATGAGATTTGGCTGGCCTTCGAGATGTGCAGCGAGGCCGCGCCCCCGCGGGCCTTGTACGCCGGTCGCATGGGCTTCATCAACTATGAGGATCGCATCGTAGCGCGCGGCGATTTGTGCGATCTCCGCAAGCGGCGCGAGATCGCCGTCCATGGAATAGAGACTTTCCACCGCGATGAAGCAACGTGCCTCGGCGTTGTTGGCGCGAAAGGCACGCAGTTTCTCTTCGAGCTGTGTCAGATCATTATGCGCGAAAGCGTCGGTCGTGGCTTTGGTCAGGCCCAAACCCTCATGCGTGCTCGCATGGACGAGGGCATCATAGAGCACGAGATCGCCGCGTTGGGGTAAGGTTGAGATCAGCGCCGCATTTGCAGCAAAGCCTGCACCGAAATAAAGCGCGCTTTCTGCACCAAAGAAAACCTTGGCTTCTTCTTCGAGTGCTTCATGTTCTGGATGATTACCGCGCAAGAGACGCGAGCCACCAGCACCGACCGGCGCACCACGTTGGAGAGCCTCGATCAACGCCGCTTTTAGTGCGTCGGATTCCGCGAGGCCCAGATAATCGTTGGAAGTGAAATCAATACCAGCGCTGCCTTCCAGCGCGCGCAGACGTGCGCGCCGGTTTAAGGCTTCGAGCGCCTGCTCATACCTCGACAGCATGGCGGTCTTGATTGAGCTGCGCATTCTTCAGGCCGAGGCGGCGGAAGAGGGAAGCATCTTCATCTTCGCCCGGATTGTCTTTGGTCAGCAGGCATTCGCCTGCAAAAATCGAATTGGCACCGGCAAAGAAGCAGAGCGCCTGCATCTCCGCACTCATCTCGGTGCGGCCGGCCGACAAGCGCACATCGGAAGCGGGCATGAGAATGCGCGCGAGTGCAATGGTGCGCACAAATTCAATCGGGTCGATCTTGCCTTCTTCTTCGAGAGGCGTGCCTTCGACGGGGATAAGCAAATTCACCGGCACGCTTTCGGGATGTTCCGGCAGATTGGCCAGCGTCAGCAGCATATCGACGCGGTCCATCTTTTCTTCGCCCATGCCGACAATGCCGCCGCAGCAGACTTTAATGCCTGCTTCGCGCACATGGGCGAGCGTATCAAGCCGCTCGGCAAAGGTGCGCGTGGTAATGACCTTGCTGTAATGGCGCTCGGATGTATCGATATTGTGGTTGTAATAATCGAGGCCCGCTTCTTTGAGGCGGATCGTGTCCTGTGCCGAGAGCATGCCGAGCGTCATGCATGTTTCCATGCCCAGTTCCTTGACGCCCTTCACCATGGCGACAATGCTTTCCATGTCGCGCTCTTTGGGGCTGCGCCAGGCGGCACCCATGCAATAGCGGGTCGAACCGGAGGCGCGCGCCTTTTTGGCTTCTTCAATGACGCGCTCGACTTCAATCAGTTTGGACGCTTTCAAGCCCGTCTGGTGATGGGCTGATTGGCTGCAATAGCCGCAATCTTCGGGGCAGCCGCCGGTCTTGATTGAGAGCAGCTGGCTGCGCTGGACAATATTGGGGTCGAACATGGCGCGATGGGTGACATGCGCACGGAAGAGGAGATCGTTGAAAGGCAGCTCATAAAGAGCCTGCGCTTCCTCGCGCGTCCAGTCGTGGCGGATCTCCGGCTTCTGGCCGATCGGGGCATGCATGTTCATCTGCGGCAAACCTTTATGCGGGGCCTCGCGGGCCTGTGCTCAGTCCTAGCGGCCTGAGCTTCGCCTCGCAATCCCGCCAGAGGGCGGAGACAGGGTCTATCTCCGCCTCAATTTTGTGTCAGATGCTCAAGCCTTGGCCTTTGCCTCGCGGCGGCGGGCATGGAGCACGAATTCCGTATAGCCATTGGGCTGCTCGCGACCCTTGAAAACGAGGTCGCAGGCGGCGGCAAAGGCCACACCGTCAAAATTCGGGGCCATGGGCGTATAGAGCGGGTCGCCCGCATTTTGGCGGTCCACCACGGCAGCCATGCGCTTCATGGCTTCCATCACCTGCGCCTCGGTCACCACGCCATGCAGCAGCCAATTGGCAATGTGCTGCGAGGAAATGCGCAAAGTGGCGCGGTCTTCCATCAGGCCGACATCGTGAATGTCGGGCACCTTCGAGCAGCCCACGCCCTGGTCGATCCAGCGCACGACATAGCCCAAAATGCCTTGGGCGTTATTATCGAGTTCCTGCTTCACATCTTCCGGCGCGAAATTGGAATTGGCGAGCGGGATGGTGAGAATGTCGTCCAGCGAGGCGGGCTTGCGCGACTTGAGTGCGCCCTGAGTCGCAAACACATCGACCTCATGATAATGCAGCGCGTGCAGTGTCGCGGCTGTGGGTGAGGGCACCCAAGCGGTCGTGGCGCCTGACTTCGGATGGCCGATCTTCTGCGCCAGCATGTCGGCCATGCGGTCAGGTGCCGCCCACATGCCCTTGCCGATCTGTGCGTGACCGGGCAGGCCGCAGGCCAGACCCACATCGACATTGTTATCTTCATAAGCCTTGATCCAGGCGGTGGCGCGCATGTCATTCTTGCGCACAACGGGTCCTGCTTCGATCGAGGTATGGATTTCATCGCCCGTGCGGTCGAGGAAGCCCGTGTTAATAAAGACAACACGCTCGGCAGCGGCATGGATACAGGCGGCGAGATTGATCGTCGTGCGACGCTCCTCGTCCATAATGCCCATTTTCACCGTATTGCGCTTGAGACCGAGCATGTCTTCGACGCGGCCGAAGAGTTCATTGGCAAAAGCCACTTCATCGGGGCCATGCATTTTCGGCTTCACAATATAAACCGAGCCAGCGCGCGAATTCTTCACCGCGCTTTTGCCGTTGAGATCATGCATGGCGATCATGAAGGAGACGGCGGCATCCAAAATGCCTTCCGGAATTTCGTGACCTGCGCCATCCAGCACGGCATCCGTGAACATGTGATGGCCGACATTGCGCACCAGCATCAGCGAGCGACCGTGCAAAGTGACCTTGCCTTTTGCGCTCTCATAGACGCGATCCGCATTGAGCTTGCGCTCGAGCGTCTTGCCGCCCTTATCGAAAGATGCCGACAGCGTGCCCTTCATCAAGCCAAGCCAATTGCGATACACATCGACCTTGTCTTGCGCATCCACTGCCGCGACTGAATCTTCCATATCCATAATGGTCGAGAGCGCGGATTCGAGCATCACATCGGCAACGCCCGCTTTGTCATCCTTGCCGATGATATGGGCGCGGTTGATATGGATCTCGGCATGAATGCCGTTGTTCTGGAGCAGAATGACGGTAGGCGCATCCGGCGCGCCCTGCCAGCCAGCGAGCTGCGCGGGATTTTTCAGCGCCGGCACCAGCGCGCCATCCTTGATTGCGTAGCCCGTTGCATCAGCATGCGAGCCGGAGGCGAGCGGCGCGATCTTGTCGAGCGCGGCTTTGGCGGTGGCGATGACTTTATCACCGCGCGCTTTGTCATAACCTTTGGCGGGCGCTTCAGCGACCACAGCATCCGTGCCGTAAAGCGCATCATAGAGTGAGCCCCAACGCGCATTGGCGGCATTCAGCGCATAGCGTGCATTGGAGACCGGCACGACGAGCTGCGGGCCAGCCATGGTGGCGATTTCCGCATCCACATTCTGTGTCTTGATCGAGAAGGCCGCGGGTGCTGCGCGCAAATAGCCGATCTCTTGCAGCATAGCCTTGTAAGCCACCGGGTCATGCGCTTGGCCTTTGCGTGCCTTGTGCCAGGCATCAATCTTGACCTGCAATTCATCACGCAATGTCAGCAGCGCTTTATTCTTCGGCGCGAGGTCGCGCACCAAGGCGCCCAAACCATCGAAGAAAGCCTGTTCGCTCACGCCTGTGCCGGGAAGGGCTTCTTTGACGATGAAATCATGCAGGGCTGCATCGACCGCGAGACCGGAAATCTGAATGCGCGACATGGGATGTGTCCTAGGGAAAGAGATGGGCCTGCCACCGGAGGCCCTTGGGTCTGACATGCACTCTGGCGGCCAGCCGATCAAGCCGGACAGGACCAAGGTCGAAGACATTCTGCCCAATTTTTTCGTCATTTCTTCGAAAAAGTGACCGCAATTGACGAAAAATGGCGGCTGAGGCCCGTTTTTTTCTGATTTTTGATCTCAAAATGGCTTTTAGCGGGCCTGTGGATGCGGATTGAGGGTCGGCAGCGTGGTCGGGGGTGAGGGGCTGGTCGTGGCACTCAAGAGGTCGCGGGCGACCGCTTCCGGGTCGCGGCCATTGAGGGGCGCACTGCGCTGGGCTTCGCGTGTGGTGACGAGCACTGTGTCATTCACGCGTTCCATCACGCCCCGGATTTTTTGTCCGCCCACGTCGATCTCAATCACATGAATGGGCCGCCTTGGGCCTGCCAGACCCATCTGGTCTCCCTCGGATTCCGGATCGATCGCACAACCGTGCAGGACCATGCTTGTTGCAACGCGCCTTGGCCTTTGTGCAGAAACGAACCCAGCGTGGCCTTGCGCGGATGTTTTTAATGCGCGCGGTTGGTTTGCGCCGCAGGCAGCCAAGGTTGCGCGAACAGCGCATTTTCCATCTCTTCGAGACGCGCCTTGCGCAAGCAACGCTCCACCCATTCTTCCGCTTCTTGACGCGAGCGAAAGCCTTCGTTCTTTTCAAACACGCCGTCGCCGCGCGAGATGATCACGTAATTGCCGCCCCCAGCTTTGTCCCAGATGATGAAATGAGACCGCGTTAAACGCATGCACGCACTCCTGATTACAACAGAGCAATCAGGCTAGGCAGAGCGGGTGGAATTAGTAAAACATTTATTGCAGCGAAGCTTGGATCATTTGCAGCAAGGCTTGTGCTGCAGGCACTTCTAGGAACCTTCGCATTTTGCGCACGTTCTTCTCCTGCCTTGGTCCATTTTCGCCCCCCAGCCCCGGACCTTGGCAGAAAGCCCGGCCTTGGCCGGGCTTTCACTGTTTAAAGCGTCACGTTGCGCGGTGGCCTGTTGTGGCGGCGCCGCGCTCTTCACCTGGCGTGACATGCACATCGATCAGCACAACACCGCCCTTGGCCAAAATCTCGGCGCCACGTTTCATGGCGGGGCCGAGATCGGCTGGATTGGTGATCGGACCAATGCCCACCACACCCTGCGCTTCTGCAAATTTCGCCAGATCAACATCGGGATCGGAAATACGTTGCCCGATCCAACGATTTTCCGTCGGACGATCACGCCGCTTGGCCACTGTCTCCTGATGCAATTCATCGTTGAAGTAGGAACGATTGTTATTGATGACGAGCATCAGCGGAATCTGGTGACGCGCCGCCGTCCAGATCGCATGGCCGCCCATCAAAAAGTCCCCGTCGCCCAACACGCCGACCGTCTTGCGGCCTTTGTCGTGCATGGCCAAAGCAATGCCGATGGAAATGGACGGCATGCCGCCAATGCCACCGCCACCATCCTTGCCCATATAGGCAAGCGGCGAATGGGCGGGCCACACATCCATCGGGAATTTGCGGCACACGCCGGTGAGCGTCACCTCATCCTGATTGGGGAAGGCCTCGCGTAGAGCCAATGCCATTTGGTCGACATTGATGCGGCTTTCATCGCGTGTCGGGAGTTTGCGGATTTCTTCATGCCAGCATTTGGTTTTGCCGGGGCCGAGTTCGGCGACGAGATCAGCAATGACCGCATCGGGCGAAGCCGCCATGAAAATATCAAGCTCTGGCAGAGCGAGATAATTGGCATGCGCGCCATTGTGCAAATGCTGATCCAGAGAGACATGAATGGCTTTCGCCTTCAGTTTTTCGCCCTTGATGCGCAGCGCGGAATCGAGATCGACCCAGTCAAAAGCCAGGATCACATCGGCATCGCGCAGCATATCGCGCACATATTCAGCCGAGCGGCCGACCTGTTCGAGCGGCGCCACCACATGGCAGGGATGGTCGGTCGGGAAGGATGTGCGGTTTTTGAGATCGGTGAAGACAACCGCGCCGAGCCGTTCAGCCAAAGCAATGCGATTGTTCCAGCCTTCTTGCGTCCAATCCGTTTTGCCCATCAGCAGGATCGGTTTTTTGGCCCCCTTCAGCAGTTTGGTGGTGGCTTCAATATCAGCCTTGGCAGCGCGCGGCGGGGCAGGCGGCTGCAAACGTGACAGGTCTGGAAAGTCCGGAGCCTTGTCGAGGGCTGATTCCTGCAAGCCTGCATCAAGGCAGATATAGACGGGCGCCTTGGGCTCCGAGCGCGTCATAATATTGGCGCGTGCCATGGCTTCGACCAAAGCATCGGCGGAGGAGGGCTGGTTATCCCATTTCACAAAGTCACGGATCATGCCGCCTTGGTCGGCGGAGGTGTGGATCCAGTCGATCCACGGGCGGCGCTGGCTGGCATCCACCGGGCCGGTGGCGCCCAGCACGAACATGGGGGCGCGGTCGCACCAAGCGTTATAGAGGCCCATCATGCCGTGCAGCAGGCCGACATTGGAGTGGAGCACGCAGGCCATGGGCTCGCCGGTGGCCTTGGCATAGCCGTGCGCAATGCCCACCGCATGGTCTTCATGCAGGCACAAAACCATGGAGGGGTTCATATTCCCCAGATGATTGACGATGGAATCATGTAGGCCGCGATAGCTTGCACCCGGATTGAGGCTCACATATTTGAAGCCGAAGCGGCGCAGCATCTGGGCTGCGACATCGCTGCCAAACCCTACTTTATCGTCGATTTTCCCAACCGGGCGGTCAGCGCGCATCCGTCTCTCCCTTGTTATTCTTCTGTGGCCCCTTGGCGGGGCTCGTCGAGGGGGCCGATTTGGGACGCGGGGCGCCCCCAAGTCAACTCAAGCTCGGACTTGCCGGGGGGATGATCTCTCTTTAGGAACAGTGAATAGGAGACCCGGGACCACTGGGCACGAGGGAGAGGCAAGCGACTATGGGACAGTTCGGTATCGGCCAGCCCGTCCGCCGCAAAGAAGACGTCCGCCTTCTGACCGGCAAGGGCCAATATACGGATGATGTGAATTTTGACGGCCAGACTTGGGCCGCTTTTGTTCGCTCTCCGCAAGCGCATGCGAAAATTCTGTCGATTGACACATCGGCCGCGAAAGCAGCACCCGGTGTCGTCGGCGTTTTCACCGGCACAGATATGAAGGCCGATGGCGTTGGCACGCTGATCACCGATGTCGAATTCAAAGATCTCGCAGGCAAGGACATGTTCCGCCCCAAGCGCGATTTCATGACCATTGATCGCGTGCGCTTCGTCGGCGAGATCGTTGCCGTTGTCCTCGCAGACACGCAAGCGCAGGCCAAAGCTGCCGCTGAACTCGTCATGGTTGATTATGATGCGCTCCCCGCCGTGGGCTCAACAGCCTTCGCCGCCTCGCCCGAAAGTCCAGTGATCTGGGAAGAGCATGGCAGCAATGTCGGCATCCATTGGGAAAACCGTCCCGAAGCCGAGATCGATGTGCATATGGCCAAAGCCAAGACGCGCGTCACGGTCGATATTGTCAACAATCGCGTTGTGCCCAATCCGATGGAGCCGCGCTGCGCTGTGGCGAAATGGGAAAACGGCGAGCTGACCATGTATGCGCCGACCCAAGGTGGTCGCCGCATCCAGCAGGGCCTTGCCAAAATCGTCATGAACCTTCCCGCCGATAAGGTGCGGATCATTTCACCCGATGTCGGCGGTGGCTTTGGTATTCGCGGCAAACTTTATCCGGAACTCGGCGTCGTGGCTTGGGCGACACGCAAGATCAATCGCCCTGTGAAATGGCGCGGTGATCGCTCGGAAACTTTCGTGTCCGATTATCATGGCCGCGACCAGATCAATCACGCTGAACTTGGCCTCGATGCCAATGGTCGCGTGGTGGCGCTGAAAGTTCGCACCATCGTCAATTGCGGCGCTTACTTTGCTGAAAACGGTCCGCGTCTGCCCATCAACGGCGGTGGTCGTATTATTCCGGGTGTCTATGACATTGAGAATTTCTATTTCTCGGTGCGCCCTGTTCTCTCCAACACAGTGCCGACAGACACTTATCGCGGTGCAGGCCGTCCGGAAGCCAACTTCCTGATGGAACGCCTGATGGATGCGGCCGCTGATGCGACAGGTTTGGCGCGCGATGAAATTCGCCGCCGCAATGTCATCAAGCCGGAGCAATTCCCCTATCGCACGCAGATGGGCATGTTGATCGATTCCGGCGACTTCATCGGCAATATGGACATGGCGATGAAGGCGGCTGATTGGGCGGGCTTCGAGGCGCGCCGCGCCGAGAGCGCTAAGCGGGGAAAACTGCGCGGCATTGGTCTGTCGAATTTCGTCGAGCCGTCGGGTGGTCGTCCGACCGAAGAAATGCGCATCGCTGTTTCGCCGGAAGGTAAGGCAACGGTTTATGCGGGTACCCATTCACATGGTCAGGGCCATGAAACGGTTTGGGCACAATTGCTCGAAAGCTTCTTGGGCATTCCGTTTGAAAATGTGACGCTGGTGCAAGGCGACACGAAGATCATGCCGAAGGAAGCCGCTGGTACATTCGGCTCGCGCTCCTCTTGGATGGGTGGCGTTGGTCTGCAACGCTCGGCCAAGCGCATTGTCGAGAAGGGCACGAAGATCGCGGCCAATCTCATGCAGTCTGAGCCTGAGAAGGTGAGCTTTGATGCGGGCGTGTTCCGCGCTGGCACATCGTCTGTCACGCTCGCCGAAGTGGCGAAAGCATCTTACGAGCCCAAGAACCTGCCGGAAGGCATGGAGCCGGGCTTGGATGAAAGCTATTTCCTCAAGCGCGATCCGGAAGAATTCAACTATCCCAACGGCACGCATGTGATCGAAGTGGAAGTGGATCCTGATCTCGGCAAGATTCAAATGC
>CANGFE010000081.1 GCA_947453155.1 Beijerinckiaceae bacterium | reverse complement strand
TTCAAACGGTGCACAAGTCGGATCAAACGCGCGCTTATAATCGCCCGACACAACCACGCTGCCCGACGGGCCCCTCAATCGGATTTGCGCGGAACCCAGCACATGACCAGCGGGGTGAAAACTCACCTCAATGCCATTCAATGTGATGCATTCGCCATAAGCGACCGCCTGTTGCTGCTCGCAAAATTTGGCGCCGTAACGCAGCCCCATAATAGCGAGCGTCTCACGCGTCGCGAGCACAGCACCGTGGCCTGCGCGCGCGTGATCGGAATGGCCATGCGTGATCAAAGCCCGCGGCACAGCCCGCACGGGATCGAGATGGACGTCAGCTGCCGCGCAATAGAGCCCAGCCGGCGTCAGGGTGAGAAGATCAGAAAGCGCCATACGCCCCGATAGATAGGGTGGAGCTGGCCACCTGCACACCGTAGGGGCCGTGAAACATCTTGCTCTCCTCTGTGAAACAGGCATATATACCTATCTTACAGGAACAAGGTCATGTTCCCGGAGGGTCGAGGGATGCTTTCGCACGCACAGGTCTGGTCAGCCATCGACAATCTCGCCCAGAAATACGGGATGACCCCGTCGGGTCTGGCGCGCAAAGCCGGGCTCGATGCCACGACCTTCAACAAATCCAAGCGCCAAACACCCGATGGCCGCCAGCGTTGGCCCTCGACAGAGAGCATTGCCAAAATTTTGGAAGCGACCGGCGCGGGCGTCGATGAATTTATGGTCTTTCTGAGCAAAGGCCATGAAGGCGCCAAGCGCACCATTCCTTTGATCGGCATGGCGCAAGCGGGCGCGGGCGGTTTTTTCGATGATGGCGGCTTTCCGACCGGTGCCGGCTGGGATGAAGTTGCCTTCCCCGACACGCCCGATCCCAATGCCTATGCACTAGAGATTTCGGGCGATTCCATGCTGCCGCTTTATCGCGATGGCGATGTGATCATCGTCTCGCCACACGCCTCTGTGCGCCGCGGCGACCGCGTGGTGGTGAAGACGCTCGAAGGTGAAGTGCTGGCCAAAGAATTGAAGCGCCGCACGGAAAATGTGGTCGAGCTGAAATCGCTCAATCCAGATCATGATGATCGCAACTTGCCTGCCGACAAAATCGCATGGATGGCGCGGATTATCTGGTCGAGCCAGTAATCGGCCCATAATCATCATTTATAAGGCAGAAATTCAAAATCTGTTTTTGGAGCCGCTCCTTTCCAAGCGCAAAATCTAAACAACAATTCACGAGTAAAACCTATCGCTCGGTCCCTGTCCCTACCAAGAATCGTTACAGGTCTAGCGTGCCGGACCTCGCTATTAATATCACGTAGAAAATTACCCCACTCCTCCGCGTAATGAAGATGCTTGGAGAGAAACACGACAGCATCGGACTTCTTTATTTTTCTCTCATCGCGACAGTTTTGAAGAAGAGCTTCATAGGCACGATAACAGTACAAACCAGTATCGCTGGGCACCTCGAGTGCCCGCCTAAAGTCAGATAGCGCCATCCGGAAAAAGGGGTTTTCTCCGGCTATACGACGCAAATCTCCGTTTATTTCGATGTTTGTTATTGGAATATCGTCCGCGTATGACACTCCAAAGAAGCTCGTAACGCCACTCTGGTTATCCAAGAAAAATCTCAAATCAAAATAGTGGTAGGTAAAAATATGTAGGGAGACAATTTCAATCTCCCGCCAAACAAGATCACGAACGACCGAGGTTAGGTCAGCAAGATTATCTTTAATTTGCTGCGCTAGCTCTAACTTAATGCTTACCTGATTGCTTTTTATCTCAATGAGATACTCGCCTGAAAAGGCTAAATCTGCTTTGAATTTTCCCGTGACGTAATGAGAATTGTGGAAATGGGCTCTCTCAGGCAGAATTGCACCAACAAATAGGTACTCGTAAGAGGTAGACATTTTCGACGATCCATAATTACTTTTGAAATTATTTTGTATCGCAAAAATTTGGATGAGAAGGGGCCTGCAGAAAACCCCTCAAAGCGCTCGCATCCGAAGATGCGGCTACGGCATGCAGAATGTCACCGTGTCGCTCATCCGCATAAAAATAATAGCACAGCTACGTTCCAGATCAATCTGGATCCCCACGTCGCTTTCGGCTCCTCGTAGTGACGCGAAGAAAACAGCAATCTATGGCCGTCATTGCGAGGAGCGAAGCGACGCGGCAATCCATAGCGCTAACTATTATCGGTTGGTGCTATGGATTGCCACGTCGGCCTTCGGCCTCCTCGCAAGGACGGGCGCGGGGTGATGCGTGTTTTGATACACGGCGCGTTCTCGCTCACCCGCAAGCCACACCTCACCGTCGTCTTGCACAGCAATGACGGGGCGGGCGCTGCGGAGCTACGCCTTCCGGCTGGCGATAAACGCCTCGTGTTTTTCCTTGAGCGCACCTGACAAAGCGTCAGCAATCAAAGCGCGCGTTTCCTTGATGCCGTAAAGCGCCACGAAGGAACCAAAGCGCGGCCCACGATCTTCGCCCAACAGCACTTGATAGAGCATGTTGAACCAATCATTCGACACGCCCGGACGCTCAGGCGTCGCATTCTTGGCTTTCATATCCTGATAGCGCGGGATCGGGCGCGCCACATCATAAAGCGCGGTCTGAATCTCTTCGCCACCAGCTTCTGCCGGAAGTGCTGCGAGCATCGCATCCAGTTTGCGCAAAGCATCCTGCTCGACATCATCAGCCAGTCGATAAGTTTTGGCCGGGCGCACAAAGTCGCGGAAATAAGCAACCGCATAGCCCACAAGCTTATCGAGACGCGGATGTGTTTGCGGTGACACATTCTCCGCATAGCGACGCAAGAAGCCCCACAGCACATTCGGGTCTTCGCTATTGGCGACAGCAGCCAGATTCAAAAGCATGGCGAAAGAGATCGACGCACCAGCACCCTCTTCACCCGCACGATGCAGCAATTCAGGCTGCGGCGGCTCACCCGAATGAATGTGCCAGACCGGATTACCCAATTGGCTCTTCATATCTTGGCGCGCATAGCCACCCAAGAATTGCAAATATTCATCGACCGCGCGTGGGATCACATCGAAATAGAGACGCTTGGCTTCACGCGGCTTCTGGAACATGAAGAGCGACAAAGATTCCGGGCTCGCATAAGTCAGCCATTCTTCAATCGTCAGGCCATTGCCCTTCGACTTGGAAATCTTCTGGCCCTTTTCATCAAGGAAGAGCTCGTAGTTGAAACCTTCCGGCGCCACGCCACCCAGAGCGCGCACAATATTCGACGATAGCTTGACCGAGTCGATCAGATCTTTGCCTGCCATTTCATAATCGACTTTGAGCGCATACCAGCGCATCGCCCAGTCTGGCTTCCATTGCAGCTTGCAATGGCCGCCCGTCACCGGCGTTTCAAACTTTGCGCCGGTGTCGGGATCTGTCCAGCAGATTGTGCCCTTGTCGACATTCATCGAATCCATCGGCACTTGCATGACGACGCCCGTGTCAGGATGCACCGGCAAGAAAGGCGAATAGGTCGACGCACGCTCCGCGCGCAGCGAGGGCAACATAATCGCCTGCACCGCATCGAAGCTGCGCAGCATGTGCAACAGCGCGTCATCGAAACGACCCGATGTATAATAATCGGTCGAGGATGCGAATTCATAATCAAAGCCGAAGCGGTCGAGGAACGAACGCAGCATGGCATTGTTGTGATGGGCAAAACTCTCAAACTTGCCAAACGGATCAGGAATGCGCGTTAACGGCTTGCCGAGATGTGCGCGCAGCATGTCGCCATTGGGCACATTGTCGGGCACTTTGCGCAAGCCATCCATATCGTCGGAAAAAGCCAGCAAGCGCGTCTTGATCGTGTCGTCGGTCAGCACACGAAAGGCATGACGCACCATGGTCGTGCGGGCGACTTCCCCGAACGTGCCGATATGCGGCAGGCCCGACGGGCCATAGCCCGTTTCAAACAGCACTTCTTTCTGGCCGGTCTTTTTCACGCGCTCAACGAGTTTGCGTGCCTCCTCGAAGGGCCAGGCGGCAGCCTTGGTCGCGGCATCGAGCAGTTCGGAAGACATGGGCTTTCCCTCTGGGGTTAGAAACGGGGCGGCACGACTGAAAAGACGCGCCCACCCCATCACATCACGCGCCGTTTAGAGCGCGCGGAAATGTTTCGACAGTTTCAGGCCTTGCGCCTGATAATTCGACGACAGGCTAGCGCCGTAAAGCGACTGCGGCAGCTCCGCCATTTTCTCGTAAACAAGACGACCGACGATCTGCCCATCTTCAACGATAAAGGGCACATCATGCGAACGCACTTCAAGCACAGCGCGCGAACCAGCGCCGCCCGCTTCCGCCGCGCCAAAGCCCGGATCGAAGAAGCCTGCATAATGGACGCGGAATTCACCCACCAGCGGATCGAACGGTGTCATCTCAGCCGCATGATCAGGTGGCACGCGCACAGCTTCTTTGGACGCCAGAATATAAAACTCGCCCGGATCCAGCACGAGATCCTTATGGCGGCCAACATGGATCGGCTCCCAAAAATCCAGCACATCATGGGCGGCGACACGATCGACATCGATGAGGCCCGTGTGGCGCTTGGCGCGATAGCCGATCAAACTTGTTCCATTAAAACCTGACAGATCGACCGACACAGCTACGCCGCCCGCAATCGAGGGCTCAGCCGAGGTGACGAGCTTTTCGCGCTTGTGCAGCTCGAGATGACCCGCATCATCCAGACGCGCCTGACCATGGCGGAAACGCACTTGCGACAGACGCGAACCGGTCCGCGCGAGGATCGGGAAAGTGCGCGGCGAAATTTCGGCATAGAGCTGGCCGTTATATCCAGCTTCAATCAGATCGAATTCGCGTGAGTGATCGGTGATGACGCGCGTGAACACGTCAATGCGCCCTGTCGAGCTTTTCGGATTAGCTGCCGCCGCAATGGACGTCGGCAATGCGAGGCTCTCCAGAAGCTCGGCGACATAGACGCAATCGGTTTCCAGCACGGCGCCTTCTGTCAGGTCGATCTCATGCAGAGAAAGATGCTCGATGCATTGCGCGACCGTGCGGCCGAGACCGGGCAAGAAGCTGGCGCGCATGCGCCAAGCGCGGGTGCCAAGGCGAAGGTCGAGGCTGGCGGGCTGGACCTGACCAGCCGCATAGGGCTGCGCCGGGCGGATGAGGCCAGCAGCCGTCATGGCTTCGATCTGATGGGCGGCCAGAATGCCCTGACCAGCGGGGGTAAATGAGCTCATATGTCGGCTCTAGCGGAAAGGGGGCCCCGCGCCAAGGCTGGGAGCGCGCAGCAGGCCCGCCATCCCCAGAAGACCCCCCTCAGCCCGTCTTTGCGAGCCGGAGGCGAAGCAATCCAGAAGCCGCACGTGAGGCCACTGGGTTGCTTCGCTGCGCTCGCAATGACTGAGGTGGCACGACCTTTGGGGCATTGACCCCTGCCCCGTCTGCCCCCTAGTCTGGCTTCGTGGTCATTTGAGCCGGTCGGCTTGCTCCCACGTTAAACAGAGCTAAAAGGCCGGGGCTTCCGACAGCTTCGATCTTTTTGCTTTCCGCGCGTGACACCCCATGCGCGACAGAATGGTTCGAGGCTGGTTATGAGTGAGAAAACCCCCATAGATACGCGCCACCTGCGCCCCGCCACACGGCTCGTCCATGGCGGCACGATGCGCTCGCAATTTGGCGAGACGTCGGAAGCTTTGTTTCTCACACAAGGCTATGTCTACGAGACCATGGAACAGGCCGAAGCCCGTTTCAAAGGCGAAGTGCCGGGTTTTCTCTATTCGCGCTTTTCCAACCCCACCGTCGCCATGTTCGAGCGCCGCATGGCCGAACTCGAAGGAGCCGAGGCCGCACGCGCCACCGCCAGCGGCATGGCGGCTGTCACAGCCTCCGTCATGGGACAGGTGAAAGCGGGCGATCACATTGTGGCCGCCAAAGCTCTCTTTGGTTCGTGCCGCTATGTCGTGGAAGACTTGATGCCGCGCTTTGGCGTGGAATGCACATTGGTGGACGGCACCGATCTCGCACAGTGGAAAGCCGCCATGCGGCCCAACACAAAAGTGCTGTTTCTGGAAAGCCCGACCAATCCGCAATTAGAGATCATCGACATTGCCGCTGTCGCCGAGATTGCGCATGCAGGCGGCGCCCTGCTTACGGTCGACAATGTTTTCGCCACACCCTTGCTGCAAAGCCCGCTGGAACTCGGCGCCGACTGCGTTGTTTATTCAGCGACCAAACATGTCGACGGGCAAGGCCGCTGTCTGGGCGGCATCATTCTGGCGTCCGAACAATTCATCCAAGAGAAGATCCACAATCTCCTGCGCCAGACGGGTCCTGCTTTGTCACCCTTCAATGCCTGGGTGCTTCTGAAATCGCTGGAAACCCTGCCCGTGCGCGTCAACCAGCAAATGCAATCCGCCACACGCCTTGCGGATTATCTGGCGGGCAAGCCCGGTGTGGTGCGTGTGCTTTATCCGACACGCAAAGACCACCCGCAATATGAACTGGCGCAAAAGCAGATGCGAGGCGGCGGCACAGTCTTTTCGTTTGAGCTTGCCAGCAAAGAAGCGGCCTTCCGCTTCGCCAATGCGCTCAAAATTGTCAAAATCTCCAACAATCTGGGTGACGCGAAAAGCATCATCACCCATCCCGCCACCACCACGCATCAGCGCTTGCCGCTTGAAGCGCGGCTGGAGATGGGCATCCCCGAAGGCTTGCTGCGCTTCTCGGTTGGGCTGGAAGATGTTGAAGACCTCATCGACGATGTGAACCGCGGCTTGGCTGCGATTTAAAGAAAAAGCGAAACCAAGAGCGCAACCGTCGATTGAGCGCGCACACTTCGCACAACGAAACTTAAGGGCAAGGCGACAAAAAGCGCATCGCCCCATAAGCTTCATGCTTTGTGAGTGCGGAGTTTTCTTGTGTCTGTTTTCAAGCGTGGCCAGCCTGCCCGCTCACGCGCCCCTGCGCTCATCCCAAATGTTTCACGCGAAACGCGCAAGCGCGAGGACGACATCTCCTGCCTTGAAGAAAGCAGCTTTTCGCATGGGCTTTTGTTGCAAGCACGCCTGCGCGCCGCTGCTCTTGATATTTCGCCCGCACACATCTTGTTGTCAGAAGGCAAGATCAAGCCTGCCGATTTTTATCGCACATTCGCCCACCATCTAGGCGCGTCTTTCACGACATCTCCACCCCCTTTCGAAAAGCGCCTCAATTGGGCGGCTGCTCTCGCCGCCGGAACGGCGCGCCTGTCCGATGGGCGCTGGTTGATGGCCCCGCAAGGACACAGCCTGAGCGCGCTTCACCGACGCCTCGCGCGCCGACCACGCCACGATCTCATCATCACCACGCCAGAAGCTTTTGCAGCTGCCATTGACCAGCAATTTGGGGGCCGCATTGCAGATCATGCCAGCACGCATCTGGCGCAAACCCACCCTGAACATTCCGCGCGCTCGGGTTTCGGCCCAGGGCAAAAAGCCATTTTCGGGACATTGATAGCCTTGGCCTGTTTGGGCCTGATTGATGGCGGACTGCTCTGGCTTTTTCTCTGCGCTATCTTCAGTGCCGCCATTGCCTTTGGTGTCGGAATTCGCTTTGCCGCATTTTTCGTAAGCCTTCCCGCACCACACACGGCAGAGCCGCTCTTGCGAGAGGCACAATTGCCTTTTTATACATTGCTCGTTCCGCTCTATCGTGAAGCCAATATTGTGGCGAGCCTCGTCGGCCACCTTAAAAAACTAGACTATCCTGTCATTGCGCATGAAATTTTACTGCTGGTCGAAGCAGACGATGCGGAAACGCGTGCCGCCATTATCGCCGCAGCCCCACCTCCCCATTTTCGCATGATCATCGCCCCTCAGGGCAAGCCGCGCACCAAACCGCGCGCGCTCAATATCGGCCTGTTTCATGCGCGCGGCGATTTGCTTGTCATTTATGATGCAGAAGATCGACCCGAGCCCGATCAATTGCGCAAAGCGGCGGCGGCTTTTGCAAAGGGGGGAACAAAACTGGCCTGTCTGCAAGCCTCATTGGCGATTGAAAATGTGCGAGATAGCTGGCTCACACGCCTGTTTGCGATTGATTATGCCGGCCATTTCGATGTGCTTCTATGGGGCTGGTCCCGCTTGAACCTGCCTATGCCACTGGGGGGCACATCCAATCATTTCCGCACCAAATATTTGCGCGACGCTGGGGGCTGGGATGCTTGGAATGTCACAGAAGATGCAGATCTTGGCCTGCGTTTGGCGCGGCTTGGCTACACATGCCGCATGCTGGCATCCACGACTTGGGAAGAAGCGCCGCATGATATTTCCAACTGGCTGCCGCAGCGTCGTCGCTGGATGAAAGGCTGGATGCAGACCTGCATCACCCATACGCGCCAGCCTGTGCGCCTGTGGCGCGAACTTGGCGTTTGGCGCGCAACGCATATTCTGGCGCTACTCATCGCCAATACTTTTGGTCCGCTCGTCGGCATTTGGTTCACGGTTTATGTGCTCTATCTCATGTTCGACGGCAGCTTTGCGCCCGGAGATGCATGGCCCGCGATGATTGCCCATTATCTCTGGACGGGGCTTGCGCTCAGCGGTTTCATTTCGCTGTTTCTACCAACACTTCTGGGGGCGTGGCGGCGTGGGCTTTTCAAAAGCCTGCCCTGGCTTGGCTTTCGCGCAGCCCATTGGGCTCTAATGTCAGCGGCCTGTTTGCAAGGCGTCTATGAATTGATGGTTCGCCCCTATCACTGGGCGAAAACACGCCACGGGCTTAGCAAAGCTCGCGTGCAAGATCCTGCATAAAGGATAGGCCAGCGATCATCTGCTCTTCAGAGATGAATTCATCGGGCTGATGGGCCTGATCAATCGAGCCCGGGCCACACACAACGGTCGGCACTTGCGCGGCTTGGAAACGCCCCGCCTCAGTCGCAAAAGCCACTGCATGGGTGCGGTTGGATTTGGTCAGGCGAAACGCCAATTGTTCTGCCGCAGAGCCGGGCTCGGGCGCGAGCCCCGGCACTTCGATTTCGACTTGCGTGACAATGGTCGCTTCCGGCGCGGTTGCGCGCATTTTCGGCAAGAGCACATCGCGCACATAGGCTTCAACGCGCGTGTAAACCGCATCCAGCGGCACACCGGGGAGTGCGCGAAACTCCCAATGGAAAGAGCAATCGCGCGCCATAATATTGCGCGCCGTGCCACCTGCAATCGTGCCAACATGAACGGTGGAAACAGGCGGATCAAAGCGGTCAGCTGCGACACCCAGACCAGCGACCTCCGCACCGATGCGATAGATTTCCGTCACCATTTCGCAGGCAGCCTGCACGGCACTGGCGCCAAGTGCGGGCTTGGAGGAATGCGCCTCGCGACCCGTGATCAGCGTGCGATAAGTTGCCACCGCCTTATGTGCGTCGACGACCTGCATCATGGTCGGCTCGCCCACAATCACTGCGCGCGGGCGCGGCAAATCCAGGCCGAAACGGGCAATCGTATCGACGGGGCCAAGACACGTTGTTTCTTCATCATACGAGAGCAAGAAATGCAGCGGTGCTTTCAACGGCATTTTTTGCCAATGCGGGATCGAGGCTAGAACCAGCGCATCAAAGCCCTTCATGTCGCAAGCGCCACGCGCATAGAGCTTGCCGCCGTCACGGCGCAGATGGAACGGATCGCTCGTCCATTTTTGGCCAGCAACCGGCACAACATCGGAATGACCGGAGAGCACAATGCCGCCATCTGTCTGCGGACCAATGGTGACGAACAGCGCAGCTTTCTCGCCGCTCGCATCTGGCACGCGCAAGCTCTCGACGCCGTGATGGGCGAGATAATCCTCGACCCATTCAATCAGCGGCAGATTGCTCTTCGAGCTTTCCGTATCGAAGGCAACCAAATGCGACAGAATGTCGATAGCTTCTTCAAGAAGCACATGTGGTGCGGCGCTGGTCATCTCAATTCAACACGCGCTTGGCGAAAGGCGAGTCCAGAGAGAAAGCGGGAATTTCAACTTCGAAAGGCTGGTCCGCAGCATCGAGCATCTGATACGTGCCCACCATAATGCCCGACGGCGTGGTCAGCGGGCAGCCCGATGTGTAGCGGAAACTTTCGCCCGGCTGGATGACCGGCTGCTCGCCGACAACGCCTGGCCCCTGCACTTCTTCAGTGACGCCGTGCCCGTCGGTGATGAGCCAATGGCGTGCGGTGAGCTGCACGGCTTCACGGCCGAGATTGGTGATCTCGATCGTATAGGCCCAGAAAAACTGGCCCTCTTCAGGTTCAGAGCGTTCGGCCACAAATTGCGGCATGACGGTGATCTGGATATCGCGTGTGATGGCAGTGTACATGGAGGCGAGTTTGCCCCAGATAGACCCATGGCGTCGAGCCTTCTCCTTGCCTAAATATGGGTCGAGCCAGAGCTAAAGGAGCCAAAAAGCATGAGCAGCGGACAATCCTATGTCATCCGGCCGGCCGCCAGCGACGATGTCGCCGCCGCCACCAGCCTGGTACGCCGCTCCATTGCCGAACTCTGCCAGGCCGACCACCACAATATGGCGGCCATCGTCGAGGGCATGCTGATCAATAAAACGCCGGAGAATATGCAGGCCTGGATCGAAACGCCGGGCTCTTATGTTTTCGTGGCGGAGGCTGGACCGATCATGGCCGGTGTGGGCGGGCTGACGGGTGATGGCGAGATCACGCTGCTCTATGTGGCGCCAGACTTTCGCTTTCAGGGCGTGAGCAAGGCTCTGCTGGCAGCGCTGGAAGACAAGGCGCGGGAGATGGGGCTGCCCAATTGCGCGCTTGTCTCCACCGATACAGCCCAGCGCTTTTTCGAAGCGCGTGGCTATGCGGGCTATGACAAGAATGAAGATGATTTCGGCATGGATGCGACATCCATGACCAAGAATCTCTGACTTACATCAGACGCTGAATCTCGCGCGCAACCGCCTCTGGCGGTTGCTGCATGTTGAGCGCATTCACAAAGCGGCCCTGCTTGTCCATCAGATAGATAATGGCAGAATGATCCATGGAATATTCGCCATTCTCTTGCGGGACTTTTTTCGCATAAACGCGATAGGCTTTGAGTGTCGCATCAATCTGCTCGCGCGTGCCAGATAGGCCCGAAATGCGCGGGTCAAAGCTCGAGAGATAGTCTTTGAGTTTTTCCGGCGTATCGCGTTCGGGATCAACCGTCACAAAAAGCGCGGCCACTTTCTGGTTCTTGGGAATACGCTTCAACACTTCGGTCATTTCAAACAAAGTCGTCGGGCAGACATCCGGACAATGGGTGAAGCCGAAGAAGATGATGGACGGGCCGCCCTTGTAGGTGGCCTCCGTCACGCGCGCGCCATTTTGGTCAATGAGCTGGAATGGTCCACCGACATTGGCGGTGGCGCGTTGCTCGGCCGGCTGCGAGACAATGAACAGCGCCACACCGACCAGCGACACAAAGCCGAGGGCGAGAATAATGAGCGGCAGGAGGAGCTTTTTCTGCTGCGGTGTCATGAGAACTCAAAAGCAGCTTTGCAATGTGGCGAGCGTATCGAAGAAAATCACAGGCCCGAAATGCCACCACAGCAGGCCCGCCGCAGCGGCGAGCAAAGCCACCCCGATCCCGGCCATTTGCCAGATGATCCGGGCCAGCTCGCCATCGGGAGCCGCATAATCAGACTGTGTTTCGCTCTGCGTCACCATGGCCCCTTTATAGGGCAAGAGAAACGCTTTTGCACGGGGCTTAAGCCCGCCGCGCCACAAAGATCGCGGGGACCAGCGTGATCAGCAGGGTGCCCGCGATAAAGAGGAAGGGCGCCTGATGGGCCCCATGATCGAGCATATAGCCGATCACGGGCGGGGCGATCAGCGCGCCCAGATCAAGCCCGGAATAGACAAAGCCGAACACCCGCCCCTCGGAGCCCTGAGGGGTCGCAGCGCGTACCAGCATGTCACGCGAGGGGATGGTCATGCCGCCAAAAAAGCCCGTGCCCATAGCCGCCAGCATCAGCAGCGGGGCCGGCATGGCCAAATAGCCGATCGCCAGAACCAGCCCCATCATGGGAATGAGGCCAAAGCCGATGATCTGGTCATGTCGCGCGGCACGATCTGCCAACCAGCCACCCACCAGCGAGCCCACAGCATAGATGGTGAGATAAAAAGTCGTGACGGTCGTCGCAAATTGCAGCGACACGCCCTGCACCACCGGCAGAAGTGTCGGCAGATAATTTTGCACACCCGTGAAAGCGGTCGAGAGCAACGTGAAATAAATGAGCGCCATCAAAATCGGCGCGGAGAGAAACAGGCTTAAGCTCGACGGCCCATCCGTTTTGACACGCTCTTTTTTGAGATGCGGCAAAATCAGATCGGCTTTGTCGAGCGCCACGACA
>CANGFE010000080.1 GCA_947453155.1 Beijerinckiaceae bacterium | reverse complement strand
GGGCCGGGGCTCCCGCCTGATTCCCCAAAGGGGTTTTCGGAGGACGCGCTCCGGCCATTTCGAGGCCGACAGCGCGGCCTTTTTTTGTGCGCCGAGGCAGGCCTCGCGCGCGCCATGCGAGACAAGACGACCATGCCGAAGCGGACAGATATCAAAACCATCCTCATCGTCGGCGCGGGGCCGATCGTCATCGGCCAAGCCTGCGAATTCGACTATTCCGGCACGCAAGCCTGTAAGGCTCTGCGCGAGGAGGGTTATCGCATCGTGCTGGTGAATTCGAACCCAGCTACGATCATGACCGACCCGGATATGGCGGACCGTACTTATGTCGAGCCGATCACGCCCGAGATTGTCGCCAAGATCATCGAGAAGGAACGTTATGCAGTTCCCGGTGGCTTCGCGCTGTTGCCCACCATGGGCGGCCAGACCGCACTGAACTGCGCGCTCTCGCTCAAGAAAATGGGCACGCTGGAAAAATTCGACGTCGAAATGATCGGCGCGACGGCGGAAGCCATCGACAAAGCGGAAGATCGCGAACTCTTCCGCGATGCTATGACCAAGATCGGTCTCGATACGCCCCGTTCGCACCAGATCAAGACACTCGCGCAAGCGCTCGACATTCTTGATGACATTGGTTTGCCTGCGATCATTCGCCCAAGCTTCACCATGGGCGGCACGGGCGGCGGTATTGCCTATAACAAGGCGGAATATATCGAAATCATTGAGCGCGGCATTGATGCTTCGCCGACGAATGAAGTTCTGGTCGAAGAAAGCGTTCTGGGCTGGAAAGAATATGAAATGGAAGTTGTCCGCGACAAGGCGGACAATTGCATCATCGTCTGCTCGATTGAAAATATCGACCCGATGGGCGTGCACACCGGTGACTCGATCACGGTTGCGCCAGCCCTGACGCTGACGGACAAAGAATATCAGATCATGCGCGATGCTTCGCTCGCCGTGCTGCGCGAAATCGGCGTGGAGACGGGCGGCTCGAATGTGCAGTTTGCGGTGAACCCTGAAAACGGCCGCATGATCGTTATTGAGATGAACCCGCGCGTGTCGCGCTCGTCTGCGCTGGCGTCAAAGGCAACGGGTTTCCCGATTGCGAAGGTCGCCGCGAAATTGGCTGTCGGCTATACGCTCGATGAAATTGCCAATGACATTACAGGCGGTGCAACACCGGCTTCTTTCGAGCCGACGATTGATTATGTCGTCACGAAAATTCCGCGCTTCGCCTTTGAAAAATTCCCCGGTGCCGAGCCGCTGCTGACCACTGCGATGAAGTCGGTCGGTGAAGCCATGGCGATTGGCCGTACCTTTGGTGAATCTCTTCAGAAGGCATTGCGTTCGCTGGAGACCGGCTTCTCGGGTGTCGATGAAGTCGAGATCGAGGGTCTGGGTCTGGGCGATGATCGCGCGGCCATTCGCTCCGCGCTTGGCAAGCCGACGCCAGATCGTTTGCTCGTTGTCGCACAGGCACTTCGTCACGGCATGGCGCATGACGAGATTTATGAGGCCTGCAAGATCGATCATTGGTTCATCGATCGCCTGCAAGAGATCGTCGATCTTGAAAACAAGGTGAAGCAATTCGGCCTGCCAGATGACGTGGCCAATTTCCGCATGTTGAAGGCGGCCGGTTTCTCGGATGTGCGTTTGAGCTCGCTCACGGGCCTCACCGAAGAGCAGGTGCGCGCCAAGCGCTACGGCCTCGACGTGCATCCTGTTTACAAGCGCATCGACACTTGCGCGGCAGAATTCGCCTCGCCCACGGCTTATATGTATTCCAGCTATGAGACGCCCTTTGGTGGTGCTGAGCCGGTTTGCGAAGCCAAGCCGACCAATCGCGAGAAGATTGTCATTCTGGGCGGTGGCCCGAACCGCATCGGGCAGGGCATTGAGTTTGACTATTGCTGCTGCCACGCCTGTTTTGCGCTGTCGGATGCTGGCTATGAAACCATCATGGTCAATTGCAATCCCGAAACCGTCTCGACGGACTATGACACGTCGGACCGCCTCTATTTCGAGCCGCTGACGCAGGAAGATGTTCTCGAAATTCTGCGCAAGGAAAAGATGAATGGCACGCTGAAGGGTGTGATCGTTCAGTTCGGCGGTCAGACGCCGTTGAAGCTCGCGCATGGTTTGCAAGAAGCTGGCATCCCGATCCTCGGCACCAGCGTCGATAGCATCGATTTGGCGGAAGATCGTGATCGCTTCAAGCGCTTGCTCGACAAGCTCGGCCTCAAGCAGCCGAAGAATGGCATTGCTTATTCGGTTGAGCAGTCGCGCCTGATTGCCGCCGAGCTCGGCCTGCCGCTTGTTGTGCGCCCGTCTTATGTGCTCGGCGGTCGCGCCATGGCGATCATTCGCGACGAGGCGTCTTTCGATGATTATCTGCTCGGCACTTTGCCCGGTCTCGTGCCCGCTGAAGTGAAGTCGCGCTATCCCAACGATAAGACAGGCCAGATCAATACAGTGCTGGGCAAAAACCCGCTGCTGTTTGACCGCTATCTGTCCGACGCAGTGGAAGTCGATGTCGATTGCCTGTGCGATGGCAAGGATGTCTTCGTGGCTGGCATTATGGAGCATATTGAAGAGGCGGGGATTCACTCCGGTGACTCGGCCTGCTCGCTGCCGCCGCGCTCGCTGTCGAAAGAAGTTATCAAACTGCTCGAAGAGCAGACCGCGAAACTCGCGCTGGCGCTCAATGTCGGCGGCCTGATGAACGTGCAATATGCGCTGAAGGACGGCGAGATCTATGTGCTCGAAGTCAATCCGCGCGCATCGCGCACTGTGCCTTTCGTCGCCAAAGTCATCGGCGAGCCGATTGCCAAAATCGCCTCGCGCATTATGGCGGGCGAACCTCTGGCAAGCTTCGGTCTGAAACATGTCGAACTCGGCCATGTGGGCGTGAAGGAAGCTGTCTTCCCCTTCGCTCGCTTCCCCGGTGTCGATACGGTTCTGGGTCCGGAAATGCGCTCGACCGGCGAAGTCATCGGTCTCGACCGCTCTTTCGAAGTGGCTTTTGCCAAGAGCCAGCTCGGCGGTGGCACCAAGGTCCCGACGTCCGGAACGGTCTTCGTCTCGGTGCGTGATGCGGACAAGCCGCGCGTCTTGCCGACCATGAAAATGCTGTCGGATCTGGGCTTTAAGATCGTCGCCACCGGCGGGACCCAGCGGTTCCTCGAGGGTGAAGGCGTCCAAGCCGAGAAGATCAACAAAGTGTCAGAAGGCCGCCCGCATGTGGTGGATGCCATCAAAAATGGCGGAATCCAGTTGGTTTTCAACACGACAGAGGGAGCTCAGGCTCTGGCGGACAGCCGGTCTCTGCGCCGTTCGGCCCTCTTGCATAAGGTGCCTTACTACACCACTCTAGCGGGATCGATTGCTGCTGCTCAGGGCGTGAAGGCCTATAAGAGCGGTGATCTTGAGGTCCGCGCTTTGCAGGACTATTTCAACTGACGAGAGGCGGGCGGCTTCGCTCCCCCTCGTTTTCCTGAATTCCCGTGGTTCGGGAGGCCGGGTTTCGGCCTCGCGGACGGGGATTCTTTGTGTCAGGGGTGGGTCTTGCCCATGTCTGGCCTGACAGGTGAATGCGGAAAGATACGGATATGGAAAAGATTCCCATGACCGGCCCGGGCTATGCCGCTCTTGAAGAAGAGCTGCGGCGTCGCCAACAGGAAGAGCGTCCGCGGATCATCGCGGCGATCTCCGAAGCGCGCTCGCATGGCGACCTGTCCGAAAACGCGGAATATCATGCCGCGAAAGAATCGCAGTCGCTGAACGAAGGCCGCATTGCCGAGCTGGAAGACAAGCTCGCGCGCGCCGAAGTCATCGACGTGTCAAAACTCTCCGGCAATACGATTAAGTTCGGCGCCACCGTCACCCTCATTGATGAGGATACGGAAGAAGAGAAGGCCTATCAGATCGTCGGTGAAAGCGAAGCCGATGTGAAGCTTGGCAAAGTCTCCATCACATCGCCCATCGCGCGCGCGCTGATCAGCAAAAAGGTCGGCGACACGGTGGAAGTGAATACGCCGGGTGGTGGCAAAAGCTACGAAATCACGGCCATCGCCTTCAAGTGAGCGTGCAGCTTCCGCGCGAGACGCGTGCCTGGATTTTGCAATCAGGCAAGATCGGGCATGAAGTCAATTGCATGGGCGTGGCGCATGAGCTCGGCCTTGAGCCTGAGATGCGCCGCGTGCAAGCGCGGCCCTTCTTCGAGTTTTTCGCGCCTTGGGGGCCGATTGATCCGCGTGACAATCCGCGCCATCCCGCAAGCCCGTTGCATGGGCCTTTACCCGATATTGTCTTTGCTTCGGGCCGCACCACGGTGCCCTATTTGCGCGCCATCAAGAGACTGTCGGGTGGCAAGACGTTTACGGTCTTTCTGCAAGACCCGCGCGTGGGAACAGGTGCGGCTGATCTGATTTGGGTGCCTGAGCATGATCGCCTGCGCGGTGAGAATGTCTTGGTCACGCTGACCTCACCCCATCATATGCGCCCCTCTGTGCTCGAAGCCGCGCGTCAAAATCCTGATCCGCGCTTGTCCTCGCTGCCGCAACCGCGTGTCGGCATGGTGCTGGGCGGGCCCAGTGGCGCGCATCGTTTCGAGGCCGCAGATATTGCAGCGCTTTGCGAGATTGCCCGCGATGTTTTGGCCAGCGGGCAGGGCTTGATGATCACCCCGTCGCGCCGCACGCCGAATGAGGTGATGAACGCGCTGCGCGCGACTGTTGCCGAAAGTGGCTCTGCTGCAAGCACTTTTGTCTGGGATGGGACGGGGGACAATCCCTATGCGCAGATTTTGGCGCAGGCTTCAGCGCTCGTTGTGACAGCTGACAGCGTGAATATGGTGGGCGAGGCGGCCTCGACCGGCGCGCCGGTTTTCATTTACGAGCCGACGGGCGGTGCTGCAAAAATGTCGGGCTTTATCGCCAAGCTCGTTGATGTCGGCGCTTTGCGCGTTCTGCCGAAAGAGCGCGAGGCTGGCTGGTCGCGCACGCGCTGGTCTTATCCCCCCGTCGATGCGACGGGTCTCATCGCAGCTGAAATTGTGAGAAGGTATCGCGCGTTCCACGGGATTTAGGCTCCGTCAATGCAAGCGGAGCGAAGCAAGCCAGACGCGTCATGTGTGGCGTCTGGTTTGCCGCGTCGGCCCTCAAGGGCCTCCTCGCAAGGACGAAGTTGGAGATTAAACGCGCACCGTCTGGTCCGGATAGGACAGCTGTTCGCGCGCACGCCAATCATGCGTCACATAATTCAGAATGACCGACTTGCGTTCGCCCTGGATCGTGCGCTTTTCAAAGCCGTGCCAGGTATTGTCGCCGGGCACGAAAATCATGGCGCTGTTGCGCTTGAAGGGCGAGCGGCCGAAATGCTTGTCTTCAGCCGCGTAAATATCAGTTCCCAGTTCGTCGTGGCCGGGACCGTCTGACAGATAGATCAGGCAGGTGAATTTCTTCACGCCGAGATCGGTATGCGGCTGCAGCCAGAAACCATCCGTATCAACAGCATATTCGAGGCGCAGATAAGTGTCATCGATGGGTGCGGTGAGTGTCTTGGCAATGGCCTGCGTCACGTCTTTGGACTGCAAAGCTTCCGCCACTTTGCGCATGACGGGGAAACGCTCCATCGACTCCTTGTCGAAATAAGAGCGCTGGTCATTGTGCAATTCGCGCTTGCCTGACACGCCCGCGAGAGATGGTGCCGAGATCGGCAAAGTGGCGAGTTCATCGGCCACAGCCTTGGGGAAGATGTTGTCGATCAGCCAATGCAGATAGGGGGCTTCAAAGACCTGGCGCGCGTTGATGCTTGCAACAACGGTGGCAATGATATCCGCGGTGGTGATCGCGCTCGTATCCGGCATGGGAGGCTCTGCCTTTTTGAAAGGGGTCGGGCGTGTCTCTGGCCCGTGAATTGGGCCGCACACTAGTGCCGCCCCCGCTGTCGGGCAAGCTTTTGCTGCTAGCCCCCTCGCGACACAATGCCCTGCGCTGCCGCCCGCATGGCCTGTGGTCAAAGGCCCGGCGAGCCTTGCAGCCAGTGCATGTCATTCTTATACCTAAAGGCCTGATCCAAGGGGCGCTTCCCGCCCCGAACAGGCCCCTTGGGGCTTCATGAAACCGCGATACCCAGAGATTTCCCGATGGCTTCCACCGCCCCTCAGCATGCGCGCATGATTATTGTTGGCTCTGGCCCGGCCGGTTACACGACCGCCATCTATGCAGCCCGCGCGATGCTCAAACCCATGATGATCTCCGGCTTCGAGCCCGGCGGCCAGTTGATGATCACCACCGATGTCGAAAATTACCCCGGCTTTGCCGATGCCATCCAAGGCCCTTGGCTGATGGAGCAGATGCGCAAACAGGCCGAGCATGTCGGCACCGATATGGTCTCTGACCATATCACCAAGGTTGATCTCTCGCGCCGTCCGTTCACGCTCTGGGGTGATAGCGGCACGGTTTACACCGCCGATACGCTGGTGATCGCGACGGGCGCCAAGGCCAAATGGCTCGGCATTCCCTCTGAAGAAAAGTTCAAGGGTTTTGGCGTCTCGGCTTGCGCGACCTGCGATGGCTTCTTCTATCGCGGCAAGGAAGTCATGGTCGTCGGCGGCGGCAATTCCGCTGTCGAAGAAGCGCTCTATCTCTCGCATCTCGCTTCCAAGGTGACGGTCGTGCATCGCCGTGACTCGTTCAAGGCCGAGCGCATTTTGCAGGAACGTCTGTTCAAGACGCCGAATGTCGAAATCGTCTGGGATAGCGCCATTGACGAAATCTGCGGCGACACCACGCCGCTTGGCGTCACGCATGTGAAGCTGAAGAATGTGAAGTCGGGTGCGATCACCGAGCGCCCTGTGCATGGCGTGTTTGTGGCCATTGGTCACGAGCCTGCTTCGCAGCTTTTTGCTGGTCAGCTTGAGATCAAGCCGAATGGTTACATCAAGACGGCACCAGATTCGACGCAGACCAGCGTGCCGGGTGTCTATGCAGCTGGTGACGTGACCGATGACATTTATCGTCAGGCCGTGACGGCGGCAGGCATGGGCTGCATGGCCGCGCTTGAAGCCGAGCGTTGGCTGGCCGTGCAACCCAAAGCGCAAGCGGCGGAATAAAGCGAAAGGACGCGCCCGTGGATTGGGACAAGCTGCGCATTTTTCATGCGGCTGCCGAAGCGGGCTCTTTCACCCATGCCGGTGATGCTCTGGGCTTGAGCCAATCGGCTGTGAGCCGACAGGTCAGCGCACTTGAGCAAGATCTGAAAGTGCCTCTGTTCCATCGTCATGCGCGCGGGCTGATCCTCACCGAACAAGGTGAAGTGCTCTATCGCACGGTGAAGGATGTCTGGCAGAAGCTCGATGCGACCCGCATGCGCCTCTCCGACAATCGCGAACGCCCGCATGGGCTGTTGCGCGTGACGACGACGGTCGGTGTGGGCACGGAATGGCTGACGCCGCGCATCGCCGAGTTTTTGGAGCTTTATCCCGATATCGAACTCAATCTGATTTTGTCGGATGATGAGCTGGATATTGGTATGCGCGAGGCCGATGTGGCTTTGCGTGTGCGCGAGCCTGTACAGCCTGATTTGATCCGGCGGCGTCTCTTCACCATGCATTTTCATGCCTATGCGGCGGCGAGTTATTTGAAGCGTTATGGTCAGCCGAAGTCGCTTGATGATCTCGATAAGCATCGGGTTCTGACGTATGGCGCCTCATCCGCGCATTATCTGACGAATATCAATTCGCTCCAATATGCGGGGCGCGCAGCGCGTTCACCGCGTCCTTCGACCATGACCTGCAACAATATTCCAGCTCTTCGTCGTGCGGTGGAAGCGGGTGCAGGCGTGGCTGTTTTGCCCGATTATCTGGTCGGGCCGGATTCTTCACTCGTGCGCATTCTGCCGGAAGCCGATATGCCGGAGCTCGATTGCTATCTGGTTTATCCGGAAGAATTGAAAAACGTCGCGCGCATCCAAGTGTTCCGCGACTTCCTGGTGACCAGCGCGCAGCGTTGGGATTTCTGAGGCGTCTATCGCCTCATCGTCTTTGCGAGGAGCGAAGCGACGCGACGCGGCAATCCATAGCGCTAACGCCGTTTGATTTGCGCTATGGATTGCCGCGTCGGGCTAAAGCCCTCCTCGCAATGACGGGCTAAAACCAGATCTTCTCATTCTCCATTCCCTTGTAGAGATGGGCGACCTGTTCGCCGTAACCATTGAACAAAGTGGTCGGGATACGTTTGCTTTCACCCAGCACTTCTTCAGTGGCTTGTGACCAGCGCGGATGCGCGACTTCCGGATTCACATTCGCCCAGAAGCCATATTCAGACGACTGCAGCGATTGCCAGAAATTCTTGGGCTGCTGATCGACGAAGGAAATGCGTGTAATCGATTTCACCGATTTGAAGCCATATTTCCACGGTGTGTGCAGGCGGATCGGCGCACCGAATTGTTTGGCGAGCGGTTTGCCATAAGCACCCGTGACCATGAGCGTCAGATCATTGGTCGCTTCGGCCATGGAAAGACCCTCGACATAGGGCCAGGGATACCAGCTCTGCTTTTGGCCAGGCGCCATTTTCGGATCGAGGAAAGTTTCAAAGCGCACATATTTCGCGCCCGACAGTGGCTTGGCGAGATCAACCAATTGCTTCAGCGGAAAGCCCGTCCATGGCACGGTCATCGACCAAGCCTCGACACAACGATGGCGATACAACCGTTCTTCGAGCTGCACTTTCTTGAGCAGCTCATCGATGGCGATTTTGAATGGCTTGTCGACCATGCCGTCGATGCTGATTTCCCATGGCCGGGTCTTCAGCGCGTCCACGCGTGTGAAGATGCGCTTGTCCATGCCGAATTCGTAAAAATTATTATACTGGCCGTTGATCTTTTCGGCTGTGATCTCGCGATCAAGTTTGAACGCTTCATTGCGGCGTGCCGGATAAAGGCCAGCCGACGGATCGGCCTCTTCAGCCTGTGCCAGAGCGGGCAGGGCGCTGGTGGCAATGGCGCCTGCGCCCGCGCCCAAAAGCGCGCGGCGGTTCAAAAACAGGGCTTCGGGCGTGGCGTGGCGCTCGGCAATTTCCCAGCCCTTGCGGCGAAAATAATGCATCACGATCTCCCTGTTTCACTCTCAATCGATTCATGCGCCGAAAAGGCCCGATGGCAAGTCACGATTGGCACATAGAAGCCTTGCTTTGACCCTCGTCGCTCGGCGAAACTGGGCCGAAAGGAATCTGTCGATGAGCAAAGCATTGATCGGCATTATCGGCGGCTCTGGGATTTACGATCTGCCCGGGCTGCAGGATCTGCGCGAAGAGAGAATTGAGACCCCTTGGGGCGAGCCGTCGGATGCTGTGCGCTTTGGCCGCATCGGCGGGACGGATGCCGTCTTCCTGCCGCGCCATGGGCGCGGCCATCGCCTGTCGCCCTCGGGAATCAATTACCGCGCCAATATTGACGCGCTGAAGCGTGTCGGCGTCACCGATATTGTTTCGGTTTCGGCTTGCGGTTCGTTTCGCGAGGAATTGGCGCCGGGCACATTCGTGCTGGTCGATCAATTTATCGATCGCACGCATGGGCGCACATCTTCCTTCTTTGGCAATGGTTGCGTGGCGCATGTCTCCATGGCTCATCCGGTTGCGCCCAAATTGCAGGATCGCATTGAAGCGGCTGCGCGGGCTGAAGCGATCCATGTCGTGCGCGGCGGCACTTATGTCTGCATGGAAGGCCCGCAATTTTCATCTCTCGCGGAATCGCTCGCCTATAAGGCCATGGGCTGCCATGTCATCGGCATGACAGCTATGCCGGAAGCCAAACTCGCGCGCGAAGCCGAGATCTCTTATGCGACGGTCGCCATGGTGACGGATTTCGATTGTTGGCATCCCGATCATGATGAAGTGGATGTGGCTGCTGTCATCAAAGTCGTGCATGAAAATGCCGCCAAAGCCGGAAAGCTTTTGGCGCGGCTGATTTCCGATTTTCCGAAAGAGCATGAGGCGTGCCCGGTTGGTTCTGACCGCGCGCTTGAAAATGCGATCATGACCGCGCCGGCGGTGCGTGATCCGGAATTGCTTAAAAAACTCGATGCCATCATGGCGCGCGTCAACGCGCGTTGAAGGATAAACAGAATGACGGTTGAACAAGACTTGCGGGACGCGATCCGCACGATCCCTGATTATCCCAAAGCGGGCATCATGTTTCGCGACATTACTACGCTGCTGGGCAATCCACGTGCCTTTCGTCGCGCTGTCGATGAACTGGTGCAGCCTTGGGCTGGCACGAAAATGGATAAGGTTGCGGGCATGGAAGCGCGCGGCTTTATTTTAGGCGGCGCTGTCGCGCATCAATTGTCGGCAGGCTTTGTGCCAATCCGCAAAAAAGGAAAGCTGCCGCATACGACTGTTTCCATCGCTTATTCGCTGGAATATGGCGTCGATGAAATGGAAATGCACACGGATGCTATCGTAAAGGGCGAGCGCGTCATTCTGGTGGATGATCTCATTGCGACAGGTGGCACGGCAGAGGGTGCGGTGAAGCTGTTGCAAAAGATGGGCGCAGAGGTTGTTGCGGCTTGCTTCGTGATCGATTTGTCGGAACTCGGTGGTGCAGCCAAAATCGAGGCGCTCGGCGTGCCTGTGCGCACGCTGGTGAAATTCGAGGGGCATTAAGCCCTAGCCCCTCGCAATGACGGCTAAGTTTTCCAAAAGCTAACGCTTTCAAATTCAAACACCGCAGCGCCATGCTGGTTGATGCCGGTGTTTTTTGCTTTCACCAATCCCCAGCCGGGGCGTGATGTGAGGCGTTTTTCAATCGCGCGCGTATCGTAAGTGATCGTGTCACCCGCATAGACGGGTTTCAGCCAGCGCAGATTTGTAAAGCCGGGCGAGGGGCCGGGTTGCACGGCAGAGCCGCTTCGCTGAACTGTGTCGATAAAGCAGCGCATCCAGCAAGCGGCTGTGTGCCAGCCGGAAGCGGCAAGTGCGCCAAAGGGGCCGTTGAGCGCTGCTTCATGGTCCAGATGAAAATCCTGCGGATCATAGCGGCGTGCAAATTCAACCACGGCGCTTTCCGAAAAAGACATGCTTCCCAAAACAATGCGCTTGCCGGTCTGGATGTCCGCAAAAGGCGGAATGATTCCGGCATCATCAAAGGGCAGGAAGGGCGTCGCGCTTTCACGTTTGATGTTCGGGTGCGCTTGTCGCTTGGCGCCGCGCTTGCCGATCATGATGGCATTGTCTTGCACCATAACGGGGCTGCCCGTCTCATCGCGAAGCGTAAGGCGGAATTGCACAATGCCGATCGAAGGGCGTGATTGCGAGACGCGTGCCGAAATGACATCGGCTTGCATCGACAAGATCATGCCGGGCCGCACAGGCTTCAGCCATTTGACCTCTTCAATGCCGGGCGCGCCGCGCCCATCGGTGATGTTGAGAAAGCCGTCGCAAATAAGCCGCATGCCAATGGCGCATGTATGCCAGCCTGACGCCGCAAGCCCGCCGAGCATAGAGCGCGCGGCTGCGGCTTCATCGAGATGAAAAGATTGCGGGTCGAAGGCGCTCGCAAAAGCGATCACCTCGTCTTTGGTGACCGCGTAATGGCCGAATTCGAGACGTGCCCCTGCGGGGAAGTCTTCGAAAAAAAGCTGTTTGCCCGCGTTCATGGCATCGCCAGTTCAAATGGCGGCGTGCAAACCTTCAATTCGCGAAACGGAAGTGAAGGCAGTCGCCGTCCTGCACGACATATTCTTTGCCTTCGAGACGGAATTTTCCGGCTTCGCGGGCTCCTGATTCGCCATTGCAGGACACATAATCTTCGTAGGCAACCGTTTCTGAACGGATGAAGCCTTTTTCGAAATCCGTATGGATGACGCCGGCCGCTTGCGGGGCTTTTGTGCCCTTTTCAATCGTCCAGGCGCGCGCTTCTTTTGGGCCGACGGTGAAATAGGTCACCAACCCCAAGAGCTGATAGCCCGCGCGAATGACGCGGTTGAGGCCGGGCTCTTCAAGGCCCACGGCTTCGAGATAATCTTTTTGATCACCGGCGGGCAGAACCGCGATCTCGCTCTCGATCTTGGCCGAGACGACAACAGCGACTGCGCCTTCTTCCTTGGCGCGCGCGGCGACTTTGGCCGAAAAACCATTGCCCTTGTCTGCTGAGGCTTCTTCGACATTGCAGACGTAGAGAACGGGTTTGGAGGAAAGCAGGCCCAAGCCTTCAAACAATTTGCGCTCTTCGGCTGTGCGGTCAACCATGCGCGCAGGCTTGCCGTCGCGCAGCAGGACGAGGCAGCGGTTCATGAGATCGAGAAGCTCCTTGGCTTCTTTGTCGCCGCCCTTGGCTTTCTTCTCCGTATTGGTGACGCGTTTCTCGAGGCTTTCGAGATCGGCCAGCATCAATTCGGTTTCGATGATTTCGATATCGGCGAGC
>CANGFE010000079.1 GCA_947453155.1 Beijerinckiaceae bacterium | reverse complement strand
GGGCAAACAAAAAGGCCGGAGCATTGCTGCTCCGGCCTTTCTGCATAAACAGACCAAGAAAGCTTAGACGGCTTCCTTGAGCTCCTTGAGGGCGCGGAAAGCGACCTTCTTCGAAGCCTTGATCTTGATGGCTTCGCCGGTTGCAGGGTTGCGGCCCATGCGAGCAGCGCGCTTGCGAACCTGAAGGATGCCGAGGCCGCCGATGCGGATGCGGTTGCCCTTCTTGAGGTTCTTGGTGATGATTTCGACCATGTCGTTGATCATCGTTTCAGCCGTACGCTTCGGCACTTCATGCGTTTCCGACAGCAAAGCAGCGATCTGCTTCACAGTGATGGTCGCAGGCTTTGCGCCAGCAGCGGCGGCGGCCTTCTTCGGCGCGGCCTTCTTCGGTGCAGCCTTCTTAGCTGCGGCCTTCGGTGCGGCCTTCGGTGCGGCCTTGGCAGCTTTTGCCATAACTAAACTCCCCTTCGCGAATCAACGAGCGAAGTGCCCGTTGGCCGCGACTATAATGCGATGACGCCTTGTAAAGAGCCGTTCAGCCCCATTTTCCGCAGCTTTTTGCACCTCAAAGGCTCACTTTCCCGCGAAAAATGCGCTTTTTTGACGTTCCGTCTCAGCCGAAAGGCCAAAGAGCCCCGTTTCATGGGGCTTTTTGGGCCTTCCACCGAAACGGAATCAGCGCATCACCGCGCCGCCATCGACGACCATGCATTGACCCGTCATGAAGGCGCAATCGTCGCTGGCCAAAAAGACCAGTGCGCCAAGCAGATCTTTGGGCTCCTGCTCGCGCTGCAACGCGCGGCTCATCACTGTGGGTTGCGACGCCTTCCCGCTCCACATCGGATTTTCGGCAATGGCCTCGCTCATGGTGAGGCCCGGTGCAATGGCATTCACAATGACATTGTGCCCGCCCAATTCACGCGCCAGCGAGCGCGTCATCGCCACTACGCCGCCTTTCGATGTCACATAATGCAAGAAGCCGACTTGGCCCTTAAACACAGTGCCAGAGGCAATGTTGATGATGCGGCCAGATTTGCGCGCGATCATATGCGGCGCCACAGCCTTCACACATTCAAAAGGCCCGCGCAGATTGACCGCCATCAGGCGATCCCATTCTTCGCTCGAAATATCGAGAAAGCCCTTCTTCTCAAGGCTCGCGAAAATGGCGGCGTTGTTGACCAGAATATCAATCTGCCCGAAGGCCGAAAGCGCAGCTTCAGCCATGGCGCGCGCGGAGGATGAATCCGACACATCGACTTTAAAAAATTGCGCCGTGCCGCCCGCCTTTTGAATGGCCTCCACCGTGCGGGCGCCATCGAGCACATCGGCGACCAGCACTTTGGCACCTTCGGCCGCCAGAGCCTGCGCAAAAGCCGCGCCGATACCGCGCGCTGACCCGGTGACAATGGCTGATTTTCCGGCCAATCTCATGGCACTCCCCCTTTGTTTTGACTATCTGTTGCTCTGGTTCTATCCGTTTCAAAAGACACAAGACAAGCGGCGCGACCAAACCCGCCAAACCCAAGGAGAGAAGCCCGTGCTGACCGATCAGGAAAATGACCTGCTCTGCCGCGTGGAGGGCGATGCGCCCATGGGCCAGATGATGCGCCGCTATTGGCTGCCCGCCTGCCTCTCCGAAGAAGTGCCTGAGCCTGATTGCGACCCTGTGCGCGTGCGCATCTTGGGCGAAAATCTCGTGGCCTTCCGTGACACAGATGGCCGTGTCGGCGTGATGGACGAACTCTGCCCCCACCGCCGCGCGTCGCTCTTCTATGGGCGCAATGAAGAATGCGGTCTGCGCTGCCTCTACCACGGTTGGAAAATGGATGTGGACGGCAATGTGGTGGAAATGGCCTCTGAGCCTGCGGGCTCGACGCTGACCGAAAAGGTCAAGCACAAGGCCTATCCGGTGCGCGAAGCGGGTGGCTTTGTCTGGATTTATATGGGCCCGCCCGAAACCATGCCGGAATTCGAGCCGCCTATTTTTGCGCCGAGCGAAAAAGCGCGCGTCGCTGCATTCAAAGTGCATGTGGATGCAAACTGGGCGCAATGTCTGGAAGGCGCGATTGATAGCGCGCATTCATCCAGCCTGCATTCCACCGACATGCCACCTGCCCGCGTCAATGGCTCGACTGCGACAGGCACAAGCTGGCAGCGCCCCTCGACCGACAAGTCGCCGCGTCTGCAAGCCGAAGAAACCGATTTCGGTTTCCACTATGTCGCAATCCGCAAGCCTATCGCCAATGCGCAATCGCATGATTATCTGCGCATCACGCTTTTTGTGGCGCCGATGTATGTGCTGATCCCGCCCAATAATGTCTACAATGTCACGCAGATGAATGTGCCTGTCGATGACGAGAATTCCATTCTCTATCTGATGGCTTGGGCACCCGGCGACGGGCCGCAAGAAGGAACGGATACGGAAAGCTGGCGCAAATTTACCGGCCAGCAGCTCGGTATTGATCTCGACAAGACCTATCACAAGCTGCAAGGGCTTCCGCAAAATTACGGGCAAGATCGCAAGGCGCAAAAGCTTGGTGATTTCACCGGCATTCGCGGCTTTCCCAATCAAGACATTGCGATGTGGGAAACCATGGGCAAAATTGCCAATCGCAGTGATGAGCGCTTGGGCGCGAGCGATCTGGCCATCGTCCAGTTCCGCCGCACCATGGTCGATGCCGTGCAGCGTTTCATGAAAGGTGAGCCCGCCATTGGCGCTGATCTCAAGGGCGAAAAGCGCGCAAAGCTCGCCTCGTTTGAGGGTGTGATGCCCAAGGAAACCGATTGGCGGACGCTATCTGGCGCCAAATGATCCCTCTGGCCTTTTGGCCCGTAATGTTCACAATAGTTAAGATGAGGCCGCCCCAAAATGCGGCCCGGAACGGGAGTGAAACCATGGTGAGCAAATTCGGTCGCGTGATCGCGGCAACCGGCGCGCTTCTCGTCGGCATGCAGATGGCGGGTTCCGCGCTGGCGCAGGACAAGCTGAAAGTCGCTGCTGGCCAACGCGGCAATTGGGATTCTGCCGTGCCGGAAATCATGCAGCGCTCCGGCATTGCCAAGAAGCACAATCTCGATCTCGAAATTCTCTACACGCAGGGCTCGGGCGAAACGCAGCAGGCCGTCATTTCGAGCGCCGTTGATGTCGGCGTGGCGATTGGCACATTGGGCGCGATTGGCGCTTATTCCAAGGGTGCACCGATCCGCATCATTGGCGCGCAATCGACAGGCGCTGGCGATCTCTATTGGTATGCCAAGGCTGAGAGCGGCATCACCGCCATCTCTGGCAACGCCGGCAAGACGATTGCTTATTCCACCAATGGTTCGTCGACACAGACGGTCGTGAAAGCTTTTACCGAAGAACTCGGCACCAAGGCGACACCGACAGCCACAGGCAGCCCGACCGCAACATTGACGCAAGTGATGTCAGGACAGGTTGATATCGGCTGGTCAGCGCCTCCACACGGCCTTGAATTGCTCGACCAAGGCAAGATCAAGAAGCTGGCCACCGGCAATGACACGTCGCTGAAGGATCAGACCGTGCGCATCACCGCGACTTCAGTGGATGTGATGACCAAGAAGCGCGATCAGATCAACCGCTTCATGCAGGCATATCGCGACACGGTGGACTATATGTACACCAATCCGGAAGTGATGAAGGTCTATTCGGACTGGCTGCAAATCTCGCCAGCCCTTGCGCTGCGCACACGCGATGATTTCTTCGCACGCTCCTCGATTGAACCCGACAATATGAAGGGCCTCGACAAAATCGTGCAGGATGCCGTGGCGTTCAAATTCGCCACGACCGTGCTGACAAAAGAACAGCTGGCCGATCTGATCCAGATTCCGGCGCCGATCAAGAAGTGACGCGAAGCGTCATTGCTCATACAAACAGAAAAGCGGGCCATCGAGCCCGCTTTTTTCTTTCGTTATTGCGAGGAGGCCGTAGGCCGACCCGGCAATCCATAGCGCTTTTCTCGAAAGGAAAGTGCTATGGATTGCTTCACTGCGCTCGCAATGAGGGGGGTTAAGTCGGAACCTTGATGCCCTGATAAATCCAATCCAAACAGGACCAGACATCTTCGCGCGTGCGCGCGCGTTCGCGTTGGTTGCGGACCTGCGCATCAATGCCGCTCAAATGGTAGTAATGCGACCAAAGCGTGCGGCTTTCCAATTGGATGCGCGCCGTGCGCAACAGGCGCTCGCTTTCAAATGATTTGAAAGCGGTCTCATAATCGCCTTTGCAACCATCGATGAGAGCGGCCAGCACCACCGCATCTTCAATCGCCATGCCCGCACCCTGCGCGTAGGATTGCAAAGTGGCATGCGCGGCATCGCCCATCAGCACAACACGACCCTTCGACCAACCGCGCTGGGGTTTGCGATCGCCAATCGGCCAGCGCCGCTCCAAATCCAGCATTTTCACCATCGCGCGCATGGCCGGATGGGAATGCATATAGGTGCGCTCAAGCTCGGCGCGATAGGCTTCCACCTCCATTTTCTCCGCAAATGTCTGCGTCTCGAAGACGGCAACAATGTTGAAAATGGTTTTATCGCGCAAAGGATAGTGGACGATGTGAAACCCCTCGCCACCCCACAGCACCACATCATCCAGCGGCACACCTTTGGGCACTTGGTCGATGGGCACAATGGTGCGATGAGCGACATAACCCGTCTGCGCCGGATCGCTGTCGCCCATAATGCTCTTGCGCAAATGTGAGCGGATGCCATCGGCACCAATCACCACGGCGCCTTCAAAGCGGCGGCCATCCGCACTGATCACCACGACATGATCGCCATGATCCTCATGGCCCGTTACGGCGGCATCTTCATCGAGATGGATATTGGGATAGTTGCGGCAAGCTTGGACAAGAATATTGTGCAAATCAACGCGGTGAATGACGAGATAAGGATTGCCATGATAGCGCGCGCGGAATTCTGCGCCCGTATCAACCACAGTCACCGGCTCGCCATCGAAAGCGTCGATCATCATGACATGATTGGGCAGCACGCTGGCGGCAATCACCTCATCACGCAAGCCAAGTTCGGCCATCATCGGGGGCACATTGGGTCCGAGCTGGATGCCATAACCGATGGCGCCAAATTGCGGCGCCTGTTCAAGCACGCGCACTTGCCAGCCTTTTCGAGCCAGCGCGATCGCCGCGCAGAGCCCGCCAATACCGCCGCCGACGATGATGATTGTTTTGTCCCGCATGGGGTCGTTCCGCCCGTTGGTGTTTTTATTCTGAACCCAAAACTACGGGAGGCGCGCAGAGCCTGCAACCATGCCCTTTCCTGCAGAGATAAAAACCGCTAATCCCTCCCCTCCTCTCTTCACTTGGTCTCCTCCATGCCCGCCTGCGGCCTTGATTTCGGCACGTCCAATACAACTCTCGGCACAATGGTGGCGGGCGCACCGCGCTTGGCTCCGCTTGAGGGCGAACATGTCACTGTGCCGAGCGCTATTTTCTTTGGCTGGTCGGGCGAACCCATCATCGGGCGCGCGGCGATGGACGCCTATGCGGAAGGCACATCCGGCCGCCTGATGCGCTCGTTGAAAAGCGTGCTCGGCACAAGCCTCGCAGAAGAAACCACGCAGCTCGGTCGCCGTCGTCTGCGCTTTCACGAAGTGATTTCACTTTTCGTCAGCCAAGTAAAAGCACGCGGCGAAGCTGCGCATGGAATGAGCTTCGATGCCGTCGTGCACGGCCGCCCGGTGCATTTCGTCGATAATAATCCCGATGGCGACCGCAAGGCCGAAGACATGCTGCGCCTGATTGCACGCGAGGCAGGCTTTCGGGATATTTCTTTCCAATATGAGCCGATTGCCGCAGCTCTTGATTATGAGCGCACGCTGAAGCGCGAAGAGATAGCGCTGATCGCCGATATTGGCGGCGGCACGTCAGACTTTTCCATCGTGCGCCTGTCGCCCAAGCGGCACAAAAAGACAGAGCGCGCGGATGATATTCTGGCCAATGATGGCATTCGCATTGGCGGCGTGGATTTCGACCGTATGTTGTCGCTGGCGCGCATCATGCCGCTCTTGGGTTTTGGCTCGCCGACGACGCGCAAGGGACGCGATGTGCCCGGCGGCCATTATCATGACCTCGCCACATGGGCGAATATCAACCGCCTCTATAATGACAAGACACGCCGCGAATTACGAGAAATCCGCCGCGATGCTTTGCAGCCCGAACTCATCGACCGCATGGCCCATGTACTCGATCGGGAAATGGGACATAATCTGGCTGTCTTGATTGAAGAAGCAAAGATCGACCTGTCGCAGCAAGATGCGGTGCGCATTGATCTGTCAGAGGTGGAAGACAATCTCGTCAGCGCTTTTACGCGCGCTGATTTTGCGCAAGACACATCACGCCCGGCACTACGCATTGGCGAGCGCATAGCGCATTGTCTCACAATGGCGGGCTTGAAAGAGACGGATATTTCATCGCTATTTCTCACAGGCGGCACAACGCGCATCGCCCATGTGCGCCATGAAATCACCCGCCATCTGCCCGATGCGCGGATTGTCGAAGGCGACACTTTTGGGGCTGTCGGCGCAGGGCTCACCATTGAGGCCGCACGCCGTTATGGCGCGTGACGCGCGCTCACATTCGATGAAGAAGAGAAATGGTCGGAGTGGCGGGATTCGAACCCACGACCCCTTGTCCCCCAGACAAGTGCGCTAACCGGGCTGCGCTACACTCCGACGTGACGGCTTATAGAGAACGAGGCCTGTGGCCGCAACCGCAGAAGGGCACAAAGCAGCGATAATTCAGGCCCGCGCCGCCTCCAAAAGCCGCTCACATTCGGCAAGCTCGGCCAAGACGCCCTGCAGAGCGGAAATATCAGCGCTGGAAAGGCCGCCCATGACCTCATGAGAGCCCGCATAGCCAGAGTGGCTCGAATAGCCGATGGGCGCGAGATCGTTATCCTCATCATCGTCAGGCAAAGCCTGACCGCTCATCACGGGCTCAATCCGCGCAGAGCTCGGTGCTGGCTCCTGGGGCTGAGCCTGCACAAGCGGCGGGCGCGTCGCGCCCTCGCGCACCAAGGCAATCACCGCCTTGGCGCCCTGCTCTTTCAAAATGCGCTGCACGCCGCGGATCGTATAGCCTTCCCCGTAGAGAAGGTGGCGAATGGCGCGCAGCAGCTCAACATCATCGGGGCGATAGTAGCGACGGCCACCGCCCCGCTTCATCGGCTTGATTTGCGTGAAGCGGGTCTCCCAGAAACGCAGCACGTGCTGGGGAAGATCAAGATCCTCGGCCACTTCGCTGATTGTCCGGAAGGCATCAGCGTGTCTGTCCATGGCGAGGATCTCCATCTCACTTCAGGACGTCGACTGCCGTCCCTTCATTGATTCGCTGCTTCATAATATTCGAAGGTTTGAAGACCATCACCTTGCGCGGTGTAATCGGCACCTCAATACCCGTTTTCGGGTTGCGGCCGACCCGCTCGCCCTTCATGCGCACCATGAAAGAGCCGAAGGAGGAGAGCTTCACGACTTCCCCGCGGGCAATCGCCTCGGAGATTTCGCCAAGCACGACCTCGACCATTTCAGCGGAATCCGCCCGCGACAGGCCAACACGGCCATAAACCGCCTCAGCCAAGTCAGCGCGGGTGACGGTATGAGTCTCTTTCGTGTCAAAATGAGTTCGGGTCATGGCAATTTCCATAATGAAAAACAAGATTATCGTAACTGATAACGTTACCTTTGCAACGAGAAAGTGAAGTTTAAGACACGAGACTGGCGCAACGGCAACGCAAAGCACCGGGCCGCATGAAAATGCACCCCGGCACAGGTCTCAAAAGAGAAGAATTTTCTCTGGCTACCAGCGGATCAGGGCAGAGCCCCAGGTAAAGCCGCCGCCCATTGCCTCAATCATGACGAGCTGGCCGGGCTTGATTCGGCCATCCTTCACCGCCGTGGCCAATGCCAGCGGGATGGACGCGGCCGAAGTATTGCCGTGCTGGTCCACTGTCACGACGATTTTTGCCGGCGCAATGCCGAGCTTCTCAGCCGACGCATCGATGATGCGGCGGTTGGCTTGATGGGGCACAAACCAGTCGAGATCTTCCGCGGTCGTTCCGGTTGCCGCAAAAGCATCGACCATGACATCCGTCACCATACTCACTGCATGGCGGAAGACATCCTTACCCTGCATGCGCAAATGTCCGACCGTCTTGGTCGAGGACGGACCACCATCGACATAAAGTTTTTCGCGATGGCGACCATCGGAGCGCAGATGCGTGGTGAGCACACCGCGATCTTTCACCGAGCCCGTGCCCTCTTGCGCTTCCAGCACGACAGCGCCCGCGCCATCGCCAAACAGCACGCAGGTCGTGCGGTCATTCCAGTCGAGCAGGCGCGAGAATGTTTCAGCCCCAATCACCAGCGCGCGTTTGTGCGAGCCGGAGGTGAGAAATTTATCGGCAATCGTCACAGCATAAACAAAGCCGGAGCAGACCGCCTGCACGTCAAAGGCCGCGCCATGATGCATGCCGATGGCAGCTTGCACCTGTGTGGCTGTCGAAGGGAATGTGTAATCGGGAGAGGATGTCGCCACGACGACAAGATCAATGTCTTGTGCGGTGAGGCCGGCATGGGCCAAAGCTTCATTGGCCGCATGCGTTGCGAGCTGCGATGTGGTTTCGCCTTCGGCCGCAATATGACGGTTGCGAATGCCCGTGCGCTGGACGATCCAGTCATCGCTGGTATCAACCATTTTTTCGAGATCGGCATTGCTGACTTTATTCGCAGGCAAATAAGAGCCGATGCCGCGAATGACAGAGCGCAATTTCGTCGGGGCTGAGGTCAATGTCTCGTTCCGTTTACCTTCGCGCACCCTCAGGCGCGCGCATCCATCTCGTCTGTTATGGTGATCCGCCGGTCATCCGACACTGCGAGAGAATGTCGAATTTTTTCAAGCAATTGATGGCGGACCATATCGAAGCCTATGCCGACAGCATTGGAAAATCCGCGCACATCCGTGCCGCCGTGACTTTTGATGACAATGCCGTCGAGCCCGAGGAACACGCCGCCATTCACATGGCTTGGGTCCATCTTGCTCTTGAGATTTTGGAAGGCGCTACGTGACAGAAGATAACCAAGCTTGGTGAAAAGATTAGCCTGCATGCCTTCACGCAAAATAGTGGCGAGCTGTTTGGCTGTGCCTTCAGCTGTCTTCAGCGCGATATTGCCGGTAAAACCTTCCGTCACCACAACATCGACCGTGCCTTTGCCGATATCATCGCCTTCAACAAAGCCTTGATAGCGAAGCGAGGGAATCTTGCCTTCGCGCAAAATACGCGAGGCGGCTTTCACCTCTTCAATGCCTTTGATTTCTTCGACACCAACATTGAGAAGGCCAACGCTGGGCGTTTCAATGTTGAGCACGATGCGCGCCATGGCCGATCCCATGATCGCGAGATCAACAAGATGCTGCGCATCCGCGCCAATCGTGGCACCCACATCGAGAACAATGGCGCGGCCACGCATCGTCGGCCACATGGCGGCAATGGCGGGGCGTTCAATGCCGGCCATCGTGCGCAAGCAGACAGTCGACATCGCCATCAGCGCGCCGGTATTGCCGGCCGAGACGGTGCAATCGGCCTCACCATTTTTCACCGCTTCAATCGCCATCCACATGGATGAGGATTTGCGTGTGCGGCGCAGAGCCTGACTTGGCTTGTCATCCATGGCGACGGCCACATCGGTGTGAATGACCCGCGAGCGCGCTTTCAGCTCCGGATGCTGGGCGAGATAAGGCGCGAGCTTGGCCTCATCTCCGTACAGCAGGAACTGAATATCGGGTCGGGTCTTCAGCGCATGAGCCGCGCCGGGGATCACAACAGAAGGGCCATGATCGCCGCCCATGGCGTCGAGCGCGATCCTGACGGAAGTAGACATGGAACCGAGGCTCCCTTTGAGCGTGGCCGGGTTCGTGAAAGGTGGCGGACCATAGACCTTTCAGAGGCCAAGGGAAACAGCCATCCTCACGCTTGCCACAGGCTCACGATGTCGTTTCTCCACCCTGCCCCTTGAGGCGAGCGAGAACGGCAAAGGGGGATTCCTCGGCGGTCGGCGCAGCATCGGCCAGACCCTCAAATTCCGCCCCCGGCTTTTTCGGATAGGGGTCGAGCGCCAAGGCCAAAGCCTCGCTGGTCAGCGCGCCCAGGTCGATCTTGCCGTCGACAATCTGGTCTGGCGGCTCAGGAAGATCCTCGGTGGAGCCAGAGGCTTCCAATTGAGCCAACCGCTCCCAGGCCTCGGTCACATAGGCCGGCGGGGCAAATTCCAACTCGATCTGGTCTTCGACGTCGCTCTCGAAGGGCTCCATGGTGACGACGCAGATCTGGGTCAGATGGGCCTTCAGAACGCCCGTGATACGGATCACCGGGCCGCGCTTGGCGAGGTTCAACCGGGCCTTTAGGGACGAAATGCCGACCAAATGGTAGGCCTCGGCCAGAGCGGCGCGCTCGGCCTCGCTGGCCTCCACCTCAACCACGCTTTTGCCGTCCTCACGAATATCATCGGCCAGAATGGGCCGCGGCATGACATCGAGCCCGGCGGGCGGCGGCAAAGCAGCGCGGCCACGTGACAGGTCATTCTCGCTGTCCTTGGCCTTGCGGCCCTTACCCTTGTCGGACGGCGGGGGGGATTTACGCGCCATCATCAGGCTCCAGTGTCAGAAGCGGGATTGGGATAGCCAATCTGACCGCTCAAAAAATGATCCAGTTCATAATGCCCAAGGGTCGTTTCAACCGCCATGGCATAACGCGCCAGACGCTTGGCCTGCCCTGAGGAGGCCTGCGCCTCATCGCCAAAAACATTGCGCGCCAAGGCCAGACGCAGTGCGCCTTCATCTTGTGCATCAAGAGCTGTGAGATAAGAAAACCCACGCCCAGCATAGCTTTCGGCGTGTTTTTTCATCTTCTTTGGCACGGTTGTATCACCCACACCCATCTCGCGCAGCGTCACATCGAGATAGCGGAAGATGGCATCCGTCAGGTCTTGGGCAAGGTCAGGACCGGGAGCGGCCAAGCGCTCGATACGGCGCGTGGTCAAGGCCCCATGCAGGACCAGCATTTCAAAGCGGCCCTCGAATGTATCGGGGACCCCGCAGCTCAGATAAAGCGCTGGGTTGAGGACTCCCGCCATGATCTCGCCGTGAAGCTTGTCGATGAGTGGCTTGTTACGGTTGCGGCTGAAAAGGCCGAACATGATGACTGGCTCCGGCAGGTGGCGGATAAAGCTTAAGGCCCATGGCTGAGCTTTGCTTGCATTTCCATCAGACGGGGGTTAGGCATCGGTGGTCTCGGATGCAAGGAAAATTCCCGGAGATGGGTCTGATGGACGCAGTTTCTGATCACAAGAAAGCGGTACGCCGCCTCTCCGCTCCGATCCGCATGGCGGGCGCGCTGGCTTTGGCGCTGAGCCTTGGCGGGTGCTTGGGCTATGACGGCACGATCCAGCACGGCTATGTGCTGGATACGAAGGCGTTGGAACAGGTGAAGGTCGGCGCGTCAGCCGAGCAAGTCCTGACCGTCATGGGCACGCCCTCGACCACATCCACCATCGGCGCGGAAGCCTGGTATTACATCACCCAGAAGACCGAACGTACGGTGCAATTCCTCGATCCCAAGATCGTCGATCAGCGCGTGGTGGCGGTCTATTTCTCCAAGGCAAAACGGGTCGAGCGGGTCGCCAATTACGGCCTCGAAGATGGACAGGTGGTTGATTTCATCAGCCGCACGACGCCAACAGGCGGCACGGAATCGAGCTTCATCCGCAATGCGCTGACAGGCCTCTTGCGGTTCTGATCCGCTTCTATCGCAACCATTCAAAAAGCCGACCCTCGCAGGTCGGCTTTTTTGTTTGGCCACGTTGCCGTTGCCGAATGACGCGTCTACTTTTCAATCATTGCCATTTTTTATTTCGCCGGACACGGCACAATGCCCTTTTCAAAACGTGCCAAAATTGGCACAATCACCAAGATCACTCGGGCGAAAAAGCTCGTTGCGCGATTTTATAAGACCGCCGCGGGCCGTAAACCGGTCAGAGATTGGATACTTGAGCTGAGCCAAGCCGACAGGCTGACGATTGGCACGGACATCCAGAGAGTTGAATTCGGCTGGCCACTTGGTCGCCCCGTCTGCGCGCCTTTGGGCACGGGTCTCTGGGAGGTGCGCAGTGATCTTGAAGGCAATCGGATCGCCCGCATTATATTCTGCATGGTTGGGAATGAGATGGTTTTGCTGCACGGCTTCATCAAGAAAACACAGCAAACCCCGAAAACGGATCTGGAGCTCGCTCGCAAGAGGATGAAAGAGATCGCAACATGACCAGCAAAAAAGGACGGATCAGCACCGAGACATTTGATGACTTTCTCGCGGAACAAGGTTTGCTCGCTGCTGCAGAAGAACGCGCGCTCAAAGACATCATCGCCGAACAAATTATCGAGGCGATGGAGACACAAAAGCTGACCAAAACGGCCATGGCTTTGCGCATGAAGACGAGCCGCAGACAGCTTGATCGCCTGCTCGACCCCAAGACGGATTCTGTCACGCTTGCGACCTTGCAGCGCGCAGCCCAAGCGGTTGGTCGCAGGCTTCAGGTTTCACTGGCCTAAAGACAAAAAAAGGGCGGGGTTTCCCCCGCCCTTCTTGATTCCAATTTCGCTTTGCTTAATGCGCCAGAACGGCGAGCAGCAGCAGAGCGACAATGTTGGTGATCTTGATCGCCGGATTCACAGCGGGGCCCGCTGTGTCCTTGTAGGGGTCGCCGACGGTATCGCCCGTCACCGATGCCTTATGCGCATCAGAACCCTTCAGATGCTTCACGCCATCCTTGTCGATGAAGCCGTCTTCGAAGC